>CAZIXB010000009.1:0-27261 GCA_964543205.1 uncultured Victivallales bacterium
ACATACATGCACAGCCCCTGTATAGCCATGCCCCGCTGCCATGCTCCGCTGCGCATCTTTTTTCCTTCTACAATCTTCCTGGCTGTTGTTCTGGCGTAATCCGAAAGAGCATCCTTATATTTCTTCTCTCCAGTAGCTTCATATACGGCCCATAAGCCAAGGATCCCATGACAGATCGAACGCGGCTGTCCAAAACTGATCCCGTTGTTGCCCAACCTTATGGCGTGTTGGCTGATCTCCAAAGCCGCTTCCAGGGCGCGGTGATCTCCCAGCAAATACCAACGCTCGAACGCGCTCAGGTTCTTCCAGTGATTAAACGTGGGGGAAATGTTCGGCGGCCGTGACGGCTTGGGGCTCCGGATATGTTCCAGACTGGGACAGTAACGGCTGTTGCCCGGAAATCTGTCGTGATGGCAATGATGCACATCGGCATTGTGACTGATCATCCGATTGGCAGTCCATAAATAGAACAGATCGCCTGTGCGCGCAAAGTTGAGCAGTATGCTGTGCATATAGTCGTAATAACCGCCCTCCCAGTGCACATGTTCAGGCAGCTCCCCTTTGTGGTCAAACCATTCCACTCCGTCGCCCCAGCTTAACAGT
The DNA here is from genome assembly GCA_964543205.1 of uncultured Victivallales bacterium. Lineage (GTDB taxonomy): Bacteria > Verrucomicrobiota > Kiritimatiellia > UBA8416 > CAYSRM01 > CAYSRM01. The sequence continues at coordinate 604 of CAZIXB010000009.1, forward strand.
CCGAAGCTGTCCACATTGTCATAGCGTTTAGTGCGCCATCTTTCTAGAGGTTTCTTTACCGAACCGCGCGCATAAACGTTTAGAGCTTCAACCCGATCGCGCCAGCGTTGATCATATACGTCCTGATCAGCTTCGCTCAGATCCCCGAAAACTCTGGTCCCCTGACAATACCATGCGGGCTCGCACCTGGCAAAAAGCGGCTCTCGCATTGAGGCGAGCGCCTTTATCGGATCTGACCGGGTCCCATCGTGGAAATGGAAAAACAGCTCGTGGGTGCGGGCTATACCGGCAAAAATCTCAGCGCATCCATTCTCATCGACCAACGTGGTGTCGCCCTTGTGGAGAACACGGTCGGTCCATAGCCCTATATCAATCCTGCCGGAGGGATCGACCTTCAAATACTTTGACCACATCTGCCAGAAGTCCTTGACCCCAACAGTCACCCCGCCAGCGGAACCCGATACATCAACAGCCCCCAGCCATGGCGGTTCTTCTTTGTGCGGATCGCCGGAAATCTCTTTTTCCAGGTTATGAAAGGCATAACTATGGGTCTGAAGAACCTCTACAGCGGGTCCGGCTTTCTGATCTGCTTCGACATCTTTCTGATCCAGGCCAAATCGACAACGCGCCTTTTTTCCAGCGACAACAGGGATGCCCACACGCCAGTCGGAAACGCGGACCACGTCGCCCACCTTGCCTTTGCGGTTTTCCACAGTATACACAACACGCACCAGGGGACAGCCCGCGTAAGCGTAGAAACGGCACTTGTAATCCATGGCATAACCCGATCCATCAGATGCGGTATTGCGGCCCTTGACCAGAAGAACGGTTTTCATCGGACCTTGTTCCTCAATACTGATTTCCGTATCAGGACACGATTGAGGAGAAAAGTCGCCTTCTGGCGTCCGGACAACTATACTGCCCTTGCCCGGCGCAATAAGTTGGGTGTCGCCCAGCCAGACTCCGTCAAACCCGTCAAAACCCCTGGCCTTGACACGAAACCTGATCGCTCCCGTGTTCACTTCGTACCCGTTGTCAGTTTTGGACACGCTGACTGTTTCAGCAGGGACAGCCGTTTTTGCGGCTTTTCCAGCGTTATCCTTCAAAACATAGTTGCGTTTCTCATGCGCCGACAGGCTGGCTTGAAAATCAACATGCACCCATTTGAGAGAACGATCTTCCCACCACCTTGTGGCAACACCGAACTGGGCCGGCACAGGCTTGCCCTCGTCGTCAAAGAGCCCCAGTTCATCAATGTCGGTGACCGCTCCTTTTGGAAGCGGAATACCGCTGGTTACCGGTTCGTTTTTTCGGGCAACACCAAGGCGCTCCTCAACGGTGAGTTTGACTTCAATAGCTGAACTGTTCGACAACGGGATTGCCATTATCAGCATTACTATAAATCCACAAAGAATATGCCTGAACATGGTTCTCTTCCTCCTTCATCTGGGCCAAGACATGCGTATACATGTCTTCGCTGCCATAGTATCGTTGCATACACTAGCCTATATGTCGGCATTTGCGTTGAGCCGCTGGCCTCTCAATCCTTCTGTGCGGCTTTCAAAAACCCGTATTCCATAATCGCGCCAGCCCGCATCATCATGGCAGCGCGTCCTGCCCAGGTCTTGTTCTCGGGCATGAATATAGGCGGATTTTTTGATTCCGGAAAACCCAACGCGAATTTCTTCACCGCGGTTTTCATGAACTCAGCGTTATCGGCAACAGCGCCAACATAGGAATAGAGCCCGGCAAGAAAGACCGGCGCATCATAAAAGGTACTCGATGACAATTCCTTCTCGCAGCCGGCGGTTAACAGCTCCAGCACCTTCTCGTTTCCGGTTAACCTGTGAAGATTGCACAGCGGCCCGATGGCATGGCAGTACTTCCTGTCTTCACCAATATAGCTCTGCCCCCGAATCTGGCCTTTACCCGGAGAATGCAGATGCGGCCCAAGGCTTTTCCACTTTGGCACAACATTGGCGTCGAAAAGTTTCATGGCTTCATCCAACCAGCGTTTGTCGGCGGTCAGTTCATACGCCGCGCAGAAGCTGTTGATTGTCCATCCGTTCTGGGCCATATCAGCCTTTCGTCCTCCTCCATAGACCTTCTTTTTATTAATTATCTTCCATGCCCGCACAAGCCCTTCGGCGCTACGCAAACTGGCTTCTTTCGCCTTGGGCTCTCCAGTCAACATGTGCCATAGCGCGGGACCGGCAATAAATGTGCCTCCGGGCGCGTATCCGCCCCCTCTCCCATTGGCATGATGAGAAGGCCACACGTTGCCGCTCTGGACACCATTCATAATGGGAGGGTCACGATCAGACCAGTACTGGTCAACATCTATCCGGTGATGCGCCATCTGGCGCGCCATGCGCCATGCGCCAGGATCCCCGTTTCTGAGATACTCAAACATTGCCAGCAAAGGCCAGTCGGAACTAAGAGATATCTGGCCCACGCCATAAAGGGATATGTCCCCGAAATCCATCCAACCATACCAGTAGTTCTGATTGACGTGATATGAACCTATATGAAAAGTTTTTGTTTCTTTCCGCGCTTGATATATACTGTCCGGAGCTTCCGGATTAAAGGCCCTGCTGCTCATGTTCAGACAATTCCGCAATTTGAAATCGCAGAACTTGTTCCCTGTTGTAATTCTTTCGCCAACAAAGAATTCGGGAATCGCTTCCGTAGAAGTATAATATTTTCCTTCAGCTCTTGGAAATATCGGACCATCTAGATCTGCGGCTGTCTTCTCCAGTGAGCCGCCGGAAAAATCGAGAATGAACTCATGTCCCTTCTGGGCTGAACCGGGCAAAAGATATTTGCCTTCCTTAATTATGCCTTTCAAACGTCTGATGCGATAAGTGTATGCCTTGGTGCGCGGCCACTGTCCCCCCTCAGGCCAGAGCCATACCATGAGATGTTTGCCGTCCTTCTCGATGGCTTTCTGATAATTCTGCCAGAAATTCCGAATCCCGACGTTCAAACTTCCATTGTCCCCCGTAAGACGAACAAGCCCGTCGGTCTGCTTTCCTGTTTTCAAAGCCTCGCCGTTATGGGTGACCTGATAAGTGAAATTATCATAGGTGAAATAAGGTTTCTTATCCCCCCGCTCGCAAGACTGAAAAACCTTGAACGCTCCGGAGCCTTTTACGCCTTCGCACTCTGCAGTTATCGAATCACCCAACCCCAGGCCGAAGTCAAGACCCATTGCTTCAAAGGCAAACCATTCGGGTTTAGCGTCCTTGCCATGTCCATCGGCGCCATAGTTCTCCAGCCAGAAATGGGTTTTAACAACCTTGCGTCCGGCATACAGATACAGGCGCGCGGTATACTTGAGCATATCCTTGTGAACACCGGGAAACCCGCCTTTCAGGCAGACCACAGCCCGCATGGGACCAGATTCCTCAATTATCACTTCACTCGGAGCCGAACCTTGAACCGTCTTACCGTCCTCTGTCACAAGAACCACGCCCTTGCCCGCGCCCGTAAGAAGTTCTTTCCCGTCAACCCGCAAAGAATGCACAAAACCAGGCTTCTTCTTATTCATAAGCAAGGCGAGCGGCCCCGTGGAAACAGCAATGGCGTCATCATTATTCTTTATTTCCACTGGCGAAGAAGGCGAGGGATTGCTTTGGGTCGACAGCGAAAGCTCAGCGCTTCCCTTCGATCCAATAGGGATCTGGGTGTGAACCAAAACCCAGCGAGCCGACCCGTCATCCCAGAGAGCGGTTGTTCTGAACTGTGCTGGAACACCTTTGCCGTTAAACTGCACACCCAGGCCTGAAACATCCTTGAGCTCTCCTTTTTTAAACGGAACCCCGCCTGTAACCAACGCGTTTTTCAATTCCGCGTCGTGACTGTTGTCAACCGTCAATTCAACTTGCCCGTCCGCCGAACTCAATAAAAACAAGCCCAACAACAGGCTTACACCGATTCTCATTCCAGTCTTTCTCATTATTCAGCTTCCTCCTCTTTATTCTTTCGTTCCAAATCCGGATCCGGCTCCTTGTTTCCATACTTTTTCTGTACTCTGGCTGCAAGATCAAAAAGACTCTGATTTCGCTCTTTCCATCCGGAGCTGATGAACCAGGCTGCGGCAGCGTCGCCTTGACTGGCTGTTATGTTCAGGATACGAATGCGTGTGTCCAGCAGTTTGCGAATGTCACTTACAAGCTCTTCGCCAATGATCTGGGGCGCCCGCGGATCAAGCCAGGCTTTCTCAAGATATATCCGCGCTTCAATTTCCTGCACCGACTCGCGGAATGCTTCTGAGCGCACTGTTGCAACCGGGCCGGTTTTACCTTCCCCCAGGATGCGGGGAACTCCGAAATTCAAACTCAACTGCCCCCATGCCGATTCAGGGTAGCGGCCGGCCATGGTGTAGCGGCTTCTTCCTTGCCCAAGTACTTTCCAGAAATCGGCGCCCATCCGGCCAAGCCCCCTTATGCCTTCGCCAGTGGCAACAGCGGGCCACTTGGAGCTATACGCTCCAATCCAGGCTTCAATCATGCAGCGATATTTTGTGAGCGTGCTCGACACCTTCAGGTTATTGCGCGGGTAATAGGACATCCACTTGGGATTGGTCCATCCGAGCCCATAGCCACGATCCGGATCAGTGGGATCGCAACCGACCCCCCACAGCGCATTGAACAACCCCATCGGATAGCCCTGCCACTGCTCACAGCGGTAATGGGAATGAATCGCCCATCTGGCGTCCTTGACTCCGTTGGAAATATCGTCCATTGCCTGTTTAGTCGGGCGATGATCCCCCGCCAACCCGAACATCATCGAATCGGCGAGCCCGCGCTTTTCAAGCGCCTCCTGCATTCCGTCACTGACCTTCTTCCAGAATACTCTGGCTTCAGCTGTGCCCCATGCCGGTCCGCGCGCGCCTGTGTATTCTCCGGTCTCAGGATCGTAAAGACTATAAAGTATTGGTTTGTCATGAATTTTGCCTGCCCGCCCTGAGCCGCCTGCATGGCCCTGGCTGTATGGCGGCTCCCAGCAATACAGAATAACACCCGGAATCCGGCCCATGTGTTTCATGGCCAGATCCAGATATTTCTCCACCACTGTAAAGTCCGGCTGCAGCTCAAAATTTTCATCACGATCCCAGCGAAGCATAGCGTGCTCGTTTCCGAAATGAGTGCGCCTGATGCATGTAATGTATAGGGTGTCACTTCCCAGTTCCCCGAGAAGCGAAAAAGATCTATCCAACAAGGCAAAGTGTTCGTTTGACCACAAGGGAACATCGTAAGCCAACGCCACGCTTTCCGGCGACTGGATTATATCCAGTCGTGTCGTAAAAGTCTTGGCCGGGGGCATGTTCCATCCGCTTACTCTAATCTGCAGTTTCGCCTTGCGCTGCTCAATGCCTTCGGCTCGTATCATAACTTCCCCGTTATACAAGCCCGAAGGAATATCCGAAGGCGTTCGCACGGTAACCCATACTGGTTGCACAGAACGATTGTATTTGCCCCTTACGGGAACTTCAGAAGGCGCGTCTTCTTCAAGCGAATCGAAAGAGCCGCGGTGACCATCGGGACGGCCGTAGCGGATCTGGATGGCTTCCTTCGAGATAGAGCCGCCGGTTCCGCTCAGATCGGAAACATCAATCTGCAATCCTTTGATCGGCTTGTCGTCGCCGACAACGATTTGCCCGGAGAAAGCGCCGTTGCGTGTGGCTACGATTTGAATCGGATTGGGAGAATCAAACGGATCAGGATAATCAGAGACCTTGACATCCTGAACAATGCTCTGGTTCCACCGCTTAAAACCGAGCCCGGGTTTAGGGTCAATATTTGGAACAACGGCTGCGTCGGGTGCGCTTTTTATCTGGATGGACCTCAGTCCCAGCCGTTGCCACCAGAGAGATTTGTGTATTGATGTCTTGCCTTTCTTTACCGTCATGTAGCGTTTGGCCGGCGTCGGCGCCCGATGAAGACTCACGGCCAGCACGTTGATACCTTTACGCAATTCTGAGACAGGAATAGGCGCCTCGGAAATCTCTCTGGTGCGAAGGGCTATACGGTCGCGCACATCCTTGGACAAATTCGCTCTTGCCCGCTCGCTCCTATCATACGTGGTGAAAGGCACAAGAAAACCGTCATCCATAAAGTCGGTTTCCTCGGAATAGGGATTTGCCGGTGTGGAAATAGTGACCGGACCTTCTGGCATATGCTTGCGCATAATCTCTTTGCCGTTCAGATAGACCACCGCGCCGCCTCGAAATTTCAGGGAGATTTTCAAATCCTTTGCCCTGGCCGGATCTTCTACCTTGAAAGCGCCGCGCATCAGGATCAGCTTCCAGCCCTGGTCAGTGGAAAAGTGACCTGCAAGCATTGGCCCAGTCGCTCGCAGCCAGTCGCTGTCGTTAAATTCCGGTCGCATCCAGTCCGAAGGTATGTCTGAAGGCAACCTTATAACTTCATCCTCCGGAATCTTGCGAATATTCCATCGTTCTCTGGCCAGGGTTGGCTTATCCGGATTTTTCGAAAACCAGGCGGGGAAATCCGTCCAACTGTCAAAATCGTGCCAGACAGACCCGTGAACAATGTTCCCCGCTTTATCTACAACTTCGTCGGTCTCCCGCATTGTGCAGAAACGCCAGAACGTTCTGTTGCTGAGGATAACCTTCTTTTTTGCCTGCTCTTCGGCAAGGCAGAAGAACGTTGAAAGAAACAGGCCGGTCAGTGTAAACAAAGTTATTTTTCTCTTAATCATGTTTGCCTCTTTTCGTCATTTTAACTTCGGCCTTCCATGCTGATCTTTAAGCCGGCCTTCAAGTACAGGGCACAATCGAGAATCTGTATTCAGGCCGGGAGAAAGCAGGAAGTAAAATCTTTCGCGCTTATACAGCGCCGCCAGATAAAGCCATTTCTCAACTTTTATTTGATCCTTACATCAGTTACAATAATAGGTTTCCTGATGACTAAACGCAACTTTTTTTCGGAGCGAATTACCCTATCCCGCATATCTCGCGGAATTTCTGCTGCGAGCGCAGCAGCTCTCCACACTCGCGCCACGAAATTCCGTGAGATATGCGGACTAGATGCGCCGATCGCCGGACATGCGTCCCATTTTCACCTGATGACAGCCGAAATGAATGCGCTGCGGATATAGCGTTGATGGAAGACAGAACTGATGGTTTAATAGTTATGAAAATAACCGCACAAACTCTGAATCTGCGCGAAAGGCCGGTATGACAAGGCAAAAAAGAAATGCAAGCGGCATGCAAAAAGGACGGTGGGCCGTAGAGCGCGAAAGGTGCAGGATCGCTCGCGATGAAACAGGACAACAACCTGAAGAAGTTTATTCCATGGCAAATACAATCAGGAGCCTTATGGAAGGTCTGGAACCTCGCTCTGCATCATGGCTTGAAAAACTGCACAGCAAGTGGCCTGCGCTGGTAGGCGAGTCGGTGTCAAAGCACTCCCGCCCGGGAAGAATTGACGGAAAACGGCTTGTTATTTTTGTCGACAGTTCTGTTTGGCTCAATGAGTTGTCGAGATATTGGAAGAACACGATTCTGAAGAGCGTACAGGATAAATTCGGGTGTGAGAAAGTTGATGCTGTCAGTTTCAGAATTGATCCGGACCGACCGGATCAGCGTTAACCCGCATATCTCACAAAATTCCTGCTGCGAGCGCAGATAGCGCCACTGCGACGGCACGAATTGGCAAAACGCCAGATTGCAGTATGTCTATACGGCTGCTCCGGCGTTTTATCAATTTGCACCCCCGCAGCAGCACTCTCCACGCTCTCGTTACGAAATTCTGTGAGATATGCGGGTTAACCCGTAAAAAAGTCTGCATCATTCACCTTCTTCGAGCACATCGGCCATGACGACATCCGCTTGATCCTTAATTCTCGGATAATTCGTAAGCGCCTTGGCAAGAAATTCGTCTGCGTTTTTGTCCGCGCCGTGTTCTTTACTCAATACCGCTGCGCCAAGGCTGTATTTACCTATCTGCCTGAGAGTCATGGTGTCCTTTCGCGCAAGATAGTAGTTAATAAAGCCCAGCATTTGCCTGGCGTCTACCTGGTGCCAGGGAACTTTGCGATTCTTCAACAGGATATGCTTCTTATTTGCGCCAAGCACATCTTCACGCTGTCCGCCCCCCCGCAACCATCCCCACGCCATGGGTTTTTCGCTGAGACGTTTTATAATGTATTCTTTGGTATCCTCCAGCAGCCTGTAACGCTGGATGACGATGTTAAATGCGGCTTTGCCTTCTTCTGTGGTGTAAGAGGATTTTTCTTTTGAAAGGTTTTTGACGGCCTTGCCGTATTCATGGGAATTAAGCATGCGGCGCGCTTCGCGCAGGGCTCCGCGGGCATTCTCAAGCTCGCGCCGTATCCTTGATTCCCGCTCTTTCTGTTTGCGAAGCCGCTCGGCTTCTTCCCGGGCCCTGCGTTCGGCTTCGAGACTGGCTTTTTCCCTGGCAGCCCTCAGTTCGTTTTCTTTTTTTCTTATTTCCCTGATCTTTTCAAGCGGTTCATCGGTCTGCTCAAACAGATTTTTTGCTTCAGCCAGAATTGACTCCAGCTTTTTCATATTGATTTCAAGCATGCCCTCGAGCTTCCGGGCCTTGATAGATGTTGCTGCTTCCTCAACATCTTTCTGCATCGCAGCGGAAGCCTCTAATATGGATTTGCCTTCGGTCGATAAAACGATAACGCGATTGGCAGATTCGACTATCTCTCTGGTTAACTCGACAACTTCGGGCTCTTTTTCAGCCGGCTCAGGCTCTTCTTCCGGCTCCTTTTCCTGTTCTTCCTTTTCCTCGGGTTCCTCCTCCGTCTTTTTTCCAGAGCCTTCCTGACTTTTGCGACCCCTTTCAATATCCGCTCTGCTCATTATGCCAGGCGGCCCTTCGGGTTCATCGGGTTGTTCAGGTTCTTCTGTTTCTTCCCCGCTGGCTTCGGCCGCCTTTTCTTCGTCAATGTCTTGTTCCGCAGCGTCTTCTATGGCTTCATCTTCGCCTTCGGTTTTCTCTTCAGGTTCGAGCGGCAAGGGCCGGGCAATTGTTATGGGTTCCCCGGTCACATAAACAGCGGCGTTCGTGGCTGTTGAAATTCGTTCTGTAGCTTTGTCAGCCAGTTTATTGAGGTTGGTCGCGGACGCAGCAATGCCGGAGAATGTTTTCGCGGACGCGTCCTTGGCCCTGGCAAGGGCTATAAACTCTCTCCTGACCCTGATGGTTCTCTGCCGTTTGGTTATAAAGTAAGCTGCGCCTCCTCCTGCGGCTCCAAGCACAACTATAAGAAGAATGAACCATAGAAACACCTTGGACCCTACCTGTTTGCCTTTCTTTTTTCTTGAGGCCTTGCCGCCGTTCAGCGCCCTTTGCCGGTATTCAGCCAGAGCATCGCCTGTCGGTGTGAATTCGCCATTGCGGCCGGTTGTTTCAGTCGAAAGTTTTGCGACATTTTTCTTTGTCTGCGCCTGCAAGGAGCCTTTGCCCGGCCCGGAAGATCCTCTCCGTCTTATGACAGTTTTGACTTTCTTGCGTCCGCCCAGGCTTCGATCATCGCCCATTTCCCTGAGCGCTTTCCTCATATCGCTTATTGCAGAAGCGTAAGTCGGGTAACGCCGGGCAGGTTCGATCTGCAGCATTCGGGATATAATTTCCGCAATTTTTCTTGTAACCCGCGGAGATACTTCCTGCAGATCCGGCGGGACTTGCTCAAAACGGGCTTTTACAACTTCAATGGGCGTTTTGCCTTCAAACGGCGGCTGGCCGGCAAGCGCATGGTACATGGTCGCGCCTAGACTGTATATATCTGCGCGCGAATCGATTTTGTGGCGCTTGACTTTTTCAGGAGCTATATAGTACGGGGTTCCCCAGATCCCACCGCTTTCCTGCTCGTTGGCTACGCTGGCAATCCCGAAGTCGACTATTTTTGCCTGCATCTTCTCGTCCAGCAGAATGTTCTCTGGTTTAACATCTCCGTGAATCAGGCCGGCTTCTTCCGCGGCGCTGAGTCCTCGCGCCGCGTCAATGCCTATTTTCATTACCATCGGGGGGTTAATTGGTTGGCCGGCTTCCACCATTTTGTCGAAACGCTTACCCCCGATAAATTCCATTACTATGTAAAGCTGACCCTTTTCCTGCCCGAAAGAATAGATCTGCACAATGTTGGGATGGTTAAGTTTAGCAGTGGCCTGGGCTTCTTTTTTGAATTTTTCCACAAAATCCAGGTCATCGCCGTACGATTTGAGCATGACCTTAATAGCCACCATGCGTCCCAGGGTTTCGTCAAGGGCCCGGAACACCCCGCCCATTCCCCCGGATCCAATCAGTTCAAAAAGAAGAAACTGCCCAAGCCGAGCGGGCACAGTTTCCATACTGTGGCATTCCGGGCATTCTACCTTGACAAAGTGGTCAATTCCTTCGACATCAATGGTAGAATTGCAGTTGCTACAGTGGATCTCCGATACCGGATCTGTTTGAATATCTATAGACCTGTCCGCTGGTTCCATTATTTCTTCTTGATCATCCCTTCAACTTGACGATTATAGGTTATATGAAGGTAACGGATATGTCTATATGAAATTTTGCCTTAGCCCTTGGGAGTTTATCAATGCATCCGATATTGTTTGAAGCAGGCCCGTTAACCATAACATGGTACGGGGTTATGATGGCTGCGGGATTCCTCGCCGGGCTGGTTAACTGGACCTTTATTTCCCGGAGAGAAGGCCGCGATTTCAATTATTGTTCGGATCTTCTGTTCTGGATCATGTTTTCGGGCTTGCTCGGCGCAAGAGTGGCTTACGTTCTGTCTAATCCGGCGCAATACATAAAGAACCCCGCAGAGATAATAATGATATGGGAAGGCGGACTGGTTTATTACGGGGGATTCCTGGGGTCGGGTATTGCTCTGATTATATTCGCCCGAAGACATAGCGAGGACATACGCGGACTTCTGGATTTTGTGGTTGTTTCGGTGCCCCTGGCTCATTTCTTCGGTAGAATCGGATGCTTTCTGAACGGATGCTGTTATGGCAAGATATGGCACGGACCTCTTAGCGTGCGATTTCCCGCAGGAAGTTACGCCTGGCACAGGCATGTTGATATGGGATTAATCTCCCGATACACGGCTAAAAGTCTTCCTGTACACCCCGTACAGCTTTACGAATCAGCGTTCAATCTGCTGGTCTTTTTTATCCTGTTGCGGGCTTACACCAACAGGGACCGGATGCGGAGCGGACGCATCCTGGCGCTTTACTGTTTCACATATCCTCCCGGCCGATTCCTGCTCGAATTCCTCAGGGGAGACCACCAGATGTTTATAATGGGACTTACGGTTTCACAGTTAACCAGTCTCTTTCTCATCCTCCTCGGAATAGTAGCGCTCAGGTTTCCAGGTAAAGGACGACAGGCGGAGCTTCAGGATCAGGTGTAATGAAATTCGAGGTCAAACCCGAAAGCTCGCCTGAACGGCTGGATGTCTGGCTGGCGGATAAAATGGAAGGGTTTTCCCGCTCAAGGATCCGCAGATTAATAGACAAAGGATTTGTCACTGTCAACGGCCGGACGGCTTCTGCGCACAGGAAAACAATACCGGGAACAACGGTGGAAATCGTTGTCCCTGAACCGAAGCCTGTTGATCTGGTCCCGGAAGATATTCCCCTTGAAGTGCTCTTCGAGGATTCCGAAATTATAGTAATCAACAAACCGGCAGGAATTGTAGTCCACCCGGGGGCAGGACGCGCCACTGGAACAATTGTCAACGCACTGTTGCATCATTGCAACGATCTTGCCGGCATAGGAGATGAACGAAGACCCGGCATTGTCCACCGGCTCGACAAAGACACAACCGGAGCGCTCGTATGCGTAAAAACCGCTGTTACAATGGAAAAACTATCCCGGCAATTCAAGGAAAGCCGTGTGCGCAAGGAATATGTCGCTCTTATAGCGGGCGTTCCCGAACCTCCTAGCGGAAATATCGACAAGCCTATTACCCGCAGCAGGAGCGATAGAAAAAAAATGGCAGTCGTAGATACCCGCGGAAAACAAAGCAGTTCAAGCCTCAGGACATGCAGAGAAGCCCAGACCGGATATGATGTTGAAGAAAATTACGGCGACTGTTCGCTGGTCAGATTTTATCCCAGGACAGGACGCACACACCAGATCAGGGTGCATGCCAAGTCCATCGGCCATCACATTCTCGGAGACAGGCAGTACAGAAGCAGGCGCCAGGAACCGCAACTGAACCCGCCGGTTTTAAGACAGATGCTGCATGCAGAGACTTTGTCGTTTTGCCATCCCGTCCTGGGGGATCACTTGAAAATTACCGCTCCATGGCCTGAAGACTTTGAACGGGCGGTTTCGCTTTTGAGAAAGCGGAGAGCGAAAAAAGACGCGCATTGAATTTTAAGGCCATCCGGATAATTCAGGTTAGCATTATGCAAAGCAGTCCGCTACAATCCGCTGTATGAATTGGCGACAGATAACTCCTACTATCGTAACCCTGCTGGCTATGCTGGCTGGTTTCCTAAGCATACTGGTAACAATTGAAGGAATGCAAAGCGGCAAATCCGGACTGTATTGTCTGTCTTCACAACTGATAATGCTTGCCATGATCCTTGATGGATTGGACGGCAATCTCGCCAGATGGCTCAACGCCAGCAGCGATTTCGGGGCTGAACTGGATACATACGTTGACCTGACGGCATTCGGCATTGCGCCTGCAGTCCTTATTTTCGCGGTAACTTTACAGGCAACAGAGGCTGTGTGGCGCGTGCTTCTGCCTTCGGCCGTGGCGCTGTCCGGAGTTGTCAGGCTGGCAAGATTCAAAGTCAAGGATCCTTACCGCGGACAGGCAGGCTATGCCGGACTGCCCATTACTGCCAATGCTGCATGGGTGGCTCTTTTTGTCTTTCTAAGCCAGGCCTCGGGGACACAATCGCCCTTAGCTGCGTATTTGTCCCTTGACCAGGGATGGTTCGCCGCCATTTTCCTGGTGGGGATATTCGTTTTTATATCACTGCAGGTGAGCAGCCTCCGTTATCCCAAGCCAACCAAAAAAGCTTTTATATTCGTTCCCTGTATAATCCTTGTTGCTCTGCTCTGGTTGCTCGAACAGCAGATTTCCACCCATGTGGCCCTGGTAATGCTGTTCCTTGGACTTATCTATGTGTTGGTCGGACCGCTTTTTGTTAAGGGGCTGGAGGTTCATAAGGCAAAACTCCAGGCGCAGGCGACGTGCGCGGGTCTTGACGCGGCCTCCGAACCCTGCGACACCCGTTAGCCCGCATATCTCACGGAATTTCGTAGAGAGAGCGTGGAGAGCGCTGCTGCGGGGGCGCAAATTGATAAAACGCCGGAGCAGCCGTATAGACATACTGCAATCTGGCGTTTTGACAATTCGTGTCGTCGCAGTGGCACTATCCGCGCTCGCAGCAGGAATTCTGTGAGATATGCGGGTTAGTGCAGGGCAAAATCGGTTTAACCGGACGAAGCTGTGTGAACACACTGCAAGATCGGATCAAACGATTTTGGCTTGCAATAATGACGCTATCAATTGTTTCCGCCGGAAGAGTGTGAGATATGCGGGCTAAAAAATTGAAGGAGAAAGAAATTGTCAGCAGATACATTGACGGAAAAAATAGAAGAGTATGTCCGTTTTATGGCCGATGAAGGCAAACAGGTGGATGTAACCATGTCGGATGTTGCAAAGTTTCGCAACGCTTCAAACGCTGAAGCGGCATCCTGCAATGAAAGACCCCGGAAAAACACCGGCAAGACAAAGATTTGTTCCGAATCAATAGACAATCTTGAATCCATAGCAACAATGATCTCAGGTTGCACGAAATGCTCACTGCATCAAAGCAGGAACAAGACTGTTCCGGGCCAGGGTTGCCAGAACCCGGACATAATGTTTATCGGGGAAGCGCCCGGCGCCGACGAAGACAGGCAGGGCAAGGCTTTTGTCGGACGGGCAGGACAGCTGCTCACAAAAATGATCGAAGCCATGGGCTATCGGCGGGAGGAGGTTTTTATCGGCAATATTCTCAAGTGCAGGCCGCCGGGCAACCGTAAACCTCTGCCTGTCGAAATGGAAACATGTATGCCTTACCTGAAAAGACAGATAAATGTTCTTCAACCAAAAGTTATTATCACCCTGGGAGGGACGGCAGCCGAGGGTCTATTTGATGTCAACACGGGGATTACCCGTCTGCGCGGCAAGTGGCTTTCATTTGAGGGCATCGATGTCATGCCCACTTATCATCCGGCCTATCTTCTGCGCAATCCAGCCGCCAAACGCGAAACATGGCAGGATCTCCAGGCCGCGCTCAGACGCCTGGACCGCCCCATTCCCGGAAAATAGAGAAATGTTTTGCTTGTGCTGAAAATTTGATATGATACATTTCAAAGCTTCAAAAAAAGACGCGCCCATCGTCTATCGGACAGGACCCCAGGTTTTCATCCTGGTAAGCGGGGTTCGACTCCCCGTGGGCGCGCCATCTTTTTACAATGCCCGAATCAATGCGGCGTGTTTACACAGCTTCGTTCGGTTAGCCCGATTTTGCCCAGCGCTAACCCGCATATCTCACAAAATTCCTGCTCCGGCGTTTTATCAATTTGCGCCCCCGCAGCAGCGCTCTCCACGCTCTCGCTACGAAATTCCGTGAGATATGCGGGCTAAATCCTGTGAGATATATTTGACTTTTGTGTTGATACTTATGATGGATTATGTACGGTAAATAAATGCGTGTTTACTCAAAAAAAAAGCAAAACAGAAGAAACACGAAAAAAAACTCGCTAGTATAAAAGGAGAAAATGATGCCGCTGGATACAAAATGGTGTGATGATTTTGTTCGTCTTGATCCGGTCAAACGCCGGGTACTGGATGGTGATGAGGCATGGGATCCGCCGATTCGTCTGAGTTCGGGGAAAAATATGTTTGCCAGCTTTCAACTATCCGTAGGGCCTATAAAGAAAAGCTCAACTGTAACTGTTAAAGCCGAAGGCTTGAAGGGCGAACGCGGAACGTCGATCAGTCCCTCTCAATTTGATATCTATGTGCAATGGTATCATAATCTCAATGACAAATGGTGGCCCGAGATTTGTGTTCCACAACGAATCACCGGCGGCTCAACTCCCGATTTCAGAAAAAAGAACATGATTCCGGAAGAAGGATACGCAGGTTTCTGGGTTGATCTTTTTGTTCCCGATAACGCGCGACCCGGCGAGTACCAGGGAGAGGTCAAGGTTAAGGTTGGCAACAACACGATGGCGGTTCCAGTCCAACTTACGGTGCTGAAAGGACGCATCGGGCCGGACACTTGCATTGACGTTTCCGCAAACAATTATGCCGACGGCATCTCCAAAGGCTGGCCTGAACTTTGGAATGACCCTGATCATCTGAAAACAGCCATGTATCAGCGCTGCGAAAAGGGAGCCTTCAGGACTGCCCATGATCACAGGATGTTTCTCCATTACCTGCCTTATGGACATTCCGGAAATGTTCGCGCCACTTTCGCGCCGCCCCTGGAAGGGGAAGGCCCGAACAGACATGTCAAGAGCTGGGCTATGTTTGATCGCCGGTTCGGTTCTTACCTGGACGGCAGCGCCTTTAAAGGAACACGTCGAGGAGCCGTGCCCGTTAAGCGGTTCTATACCCCGCTGAATCTTTGCTGGCCTTCCGACTTTGTCAAATTCGGCCAGCCTGGATACGAAGCCGAGTGGCGCGCGGTAGGAAAAGACATGGTCGATCACTTCCGTGACAAAGGCTGGACAAAGACCAGTTTTGACATGTTTCTCAACCAGAAACAGCGATTCAGGTTTTTTCCCTGGGATGTGGAAGAAGTAAGATTTCCCGATGATAATAATGTGCATCGTTATTTTGCCAAATTATGGCAAGGCACATTCGACCGCAAATCAACAGGAAAAGTGAGGTTCGATTATACCCTCGGAACAACCTGGTTGTTCGAGGACGATATAAGATCTGACCTGACTGATTTTATTGATGTTTTCATTGGCGGCGGCCATGATATGGCGCGGTCGCACGATGTTCTTCCCCAGTTAAAAAAGAAGAATCGCCAGCTATGGGGCTGTCTGCACAGCGGCTCCATTGTGCGTTCAACCCGCGCTGCCGCATACCCGCCCCTGATGATATGGATGACAGGCACTCACGGCTATATGCCGCGTTGGTGCACAATGGGATCCTGGGGCCCGGAAGCATGGGGCAGCAATATTACCGAAGGCGGGGCAGCGACTTTCATGTATTGCGGATCTCACCTGGGAACCGAAGAGACATTTGCTTCGGTGCGCATGAAAGTGCAGCGAAATTCAATACAGATGATTGATTCCTTTGATGCGGGGGCGAGACGTTTGAAAAGCGGAAAGCCGGCTGTAAAAAGACGGATCAACAGAATTCTGGGGATCGGCAACCAGGACTGGTTCCCTTCAAAGGCATTTGATCCTGATGATACTGACCGTTTTACGGAAGAACCGCCTCTCGCAGGGTGGGAGAAATTTTCTACAGAGCAAAACCGCAAGCTCAGGCAATTGGCCATTGAAGTGGTTTCGGGAGGAAAGTAATGACAGCGAAAAAGAATAAAAAATGGACTTTGGCGCAGGTTAAAGAAGAACTTCGACGGGTTGCTCACGTCGGCGAAATTTTCGTTGATGGCGATCTTTGCCGGAATCTATGGCAACCTGATGCGCAGACCTTTATGAAGGGCGACGACATGAATTACAATCCGGAAGCGGGTGTTCCGACAAAGAAGACATTGCTTCGGCTTGAGCGGACAGGTCCTTTTCCCTGTTGTGCCGCCTTGTGGCGACAGCGTCCTGACATGCCTGAGTCCGGAGAGGCGTTGCTTTTCGGCTCGCTGGGTTCTACGTACGGTTCGGGAAAACCCTCCAATAGAAACTACGTTCCGCCAAAAATGACCCCTGAGATGGAAAAAGTATTCAAAAAGGGCAAAGCAGCGGTCAGCGTTAATCGCGCCGGCAATGGTGTTCACGGTCTGAAAAGCACAGGCATCACTGTATGTGTGCCGGATATGAAGGAACCTTCAACCGTGCATGTCTTTGTTCCTGTAAAAGACTCGATGGGCGATATTGCCGCGGCGCTGGAAGTTTTCACGCTTGCGACGCCGGCCTGAGCCGCAACTCAGAGAGCACAAGACTCAACAGAAAACCCTTATCAGGTTTTTGCGCTTGATATAGCCATGCCGTCAATGGCACAGTCCTGCTCAAATATCGTCTATAGAAACTGAAAGGCGTTTTTCAGCAAACCGCCTTATTGCAAAACAGGAGGTTGAATAATGGTTTCAAAGAAAAAAAAGACAGCCACTAAAGGAAACATGCTTATAGCCCAGAGCGGAGGGCCGACCAGGGTCATAAACGAGTCCCTTGTAGGCGCCGTGCTGGAGGCCAAGCATCAGTCCAAAGTTGGCAGAATAATAGGTTCTTTGCACGGTATTTCCGGGATACTGGAAGAAAACATGATCGACCTGAAGAAGGAAAGCAACGCCAATCTTGAAAAGGTGGCGCTCACACCTTCCTCCGCGCTCGGCACGGTGCGGAAAAAACCAACCGTAGAGGATTGCAAATATATATTCCAGATACTTCACAAATACAACGTGCGTTATTTTTTCTATATCGGAGGCAACGATTCGGCCGAAACCACTCATATCATCAACCAACAGGCCAATAGCGGCGGGTACGACCTCCGATGTTTCCATATCCCGAAAACAATCGATAACGACCTGAGAGAAAACGATCATACCCCCGGATTCGGTAGCGCGGCAAAATTCGTGGCATCGGCCTTTATGGGCGATAACCTCGACAACAGGGCTCTGCCCGGAGTAAAAATCAATGTCGTAATGGGCCGACATGCAGGGTTCCTTACCGCAGCTTCCGCCCTTGCTCGTGTTTACCCGGACGATGGACCGCACCTGATCTATCTTCCGGAACGGTCTTTTGACATTGACAGTTTTACAAAGGACGTACAAACGGTTTACAATAGACTGGGAAGATGCGTCATTGCTGTCTCAGAGGGAGTCGTGAATGACAAACATGTGCCGATTGCGGCAGCTTACACCGCGGAAGTCGATTCCCACGGCAATGTTCAGCTCAGCGGAACAGGAGCCTTGGGCGATCTTCTGGTGGGAATGCTCAAGAAGAAAACCAACATTTCCCGCGTTAGGGCCGATACTCTCGGTTACCTCCAGAGATCGTTTCCCGGAATAATCTCCGAAGTTGATGCCCTTGAAGCAAGACAGGCGGGCATTTTCGCTGTCAAACAGGCGGTGAGAAGAAACATTGACATGTCTGTGGCTATAAAACGCAAAGACCAGAAAAAATACAGTTCATACCTGGAATGCGTTCCTTTGAAGAAAGTGGCCAGGGAAACCCGAAGCATGCCGGCTTCGTACATCAACAAAGCAGGCAATGATGTCACAAAGAAGTTCATCGACTACGTTCGCCCGCTAGTCGGCGATCTGCCGCCCATCGGCCAACTTAAGGGTGTGCCGATCAAAAAGAAATAGCAAGAAAGTTTTCCGAGCGGCTCATTTGATGGTCTCAGGCAATTAGTTTGTGCATGTTGCGGAACAAGCGCTTGTGGGTAAAGAACAGGCCGAACATAAATTAGGCTCCCGAAAAGAGGGCAACCGCGAATGACATCCCGACTTCGGCGGATCTTGGTGTCGGGACGCTGATAAATGAGGGAATAACAATAGCCCCCAATGTTTCAGCAAGAAGGAGATTTGAGTGTGCGAGTACACAATTTGCGAGGTTTTCCGAGCTCGTACACGAATATCTTTTCCGCTGAGCGCCTTGTATAATTGCGCTGACGAGTTCATACATAGATCAGACTAAAAACTAATCCAGAAAGGATGGACATGATGACCCATAAATTCGGCCTTCTCATAACACTGATCCTTATCTCAATAACATCGCTTTCCATTGCCTACGAACCAACCTGGCTGCCCGACGGCGAAGAAGTGAAAGCAGCCGTGGCCGCAAGGCGCGGCAAGACGGAGCTGTCAAAGCTGGCTCTCTCCATGAAACCCGGCACATGGGCGGAGCTGAAAACAGAAAAGCCGCCACACCTATGGTCAGCCCCAAAGCCCGGCAAGGGGCTGCATATCGGAACATGGTCCGACGACGCCCACTGGGACAGCCGAACCGGCCAGTTCCTGTTCTTCGGCGTTCGGCAGACCCGCAAATTCGTGGCTTACTCGGAAGTTGAGAACAAGTGGCGCGTCATTGACTTCGTCGGCAAAGAAAATGCGCCGGGGTTGAAACAGAAATTCGGGCACCAATATTCCTGCAATGCGTTTGATCCTGTGAATAGCATCTTCTTTACCCTGAATTCGCGTTATGATGTCGTGAAAGACCAATGGGCGCCCCTTGTCAAAGTCGGAAAGCCCAAGCGCGGCCCCATGACCCTGGCTTATTCCATAGATCTGAAAGGCTTGCTTGCGCCGACAAAAAGCAAAAAAATGCGATTCTTTTCGGAGAAAGAAAATAAGTGGACTACACTGGGGCCTGCTCATGCGCATGGCTATCATGGAATCGCACAGGAAAATCCATATCGGCACGAGGTCCTGTTTATGGCCGGAAACAATTCGCAGGCCGTTGCCATTGTCGATAAGGACGGCAATATCCATCCGATGAAAGACTTTCCACGTGAAGGAACCAGCATACGGCATCACGATGCAACCGTGGATCCGCAGTCAGGCCGCTATCTGATTCTCGATCCGCGGTACAAGGAATTCTATGAGTTTGACGCGGATAAAAATGAATACCGCCTGCTGGATGATTCCCCGCCCTACGGTGGTGGACTTGTTGCCCATATTCCCGAATACGGAGTAAACATGTGGGCAGGCGGCAGCAAGGTTCTTCTTTATAAGCATAATCCTGACGGAGTGACACCTTCGCAGAAACCACAGCCGCGCGCGAAAAAACTCTCATGGAACTCCGCCGTGGTCGGCGGCGAGGTGACAGGCGGCTCGCCAATTCCCGAGGCATTTCTGTGCATTAACCCTGGGCAAGACGCCGGCGCCGAGTCCACCAACAATTGGGCCAGGGTTATACCCGTGGGTTTGAAGTCGGGAAAATTCGACAGGGTGATCGACAAACTCAAGAGCGGGCAGAAATATTTCGTTCGGACCTTTGTTGCAAACTATGTCGGAGGCAACTGGTCAAAGGCAGGTAGTTTCACCACTGACTCCGCGCCGCCAGAAGTGGCGCAACTTACAATTCCCGGAAATCAGCAAATTGACGGAAAAGCTCCGTCAATCGCCTTTGTAGAAACGCCGGATCATCCGCTGTACGCGGTTGGTAAAAGTCCTAACTGGTTGTATAAGTTTTCCGATTACGGACCCAAACCTACCCCGCTTCATCTGGGCTCGCACACATTGATCAGCGACCATGCGCGCGGCCGGTTGACCCTGAACCTCAACAAAGGGGCGATCAGCGGCAATGCCGAGACAGCCATCAAGACTTTCCGGGGTAATCAGATCAGTTCCTCGCATATCATAATCGAAGACGTCGGCAATATCGATATTGGCGGAATTGATACGCACGCGGAGCAGACACGAGCCAGCGCTGATTACCACGCTGGCATAATCTCTATCGGTAACGCCGAAAGTCGCGCGGGAGAAATTCGCGCAAGCTACCTGCGTGCCTATGCAACTGGAGCGCGGGCCGGCCCCGGATCAATACGCGTCTACAGCGCGGGCAACGTCGCCATCGGATCCTCCGATAAGCCAGGCGACATCCGCACAGATTCCGACGCATGGAACGGGGGCAACATCACGGTCGATCATTTCGGCTCGCTCGTTGTCGGGGACATCAAGACTACAACAAAAGGCAGCCGCGCCGGAAGCCCGCGCGCCGGAATGATCGCGCTCAATGGAAACGACAGTTCAGGCGATGCCGCTATTACTTCTGTCGAGGCACGCAACCTTAAGGGCAACTACGGTTCAGACAAGGGCGCGAAGATTTCGATCAGTAACTACAGAAATGTTACTATCGGCGACATAAAAGGAAACGCAGCAGTTAATCACGCCGCGTCAGATCTGGCGATTAATAAAGGTATTACTGGAAATATCAGCCTGACTGGCAAGCTTGATCTCAGTTCGAAAGACAAGGACAACAAGCGAAATGTCGCGAGGTACGGTTCGGCGAAACTGGCATGCGATAAGGCCATACTTCTGGCTCAGCTTGATCTTGATCTACTGAAAAGCATCACGATTGACAGTGGCAGCGAGAATTCTGGCATCAAGGGCGAAATTGCAAACTTTGATGAGACCGAAGCGACCGGCGCAGGAACAGAAAATGACCCGAAAGTCTCCGGGGAAAACCGGTTGCGCGCGCCTTCCGGTCAGAAGGTTCATTACATCTACAAGCCAGGTAAACTCAACGACGCATTGGGCGGCCATGTCTGGCAGCTTCGCAACCTGGAGAATAAAGGAGCCGGCGGATTATTGGTCCCCCACTCATGAGCTTAGACAGGATTTAGCAGCCAAATCCATAAGGGGTCGGCGTGTCTATAAATCCCTGAAAGTGTGCGTCCGGCGCAGGACATCCTCGGTTATCATGCTGCCGTTAATCCAAACATGAGTGGCTTTGCCCATATATAAGGGGTGGCGATTCCATACTACAATATCGGCGTCCGATCCTTTGCTCAAACGGCCGATACGCCGGCCAACACCCATCATGTCGGCAGGCCACTGTGTTATAGCTCTAAGTCCGTCTTCCTCGGGAAGTCCTTCGCGAACAGCTATTCCGGCATAGATCGGCAGGAACCAGCATGGATTAACGCCATGGTCTGAAATCATGGCAATCCGAACTCCCGCTTTGTGGAGTTTGACTGTATTAGCATATCCTTCACGGACGGTTTCCTGCTTTGTCGCAGGCTCAAAATTTGGACCGACAAAACAGTCGATCTTGCGCCGCGCCAGCTCGTCGGCCACGAGATATCCTTCAGTAACATGTTCAAGACACGGTTTAAATCCGAATTCATCTGCAATGCGCAGCGCAGTCATAATATCGTCTGCCCGGTGGCAATGAATACGCGCAGGCAGACGTCCGGACAAAACTTTTAAAACATTATCATGTCCCATATTCGGATCAATCCGAGCGGCGGCTTTGGATTTGCGTTTCTTTTGATACGCCAGAGCATCTCCAAATGCTTTGCGCATCAAATAGGCGTTTCCCATTCTCGAGAAAGGCATTCCATTGCCTTTGGCGCCATAAGCATTTTTAATGTTATATCCCAGCGCCATCTTCATAGCAGCAGGCGAGCGCAAGGCCATTTGGTCAATCAGCGTCCCATAAGTCTTGATCAACGCGCCGGTGCCCCCGAAAATATTCGTGCTCCCTGGCAGGACCATTACCGAGGTGATGCCGTTTAGCGCGGCATGCGCAAAAACCTCGTTAAACGGGTTTATTGCGTCAATAGCATTTATATAGGGAGTCAAAGGCGCGCTCTTTTCATTTGAGTCATTTTCATTAAAAGGGTGATCCTTCATGCCCATGTGAGTATGCCCGTCAATAATGCCCGGGGTGATCCATGCTCCCTGAGCGTCAAAGACGGTGACGCCGCGCGGCGCTTTAAGTCCTTTGCCCAATTCGGCGATCTTACCCTTACGAATCAGAATTCCGACGCTCTTGCAAAATCCCCTGCCTGGCAGAAAAGCATTTCCGTCTTTTATAAGATATGTGTCCGCACTCATGAATGCCGCCTTCCTCGATTCACTCCCAAATTAAGCTTATGCTATTTTAGAAATGTACGCGTAATCAGCATTCAAAGTCAAGATGCCGCTTTTTTACCCAATAAATGGTTCATAAATAAGTCAGGCTAAACCCGCATAGCTCACAGGCTTCCTGCTGCGAGATATGCGCGCTGAACGTTCACCATTGACAGTTAACCCTCCTGCTGGCAATCTCCACTCACAGCATGATAAATACTGGAAATTGACGCGCCAGACCGGTGGGCCGGGGCAGCAAGCTCCTGTCAATAGTCCATTATTTCCGAAACGGGATAAGCAGAAAATGAATACAAGCCGTTTATTCGACATGATAAATTCTCTGAGCGATAAGCAGATGCGCTGGACACGCGAGCTGATCTCCATCCCCACGGTCAATCCCTATAGCGGCGACCAGGAGCCTGCCGGTGAGCGAGCCGGACAGGAATGGATTGAAGCCCGCATGCGTGAACTAGGCGCCAAGACCCGCAGAATTCCGGTTCCTCAAGACATATATGCGTGGGCCGGCCTGCTGGGACCGCGCGACAGAGAATGGGACGGACGCGAAAACATCGTTGGAGAATGGGTGTTTGGCGACGGAAACGGCCCGACGATCGTGTTGAACAGCCACATGGATACTGTTGGGGTGAATGACTGGGACGGCGATCCATTCGAAGCGCAACTCAAGGAAGGGAGATTGAGCGGGCGCGGCGCCAGTGATTCGAAAGGAAACCTGGCGCTTGGTCTTATTGCATTGGAAACGCTCATGCGCACAACCGACAAATTGCGGGGGCGGGCGCTTTTCGAATCAGTTGTCGATGAAGAATGCAACGGCGGAGGCGCTGGTACGCTGGCCTGCTGCCGCGCAGGAATCACCGGCGATGCAGCCATTGTGCTTGATGGCTCGGCAGGAAGACCGTATTTCAGATCAAACGGAATAGTAACGCCTCGCATTACAATTAATGCAGAGGCCGGCCACAGCGCCGCAGCGTCTGGCGCTGGAGCGCTTGATCTTGCGCTGGCCGTTCATTCGGCTTTTACTGCGTTTGAACTCGATCATCGTTCGCGTTACCCGGAGTGCCGATGCAGCATCGGCGTTTTTAGAGCCGGAACCCATCCGTCGGTCGTCCCCGGAAAGGCGGAAATTGTCGCCAACATCTTTTATCCGTTCGAAGAAGCAGCCGCCTGCGAACGCGCCACCGGATTTTTTGACGGTCGCCGCATCCGTAAGCGTTTTGAAGAAAGCGTTGCCGGCGCAACAGAATCAAAGTGTGCCGGACGAACAAATACTGAAGTCAATGTGGAATGGCTCAAGGATCTTTATCCTTATCGTTGCGACCCCGACGATGCCCTTTTTCTTCACGCCCGCGAAGCTATGTCCGAGGTCAGGGCTGATTGGGGCGATATCGATCTTCAGCCTGCATGGAGCGATGCCACCCACCTGGCGCGGCAATTGAACAAACCGGTTCTGGGCATGGGTTTCGGCACCCCGGGCCAGGCGCACGCTACTCCCGAGTATGCAGAGATAGATTATCTTTATCAAGGCACAGCCTCGGTGGCGCTTCTGCTGCAAAAACTGCTGGATCCAAAGACCGGTTATCGGTCAATGTGAATCTTGTTCTATCCTGGCTTATTCGCGCCTTGCGCGAATAAGCCAGCCTGAGGACTTGGAGTGAACATTTTTTAGAAAGGAGAACATTTGTGCAGAGTTCAGTTACAATTCGAACAGTTACGGAATCCGATCATGATGCAATCCTGGCAATAACTCGCGATGAATTCCCTGAGTATGCTTCAATTGACGCCCGCATCGAAGCGATGGTAGGCGGAGTTTCCTGGCATCTCATCAAGGGCGCGAAAGTTAAAGAAGAACTGAAGAACCGGCCTGAAGCCTGCGCAGTGGCGGAATATGAGGGTAAGGTAGTAGGTTATGTATCCAATGTGATCGATACTATCGCAAGTCGCGGTGTGATTTCCAATCTTGCCGTTACAAACAAGATGCAAGGCAGAGGAATCGGGCGTCAATTGATAGAATGGTCGTTGGATCTTTTCCGGTCATTAGGCCTTCAGCAGGCTAAAATCGAAACCCTCGAGACAAACAAATCCGGCGCTCATCTTTATCCCAAGCTGGGGTTCCGAGAGATCGTGCGTCAGATTCACTACGTGATGCCATTGTGACATAGTTCGATGCTCCCCAGCCCGTGAACCGACCTTGTTCGGCCGGAAACAGCTCTGGAGATTCAATCATTACTTGATGTCTATCACGAAAGAAGATTAAATTTTCATGCTGGTAAGACCAGGGCAGAAGATGCGTCTGTTCACGGAAAACCTTTGATATGCGTGTTCGCGTATCCCTTCATTGCTTTAAGAAAGGCTGAAAACATGAATAATAGAGACGAAGCTGAAAGTTTAATCCATAAAAGTGTTGAACAACAGGCACGAACACTCCGGAATCTGGCTCTGAAAATTCATGCGCGGCCTGAACTGGGTTATGAGGAAATAAGGGCTTGCGCCTGGCAGACTTCTTTGCTCAAGCGCTGGAAATTTAATGTTGATACCCCGTATGTCGGTATTGACACGTCCTACCGTGCTGCTAAGGGTCAGGGCAAACCCGCGTTTTGCATCCTGTCGGAATATGACGCTCTGCCCGATCTGGGCCATGGGTGCGGACACAATCTTATTGCAGCAGCTTCTCTGGGGGCCGCCTATGCGCTTGGCCGGATAATGGAAAAACAGAATCTCAAGGGTACTCTGACCGTCCTTGGCACACCGGCTGAGGAATCGGGCGGAGGCAAAGTCAGGATGGTTAAAGAAGGCGCATTCAAAGCTTTTGATGCTATAATAATGCCCCATCCGGACTCCCGAACAAGACCCGACACCGGTTGCACTGCCATACAACGTTTTCGGGTTTCCTTCAGCGGCCAGTCCGCACATGCAGCATCGTCACCAGAAATGGGCCGTAACGCTCTGGATGCGCTAATGCTTGTGTTCCAGGGGGTGAACGCATGGCGCCAGCAATTGGAGGAAAGCAGCCGAATCCATGGTGTGGTAGAAGAAGGCGGCACAATGCCAAACATCATTCCCGATGCTGCCAGCGGTATTTTCTATTTGCGGTCCCCTCGTGACAGTGTTTTGCGCACTATGGTGGCGCGCTTCAAAAACATTGTGAAAGGAGCTGCCCTGATGACCGGCACAAAACCCGCCATTGAAGATCATCTTGTTCCCTATAAGGCACGATGGCCCAACGCTACGCTCAACAGGTTGTATATGGAGGCGGCTGACACATGCGGCCTTAATCCTGAAATGCCGGAACATCCAAAGCGCGGCTCTTCTGATTTCGGCGATGTCTCGCATAAGGCTCCCGGCGCCCACGTATACTTTGGCATCTCAAAAAAAGATATCGCCGGGCATTCCCCGCAGTTTAGAGAAGCCTCACAAAGCGACTACGCGCTGGATCAGATGCTTAAGGCCTCTGAGTCTCTGGCCCGCGTGGGCTATGCTTTTATGACTGAAAGCAGTGTGCGACGCGAAGCCAGAGAAAACTTTCACAAGCAAAGGCGCAAGCTGGCTTAGCCCGCATGTCACGGCAACAGGCCGCAATTGGGAGCGCAAATTTGAAAATTCTGGTTTTCGCATAATTTTAT
This sequence comes from uncultured Victivallales bacterium, assembly GCA_964543205.1. GTDB lineage: Bacteria > Verrucomicrobiota > Kiritimatiellia > UBA8416 > CAYSRM01 > CAYSRM01. The sequence continues at coordinate 26,968 of CAZIXB010000009.1, forward strand.
ATTGACACAATGAACACCTCACAATTAGCATGACGCCGTTAGCTCGCATATCTCACAGGATTTCGTAGTGAGAGCGTGGAGAGCGCTGCTGCGGGGGCGCGAATTGGTAAAACGTCGGAGCAGCCGTATAGACATACTGCAATCTGGCGGTTTGTCAATTCTTGTCGTCGTAGTGGCGCTATCCGCGCTCGCAGCAGGAATTTTGTGAGATATGCGGGTTAGTTCTTTAACAACTCCAAAAGTGGAATCAAGCGGAAGTCTGTGAAAATCAGACGCGGTCGCGCCGCTGTAACC
>CAZIXB010000010.1:0-26600 GCA_964543205.1 uncultured Victivallales bacterium
TCGCAGTGGCGCTATCCGCGCTCGCAGCAGGAATTTTGTGAGATATGCGGGCTAATTACCAGCGCCTGTCCGCGTTGCGCGGAACAACATCGCATGTTTCCATATACCAGGCCAACATTTTTTCCTTCATTTCCTCAATAAGGTCTTTGTATTCAGGCTCGTCTATCAGGTTTCTCTCTTCCCTCGGATCGGCTGCAAGATCGTAAAATTGATCCTGCTCATAGAGACGTCTTACAAACTTGTGTGTTTTGGTCCGTATCATGACTGCTTTGCCGTGATAAACACCTTCGTCGGTAGTCTGTAGCTGCAGGCGAGGAAAATAAAGACCTTGGGTGTCATTTGCGCTTGAACTTTCCAGTTCCATAGCCTGAGTTTCCCCTTTCCTGCGCCCTCCCTCACAAAATACAGCTCCGCGATGTTCTTCGGTTTCAGCCGCCAACAGCGGCAGAAGGCTTCTGCCGAAGTGATCATAACCCGGCTCGATGCCGGCAAGGTCATAAACAGTTGCCGAAAAATCAACTAGCTCCACCATGGCGTCGCTGACACGCGGTTTAACCGGTGTGCCCGCGGGAGGTTTCACAAGAAAAGGCACATGGCTCAGGCAGTCTTCAAATGTATTCTGTGTCTTCTCAACCAGCCCGTAATCGCCGGTAAAGTCGCCATGATCCGAAAAAAAGAAAACAGCGCTTTCATCGTACATTCCAGCCTCATTCAGAGCATCCATCAGCAACCCGAACTGGTGGTCAGTGCGTGAACACATTCCATAATAAGTTGAGCGCAGCTCCGTCCAACGCTCTTCAGTCCAGTTCTGAAGCCCCTGGTTCTCATAGATTCCTTTCAGCATCGAGGGTTTGGCCTGCCAGTTTTCTGGAGTCGGCGTCCGGCGCGGTATTTTTGCGCGGTCAGTAATGCTGTACCATGGATCCTCAACACAGTATGGCGGATGCGGATAGCTGATTGGAAGGTAGAGGCATAGCGGATTTTCCCCGTCGTAAGACCGGATCATGTCAATTGCTCCCAGGATCATAGACCAAGTCCAGTCGCAATAGATTTGCTCGCCGTCTTTGTCAAGTTTCCCCTTCATGAAACTATAGTAATTATCGCTTCCCGGATCGCCTCTCCAGGACGTATCGCCGCTATGGGAATTGTCGCGCGGAGTCAGACCCCAGCGGGCATAATCAGTCTCGGTTGCCCGGAAACGTTCGTGACAATATTCATCGTCGGAATATTGTGCCGGTATGAGATCGTTTTTACCTCCCCACCATACGTAATACCCGTTATCTTTCAGGATTTTCAGCAGGTTCGGCTCATTGTGTTCGGTGTGGAGCATATGATACATGGTACGATGCCCTCGCACATGCGGATACCAGCCGGTCATAAAACTGCACCTGCTGGGAGTGCATACGGTATTCTGACAAAACGCCGATGAGAACGAAACGCCGTCCTCCCGGGCAATCCGGTCAAGGTTAGGAGTCACTGCCGCGGGATTGCCGGCATGTCCAAGCACGTCCCCGCGCCACTGGTCCGGATTAAAAACAATAATATGCGGTTTCTTTTTCATATAGTTCCTGATTGGCATTAGTAAGACTGGCAAAAAACAATCAATTTAAAAAGGCAAAAAAAGTATCATCTCATAACACGCCGATTCTTTTCCCGATCCTCACTAGTCTCCAAGGGGCCCTTGACTCTCACAAAAAGATCCGCATCTCCAGATTCGGCAACGCCGGTAATATCTTTCACATGCAGCCATCTTCCCGGCACGGGAAACACGGTGGTCTCAAGTTTTCTATGCCTCAACACCGGGTGCTTGTAAGTTTTCCCGTCTCGCCATTTGTATTTCTTCCATCCAAGAAGCTCTGAATTCTCGACACCGAGCCTGACCTGCGGACAGGACAACCGCGGAACCGAAAGCGCTGCGCGAATCATCCATCCTGATAACGGGCATTCATCAGGACCTGGCCAATTTTCAGGGTTGAAATTCTTTTCATGGCTGACAGGCTCGCGTTCATCGGCCTCAGCTTCCTGTCCGTGGCAAAGCATCAAATCAGGAAATCTACAGATGATGATTCGGTTTGTCATGGAATCAACATCTATTGCTGTCCCTTCTATGCCGGCAAGCCTGGTCATTCCAGTTTCGTCACGAGCTTCCAGCACAACAGCCTGCACGACGTACCGGGCTGTCTGTGCGTCAGTATCCCTGATGGACCGGCAACCTTGCGAAATAACAACCGGCAACCCGCAAAACAGAAAAACAATAAATAATTTGGACAACCTGCATCCGTTCATGCCTCTTTTTTACTATAATCAACCGCTTGAGATCAATATTGCAGATCCCCTTTCAATGGCTTGCAGTTAACTCAAAACCCTATATACTTTGCCCCTATGTCCTTTGAGCCCAGAAATCAATATATGCAAATGGCCGTTCGACAGGCCGAAGCCGCCATGGAACAAGGCGAGACGCCGACAGGTTGCGTCATCGTGCGGCTCACAGAACCCGGCCAACCCCGACTAAGCGCCGTAATCGGCAAGGCTCACAACCAGGTTGAAACTCTTCGCGATGCCACAGCCCACGCGGAAATGATTGCCATCACCCAGGCTTCCAGCGCCATGGGAGACTGGCGGCTTCTCAATACCGCGATTTACGTCACCAAGGAACCCTGCCCCATGTGCGCGGGCGCAATAATCCGCAGCAGGATACCTTATGTTCTCTACGGCGCAAGCGATCCCAGGGGCGGCGGCGTGTCAGTCTTCAATATTCTACAGCATCCGAGCCTAAACCACAGGTGCAAAGTCTATCCCGGGGTTATGGAAGAACAATGCCGGGAACTCCTACAGCGCTTCTTCCGGCAGAGACGGCGTTAAATTTTTCAACAAATTCTTGACCGCAGAGCCATTGATTTCTATAGTTCCGCTTCGTTTTCGATTTTGGGCACAACAGTATAGACTTAATAACCCCCTGGGATAAGGAGAAATAACAGATGATAGTATCAACAAAGAAGCTTTTCGAACACGCCTATGGAAACTACGCCGTGGGAGCATACAATATCAACAATGCCGAGCAGATCATGGGGCTTTTTCAGGGCAATATTGACAGCAAAGCCCCTTTTATAGTCCAATTGTCCAAAGGCGCAAGAAAGTACACAGACAAACGCCTTCTGGAAGCAATGATCCGCGCCGCGGACGAGATTTTCCCGGATTCAATATTTGCGGTTCACCTTGACCACGGTGACGAAGAGACCTGCATGGATTGTATCGAAAGCGGATTTTACAGCTCCGTGATGATTGACGCCAGCGGCGAAGAGTTTGAAAAGAACATTGAAATTACAAAGCGCGTCGTGGACGCGGCGCACGCAAGGGACATAGCAGTGGAGGCGGAACTCGGCCAGCTTGGCGGGGTTGAAGAAGATGTCGTTGTCGATGAAAGCGCCGCGCACCTTACCGATCCTGCACAGGTTGAGGAATTCGTAAAGAAAAGCGGGTGTGACAGCCTTGCTTGCGCCATTGGAACCAGCCACGGGGCCTATAAGTTCACGGGCAGCCAGGGTCTGCATTTCGAAGTTATCAAGGAAATCCAGAAACGCCTGCCTGGATTCCCGCTGGTAATGCATGGCTCTAGCTCAGTGCCCCAGGACGAGGTCCGGCGGATCAACGAGGCAGGAGGACAGCTCAAGGGAGCAAAAGGAGTCGACGAAGACCAGATCAGCAAGGCTGCTCCAATGGGAGTGACTAAGGTCAACATTGATACCGACGGCCGGCTCGTGTGGTGCAGGGTTCACAGAGAACATTTCAGAGACAATCCGGAGAATTTCGATTTACGCAAGCCCGGAGAAGTATTTATGGCCGAATATGCCGACTATATCGCCCACAAGAACGATGTTCTTGGCAGCTCAGGCAAACTCGAAGAAGTGAGAAAGACACTATCGTAATTTTTCCGTTATATCTACAAAACTTGACAGGCAATGATTGAAGGTCTAGCCTGTTTTGTCCATCAATCTGAGGACGAAAACTTTAAAGTTGCGCCTTAACCTGAAGTTGCTGACAAAGCGCTGGTTAAAACAGGCATGCCAAAGACAGTTGATCGAATGAACCTGCAAACGCTGAGAATCAGGAGGCACGCCTGATCTCACCGGTTAGAAGCGCGTAAAAAACGCCCCGGGTTTTGTTGATGGACAGATCAGATTGAACACTGGTTATATTTTATAAGTTGGAAGACAAAAAAGAATAATAAGCGAAGAACGCAGAGGAGATAATCATGGCCGACAACAAAAAAATGGTAATGATTGACGGAAACACGGCGGCAGCTAATGTGGCCCATGCGCTGAGTGAAGTATGCGCCATATACCCTATAACGCCGTCCTCCCCCATGGGTGAGACTGCCGACGAACTGAGCAATTCAGGCGTTGCAAACATATGGGGAACCATTCCCGACGTGGTTGAGATGCAGTCTGAAGGCGGAGCAAGCGGAGCAGTGCATGGTTCACTGACCTCTGGAGCGCTCACTTCAACATTTACCGCTTCCCAGGGACTTCTTCTGATGATCCCCAATATGTTTAAAATAGCCGGCGAACTGACCCCGACCGTATTTCATGTTTCAGCCCGCTCCATTGCCTGCCAGGCATTGTCCATTTTCGGAGATCATTCAGACGTTATGGCAGTGCGTTCTACAGGATTTGCCCTGATGGCAGAGTCCAGTCTCCAGGAAATTGGAGATCTGGCGGTGATATCACACGCAGCCACCCTTGAAGCAAGGGTGCCTTTCCTGAATTTCTTTGATGGATTCAGGAATTCGCACGAGATACAGAAGATCGAAGAGGTTTCACGAGACACAATGCGCCAGATGATCGATGATAACCTTGTTCTGGAACATCGAAAACGCGGAATGACACCCGACCGTCCAGTTCTTCGCGGAACAGCCCAGAACCCCGATGTGTTCTTCCAGGGCCGCGAGACGGTGAACAAATACTATCTCGTTACGCCCGGCATTGTTCAGAAATATATGGATAAGTACGCCGGAATCACCGGCAGGCAGTACCATTTGTTTGATTATGTCGGCGCCCCTGACGCTGAAAAAGTAATAGTTCTCATGGGCTCCGCGGCCGAAACCGTTCACGAAACCGTGGAGTATCTCAACGGCCAGGGAGAAAAAGTCGGTGTAGTCAAGGTCAGACTTTACAGACCTTTTGACGCCAAGGCCTTTGCAGAAGCGCTGCCGTCCACCGTCAAGTCCATTGCAGTCCTTGATCGAACCAAGGAACCAGGCGCCCTGGGCGAACCGCTATACACGGATGTCAGAACCGCCGTTGGCGAAGCAATGCACGAAAAATGGACAGCTTTAAGCAAGTATCCTCACATCGTAGGCGGACGTTACGGTCTGGGATCGAAAGATTTTACACCCGCAATGGTAAAATCCGTGTTTGATAATCTTGCCAAGGACAACCCCAAAAACCACTTTACAGTTGGAATTACCGATGATGTAACAAATTCCAGTCTTGATGCGGATCATTCCTGGCAGATTGAACACGGCAAACGAATTGAGTGCATGTTTTATGGACTTGGTTCAGATGGAACAGTCGGCGCAAACAAGAATTCAATAAAAATTATAGGATCCGACACGGAAAACTATGCCCAGGGATATTTCGTCTACGATTCCAAAAAGGCGGGCTCGATGACCGTGTCCCACCTCAGATTCGGCCCCGAACTTATACGCAGTCCATACCTGTGCACAAAGGCAGACTTTGTGGCCTGCCATAACTTCGCATTTCTTGAAAAATACGACATGCTGGCAAACGCCAAGGAAGGCGCTACATTCCTTCTGGCATCGCCTTACGGCCCTGAAGATGTCTGGGATCATATGCCTGATCAGATTGAACAGGAAATTATCAATAAGAAGATGAAATTCTACGTGATAGACGCGGTAAAACTGGCAAAGGATCTTGGACTCGGCCCCCGCATCAACACTATCATGCAGACATGCTTCTTCGCTATTTCGGGAATCCTGCCGCAGGAGCAGGCCATCGAATCGCTGAAAAACGCTATTAAAAAGACTTACGGGCGCAAAGGCGAAGAAATTGTAAATATGAACTATAAAGCTGTGGACGGGGCTCTTTCGGCATTGAAAGAAGTTGAGGTTCCGGAGAAGCCCGCAGGAAAAGTTCAAATGCGCCCGGCAGTGCCTTCTGATGCCCCGGAATTTGTGCAGAATGTAACGGCCACGCTCATGAACCAGAAAGGCGACGAGCTTCCGGTAAGCAAGATGCCAGCAGACGGCACTTGGCCGACTGGCACAACCAAGTACGAAAAGCGCAACATAGCCGTTGAAATACCGGAATGGAATCCGGAGCTGTGCATTCAGTGCGGCCAGTGTTCACTGGTATGCCCTCATGCAAGCATAAGAGTAAAGGCCTACGAATCGAAAGAACTGGACAAAGCGCCAGAGAATTTCAAATCCGTTGACGCTAAGGGCAAGGGTTTCGAAGGAATGAAGTTTACAGTGCAGGTGGCTCCGGAAGACTGTACCGGCTGCGGAGCCTGTGTAGAACAGTGCCCTGGCAAGGAAAGAGACAAGGAGACCAAGAAAGAAACCGGACGCAAGGCAATAAATATGGTCGATCAGATCCCGCTGCGGGAAACTGAGGCAGAGAACTACAAGTTCTTTACCACTATACCTGAGCTTGATCCTGAAAGCATAAAGCGGAATACGGTTAAGGGCAGCCAGCTCTGCACGCCGCTTTTTGAATTCTCCGGCGCATGCGCCGGATGCGGAGAAACCCCGTATGTCAAGTTGATGACGCAGCTCTTCGGAGACCGGACAATGATCGCAAACGCTACCGGGTGCTCTTCAATATACGGCGGAAACCTGCCCACTACGCCATATTGCACTCGCCCGGACGGCAAAGGCCCGACATGGTCTAACTCGCTGTTCGAAGATAACGCGGAATTCGGATTCGGCATGAGACTTGCCGTCGACAAATTCAAAGCTTATGCTCTCGAGCTGGTGGATAAGATTGCCAGCGGCGAATGCGACTGCAAGCAGCCGCCTTCAGATCTTCTTAAATCTATCCGCGATGCTTCTCAGTCTACACAGACGGAAATAGAGCAGCAGAGAGAAAGGATAGCGGAACTCAAATCCGCGCTCGAAAACTGCGAATGCGCAGAATGCAGGCAGCTTCTTTCTGTAGCCGATTACCTTGTTAAGAAATCAGTATGGATACTTGGAGGCGACGGATGGGCATACGACATTGGATACGGCGGGCTTGACCATGTTCTGGCCTCCGGTCGCGATGTAAACGTTCTTGTGCTGGATACTGAAGTTTATTCGAATACCGGCGGTCAGGCATCAAAATCAACGCCAATGGGCGCGGTTGCCAAGTTCGCGGCAGGAGGACGTCCTTCGATGAAAAAGGATCTTGGCCTGATGTCCATGACTTACGGCAACATATATGTAGCCTCGGTCGCGATGGGAGCCAATCCGGCGCAGACTGTCCGAGCGTTTGCCGAAGCGGAATCATATCCCGGCCCGTCCCTGATAATCGCCTATTCTCATTGCATTGCGCACGGAGTCAATATGACCACAGGCATGCAGGAGCAGAAAGATATTGTCAAATCCGGCCACTACATACTCTACAGGTTCGATCCCAGGTTGGGCGAACAGGGCAAGAATCCCCTGCAGCTGGACAGCAAAGAGCCGACAATGAAGTTCAGTGAACAGGCATTGCGCGAGAACCGCTTCCGGATACTCCAGAAGACAAATCCTGAAAATGCCAGGCGCCTTCTGGAACAGGCCGACACTCTCACCGCGGCAAGGTACGACCTGTACCGCAAGCTTGCTGCCCTCGAACCCGCATCAAGCGGAGAAGACCACTAGAAAGGGCTTACCATGCCAGAAGATCTACAAAGCCTCTTAAACAGAATACAGAAGGACGGCGTTCAGAAAGCTGAAGCCGAGGCGGACCGCATTGTCTCCGAGGCAAAGCAGAAAGCCGGGCAGATAGAGCAGGAAGCCCATGATAAGGCCGGCCAGATAGTTGAAAAAGCCGAAAAAGAGGCCGAGGCTTTCGCCGAAAACTCCAGGAAGTCCGTCCAACAGGCGGCAAGAGACATTGTTCTTTCCGTGGAGGAGTCAATCCAGAAGATGATGCAGTCGATCATGGCTGATGAGATTAATGATGTTCTGGACGAAAAGGCGCTCAGAGAGATGCTTGGCAAATTTGTTGAAGCCTATTTCTCAGGAGACAAAAAAAACCCGAATGTGGAAATCCTCCTGAATCCGGAGGACATGGAGAAATTAAAAGGTCATTTTACTGCAGAGTTCAAGAAAGCCATGTCCAAAGGACTTGATCTTACTGGCGAAGGAACCGTAGTTTCGGGGTTTCGGGTATACGTGAAGGACGAGCAGGTTGAACACGATTTCAGCCGGGATGCCATTGTTGAATCGCTCAGCCGTCTTTTGCGCCCGCACATTGCCGAACTGGTCAAAGCATCGGCAAGAAATCAGGAAAGCTGACAGTTAAGACGCCCTCGCGCAAGAGTTTTAAGCAGGAATGAACTACTATTACCTCATTGCAACGCTGCCAATGCTACAGTTCGAGGAAAAACCGCGGATTTCATATGACGATTTCCAGGCTACATGCGAAGTTCAACTGTCTTTGCCGCACATGGCGGCTCTGCGCCAGCTTCAGAATCTAGCGACGAAACCGGAAAACCTTGGAAAGTCGGAAGCGCGGCATTCCTTCGTAGACAGGTGGGAGAAAAAGGAAATTGAGATTCGAAATGCTATTGCGCGCGAACGCGCAAAGAAACTTGGCAGAGAACACCTCGAAACGAGAGATGCAGGCATATCGGACGTCGCGCTGGATAAGGCTGTAACTGAAGCCATATCTATGGACAATCCTCTGAAAAAAGAAAAAGCAATAGACCGGCTGCGATGGGAAGAGACAGAGAAACTGACAGGGTTGGATCCATTTTCAACTGAGTCCGTGTTCGCCTATGCTGTTAAGCTCATTATAGCTCAACGATGGGCCGGACTCTACAAGGAAGAAGGCAGAGGGATACTGGAGAAAATTGTGAACCTCCAATTGTCCGGACAGGGCGGGCAAAAATAACCGACTGCACGGGAAAAACCCTTTAAAACACAAAGGCTGCGGAACATGAAAGACGACAGGAGCGAAATAACAGGCACTATAGTAGGCGTCAACGGCAACATGCTCACCGTGGAATGCCACGGAGCTATCAGCCAGAACGAGGTCGGATTTGTCGAACTTGGAGATTTGAGTCTGATGGCAGAAGTAATCCGCATCAGGGGTAAACTTGCGGACATGCAGGTTTTTGAAGACACGTCAAACATACGCGTCGGTGATAAGATTAATTTCGCCGGACATCTTCTCTCCGTCGAACTTGGGCCAGGTCTTCTGGGACAAGTCTACGACGGACTACAGAATCCGCTCCACGATGTTGCCGATAAATACGGATTTTTTCTCCAGCGCGGGGCCTATCTTGACGCGTTGCCCTTGGACCAGAAATGGGAATTCACACCCAAGGCTCAGAAAGGCGACACTACCAGCGCAGGAGAAACTCTTGGCTCGGTTCCAGAAGGAATTTTTGATCATCGCATCATGGTTCCATTTGAGCTTCAAGGAAAGTATACAGTGGAGGAAATATCCCCTGAAGGCTCATATACTGTAAAAGACACAATAGCTAGGCTTAAAGACCAGGACGGCAAGGTTCACGATATACAGATGCTGCAACGGTGGCCCGTTAAAATCCCCATTACAGCCTATGAGGAAAGACTCGGGCCTTCAGATCCATTGACAACGAAAATAAGAATAATCGACACTTTTTTCCCTGTGGCATTGGGAGGAACATACTGCATCCCCGGCCCGTTCGGCTCAGGTAAAACCGTGCTCCAGCAGATAACCAGCCGCCACGCCGACGTTGATATTGTTATTGTTGCCGCATGCGGCGAAAGAGCAGGAGAAGTTGTGGAGACTCTGAGAACTTTTCCTGAGCTTGAAGATCCACGGACCGGCCGCAAACTCATGGAGCGAACAATCATCATCTGCAATACCAGCTCCATGCCCGTTGCCGCGCGCGAAGCCTCGGTCTATACCGCCGTCACACTTGGATCCTATTACAGGCAGATGGGGCTTAACGTGCTGGTGCTTGCAGACTCAACATCACGCTGGGCTCAGGCTCTGCGCGAAGTATCAGGACGGCTCGAAGAAATACCCGGCGAAGAAGCGTATCCCGCATACCTCGAATCGGTCATAGCCTCCTTTTACGAGAGGGGGGGACGTTTGCGGCTTAAAGACGGATCAACCGGATCGATCACCATAGGCGGCACTGTCAGTCCCGCAGGCGGAAATTTCGACGAGCCGGTAACACAGTCAACACTCAAGGTGGTGGGCGCCTTCCACGGCCTTGCAAGGGCAAGGTCAGACGCCAGGCGTTACCCGGCAATCGATCCACTGGACAGCTGGACCACCTACAAAGGCGTAGTGCCTGAAGAAGATGCGCAGATGGCCAGAAATATTCTTCATCACGGCAACGATGTGGGCCAGATGATGAAGGTGGTCGGCGAAGAAGGCACAACCCTGGATGATTTCATAATATATCTCAAGGCCGAATACGTTGATTCCGTATATCTCCAGCAGGATGCTTTCGACCCGGTAGACGGAGCAACTGACGCCGAAAGGCAAAAACATGTTTTTGCAGTTATATCAGATATTCTCAAAACACAGATGGATTTTGAAAACAAAGACGCGGCTCGCAGATTCTTTCATCAGCTTACTCAGACAACAAAGGACTGGAACCGCGTTGAAATGAAAAGCGATGAATTCAAACAATTACAGGAGAAAATTGGAAATGCGGTTTCGGAGGTAGCCCGCAATGCATAGACTTTATCACAAAATCGACAATATCGCGGGTAATGTGATTCACCTTAAAGCCAAGGACGTCCAATACCGGGAACTGGCCGAGGTCGCCTCGCGCACCGGGACTTCCCTGGCCCAGGTCATTCAACTCAACGGAGACGAGGTCTCGCTCCAGGTGTTTGAAGGCGCTCGCGGAATTGCAACAGACGCAAAAGTCCGGTTTCTCGGACACACCATGCAGGTGCCTTTCTCAGAAAATCTCCTTGGCAGGATATTCACAGGCGGAGCACAGCCAAGGGATCGCGGCCCCGCGCTGTCGGAAAACATGATAGAAATTGGCGGACCATCGGTCAACCCCGCTAAAAGGATTATCCCGAAAAACATGGTTCGGACCAATATCCCGATGATTGATATTTTCAACTCTCTGGTTGAATCACAGAAGCTGCCTATCTTTGCTCCTGCAGGGCAGCCATACAATGAACTGCTTTCGCGCATAGCCCTGCAGGCCGAAGTGGATATTATAATCCTGGGCGGCATGGGTCTGAAACACGACGATTACCTGTTTTTCCGAAATAAACTCGACGACAGCGGAGCGCTTTCACGGTCGGTTATGTTCGTTCACACCGCCGCGGATCCGGTTGTGGAATGTCTGCTTGTTCCCGATATCAGCCTGGCCGTAGCCGAACAGTTCGCTCTGGAAGGCAAACGTGTGCTTGTGCTGCTGACTGATATGACAAATTTCGCTGATTCGCTCAAAGAAATTGCCATCACCATGGAACAGATTCCTTCGAACCGTGGTTACCCCGGAGACCTTTACACCCAGCTTGCTCAGAGATACGAAAAGGCAGTGGACTTTGACGGCGCAGGTTCATTGACCATACTTGCGGTGACCACCATGCCCGGTGACGACGACACGCATCCTGTCCCGGACAATACAGGCTATATCACCGAAGGCCAGTTTTATCTGCGAGAGGAAGTTATTGATCCTTTCCGCTCCTTGAGCAGACTCAAACAACAGGTCAACGGCTCCACGCGAGAAGATCACAGAACCATCATGAATACTCTCATCCAGCTTTACGCTCAATACAAGGAGACCAAGGAGAAACAGGCGATGGGCTTCCGCATGAGCAACTGGGACAATAAGCTTCTGAAATACGGCGGCTTGTTCGAAAACCAGATCATGGATCTTTCGGTCAATATACCTCTTGAAGGAGCCCTCGACCGAGGCTGGAAAATGCTGGCCGAATGTTTCGAGCCCATCGAGACAGGAATCCATTCAGGCCTCCTGGACAAGTTCTGGCCCGGATCACAGAAAAGCGGCGGGGCGGAAAGCGAATCTGAAGATCAGGAAACCGAAGAAAACAGCTGAACAGCAGTTTTCTTTAAAGTTTTCAGGAATTTGCAATGGCCAAAATAAAGCATACAAAGAATGAATTGAAAAACCAGCAGGATGCGCTTGCCCGCTTTGAGCGCTATCTTCCAATGCTGCAACTGAAAAAACAACAGCTCCAGGTGGAGATCCAGAACATAGAAGCGGCAATCCGCAAGGCCGGGCAGGAAGAACAGAAGGCGCGACAGGATATTGATAATTTTGTTGAGCTTTTTTCTTCCGGGGAGGCGAGCGAAGATCTGGTCACTCTGACTGAGGCGCAAACCGAGGAAGGCAACATAGCCGGAGTGGCAATTCCTGTTCTGAAGGATGTAAAGACAAAGCGAAAAAATTACAGTCTTTTTGAGACTCCGCCATGGATAGACGACGCAGCGGACCTGGTAGAGAAACTTATACGCCTGCGTCTTGAACGGCAGACACTTGAAGAACAGTTGCGTCTCATTTCCGACGAACTTCGCACAACAACCCAACGGGTAAACCTGTTCGAAAAGGTTAAGATTCCTGAATCCAGAGAAAACATACGGGTTATCAAAATTTTCCTCGGCGACCAACAGACAGCGGGCGTAATAAGGGCTAAAATCGCCAAATCCAAAATAGCGGAGAGAGCAGCATGATAGTTGATATGAAGAAGGTAACGCTGCTTTGCCAGGCTTCCAGGACGGATGCCACGCTCAAGGCGCTGAGAAGTATGGGAGCGCTGCATCTTTCCCACATTAACAATCCAGCGACAGAAAACTATGCGCGAATCCAGGATGAGATAGACAGGATAAACCAGGCCCAGGGTATCCTTTTGTCGCACAAATCTGAAAATTTTGAAGAAGCCCCGGAACGAACCGCACCGGAAGCCCTTGACGCCATCTTTGAACTTTCCGACAGAAAAGAAGAACTAAACGATCGCATACGCGCGCTCGACGAACAAATCAAACCTTTGCGAAATTTCGGCAATTTCGCCCCTGGAACAATCGAGTTGCTTAAGAAAAAAGGCATCGACATCAAACTCTATTACGTACCCGGAAGAAGGCTGCCTGATTTTCCCGACAACGTCATAGTCTTTACTGCCAATGCCACCAGAACCGGAACATACCTTGCTGTTTTATCAAATGATAGTATCGAAATGGATCTCTCTGAAATTCCGGTTCCATCCAGATCGCTCTCAACAATTGAAAAAGAAATCAAACAAGGAAAAGAAGAAACAGCCGAAATCGAAAGAAAACTCGCCGGAGCAGGCAGATATAATGAAGCGTTGACCGATTTGCTTCATCAGCTTGAAATCAATGCCGAATATGTCCAGGCAAGAGACGGAATGGGCACATCTGAGACAATATCCTATCTCCAGGGTTTCTGTCCCGTGGACAGAATTGACAACCTCAGGCAAAAAGCCGCCGACGAAGGATGGGGTCTTGTAATTGAAGATCCTGATACCGAAGAACAGGTCCCTACCCTTTTAAGACATCCGAGATGGGTGCGTCCTCTTAAACCGGTGTTGTCGTTTCTTGGTATAGCTCCAGGCTACACGGAATCAGACATCAGCCCGGCGTTCTTTGGATTCCTTACAATCTTCTTCGCCATGATTGTCGGGGACGCGGGATACGGAATAATAATCCTGGCCGCCACATTAATAGTTGCACGGATAAAAAGACTGGCCGTATCCGGTTCCGTGTTGCTTCTATTGATTTTGAGCGGAACTACAACTCTATGGGGGCTGCTCACGGGGAATTTTTTCGGGATCAACCCCGAACTTGTCCCCTACCCGCTGGATGCTCTAAAAATAGACTGGTTGCTTAAACAGGAAAACAGCATGGCTTTCTGCCTTCTCCTCGGGGCGGTGCATCTTACAATCGCGCATCTGTGGAATGTGTTTGACCAAGCAGGAAAAAACCTGCCGAAAATTATCGGCCAGATCGGCTGGATAGCAATTTTATGGACAATGTATATGCTGGCAAGCTTTCTTCTGCTTCAAACAAAATTACCGTCAATATTTCTGCCTACAGCCATAGCAGGCGCTATTGCTGTTGTACTCTCCCTTGTGCTTCAAAAGACATGGGTTGATCTTGCCATGCTGATACTCGATATCATAAGCAACTTTGGAGACATAATGTCTTACCTTCGTCTTTTCGCCCTCGGAATCGCAAGTGTTAAGGTTGCGGAGGCATTCAACATTATGGCTCTTGATCTGGGTGGAGCCATTTCTTCGTCCATGGGACCGCCTTCCGGATACATTGCCGCGGCCATCCCAGTGGCGCTCATTTTGCTGTTCGGCCACCTTCTTAACCTAGTTCTATGCATCCTGAGCGTTCTCGTTCACGGCGTAAGGCTCAATACTCTCGAGTTTTCAACTCATGTCGGGCTCAAGTGGTCCGGCATCAATTATAAACCATTTGCATTGAAGGAAAATAAACTTCCGGTTGCGGCGGCAAGCTGATCGGCATATATATAGACAGAAACAACGGCCTGTTGAATTATCTGCATGGCCGAAGAACAAACAGGTTGTAACAGAGACATAACAGGAAAGAACTGAAATGGAGGACAGGATATGGAAGTGTCACCTGAAACGGTAGAATCGTTGGGAAAGATCGGGGCGGCCGCCGGAGTATCTCTTGCGGCTTTCGGCTCCGCGCTGGGAACAGGAGCAGCCGGACAGGCCGCTGTCGGAGCCTGGAAAAAATGCTACGCTCAAAGCAAGATGGCGCCTATGCTTCTGGCAGCCTTCGTCGGATTTCCGATGACGCAAACCTTCTACGGCTTGCTCGTAATGTACAGACTTAACGGTCTGGCAGCAGAAGGCGCTGCCTTTCCGGGTTTGGTCGGATGGGGAATTTTTGCCGGGCTTGCAATCGGAATGTCCGCATGGATGCAGGGCAAAGCCGCAGCAGGAGCGTCCGACGCGCTTGCGGAAACCGGCCAGGGTCTGGCCAACTACATTATCGCGCTTGGTATAATCGAGTCTGTCGCATTGTTTGTAATGATATTCCTGATGATCGGAGTATGATCAACAAAAGCCGGGCCTAATGCCGGAGGGGCTTCCCCTCCGGCATTAATTTTGTAAAAAATAATTTAACGTTTTTTTACTTCACCCTCCCGGACGATTTTCTGTATAGTGCCGGTTTTCAACCTGAACCTCTCCTGTTATGGAACATTAATATGGTTGGCAAAGAGTTTATTCTTATAATTATAAGCGCAGTGCTGGTGAATAACTTTGTATTGCACCGCTTCCTCGGAATATGCCCGTTCCTTGGGGTTTCAAAGAAGCTTCCCACCGCGCTGGGAATGTGCGGCGCTGTTCTTTTTGTAATGACAGCGGCCTCTGCTGTTACACATCCAATCTATCACCATGTGCTGGCAAAGGACGCCTTGATCCCGCAGGATCTGACCTATCTCAAGACAATTGTTTTTATTCTTATAATAGCGTCCTTTGTTCAATTGATTGATACGGGCCTCAAAAAACTTGCTCCTGCCCTTCATGGCGCTCTTGGAATTTTTTTGCCGCTTATAACCACGAACTGCGCTGTTCTCGGCATGGCAGTTCTTAATATTCAGTTGAAATACAACTTCGCCAAGGCCGTAACCTTCGGGCTTGGCTCCGGTCTGGGTTTCTCACTGGCGCTTGTGATTTTCACCGGCCTTCGGGAAAAGATCGACAGATCGAACCCACCAAAAGCATTCCAGGGGGTCGCAATAGCGTTGGTGACAGCGGGACTTCTTAGCCTGGCTTTTATGGGCTTCTCATCCATGGTAAAGCAATAGCATGCAACAGGTATTCATAACAGGCACAACAATGGCGGGCATCGGCGCGGTCTGCGGCTTTGCCCTTGCGCTTGCGGCCAGATTTCTTGCGGTCAAAGAGAATCCGAAAGTGGAAGAACTCATTGAGGCGCTCCCCGGCGCCAACTGCGGGGGATGCGGATACGCAGGTTGCGCCGATTATGCCAAGGCCATTGTGCTGGAAGGTGCGGACATCAATCTGTGTACGGCGGGCGGACAGGAGACACTGGACAAAATATGCCGGGTCATGGGCATGGAAGCCCCGGAAGGCAGCACAAGGAAGGTCGCAATGGTCCTATGCGGCGGCGATGACGACAGGGCAAAGAAACGGTTCAAGTACAACGGGGTTGCCGACTGCGGGGCCGCAGACGCGGTTGACGGCGGCGACAAGGCGTGCAGATACGGGTGTCTGGGTTACGGAACATGCGTCAGAACCTGCCCCGTCGGCGCAATAGAACTGCGCAAGGGCCTGGCTTACGTTCATCCGGAGCTTTGCATTGGTTGCGAGGCCTGTGTCTCGGCCTGTCCCCGCAACATCATCAAAATGGTTCCTGTAAACCGCAGCATACATGTGCTCTGCAGCTCGAAAGATAAAGGTCCGGCAGTGAAAAAAGCCTGCGAAGTGGGATGTATCGGTTGCAGAATGTGCGCAAAGCTGGCGGAAGACGACGCTATCACAATGGACGGGTTCCTGGCCGTTGTAAACTACGAGCAGAAGCTCGAAAACGAACAGATTGTGGAGAAGTGTCCAACTAATTGCATAACAAAACGTGAACTGGAATGAAGATTCTAAAGGCAAAATATAAATCACAGGGCGGCGTTCATCCCTCATACCACAAAGAACTCGCCAGGGATAGCGAAATACGTGAAATGCCCATGTCCCAACTGCTGCGCGTCTCTATGTCGCAGCATCTCGGGGCGCCGGCAAAGCCCGTGGTCAACAAGAAGGACACGATTCTCAAAGGCCAACTGATAGGCGAAGCGGCCGGTTTTATCTCTGCTAATGTGCATGCCCCCACATCAGGCACTGTTAAGAATGTGACCGAGGCCATTACTGCTCCCGGGCAATATGCCCCTGCAATTGAGATAGAGCCTGACGGCGAGGATACCTGGGCTGACCGGATCAATGTGCCCAAGCCATGGAACGAAATGGAAGCGGGCGAACTTGTTGATATTGTTGCCTCCGCCGGAATAGCCGGCATGGGAGGAGCAGGTTTCCCGACACATGTGAAGCTATCGCCTCCCAGGGAAAAGCCTATCGACACTTTAATCATCAACGGAGCTGAATGCGAACCCTACCTTACATCCGACTTCAGGATGATGGTTGAACATGCCGGGGAGATATGGGAAGGCATACAGATAATTCGGCGCATCCTCGGGACAACAACCGTGCGTATAGCTATTGAAAGCAATAAACCAGAGGCCATACAGGCAATGGAACATGCTGCCGGTTCCTCGCAGGAGGACCTTGCCATTGTTGAGCTGCCAACCGAATATCCGCAGGGAGCAGAGAAACAACAGATTTACTCGATAACCGGACGGGAAGTCCCCTCCGGCGGCCTGCCCATGGACGTAGGAACTCTGGTTGAAAACGTGGGAACAGTGTATGCAATAAGAGAAGCGGTTATCAATGGGCGTCCCCTCATAGATCGCGTCACTACCGTTACCGGCGAGGCTGTAAAACATCCGTCCAATGTGCTGGCAAGACTCGGCTCCAGCTACAAGGATCTCATCGAGTTCTGTGGCGGAGAAAACGGCAATGCGTCAAAAGTTGTCTCTGGCGGCCCCATGATGGGTTTTGCGCAGGCCGGGCTCGAAGCAACCACAAGCAAGACTACATCGGGAATTCTGCTTCTGCCGCCTTCCAAAGTTTCGCAATTCACCTCAATGCCGTGCATAAGCTGCGGACGATGCGTAGCCGCATGCCCCATGACTCTAATGCCCTCTGAGCTCAGCCACATGCTTGAAGCCGAGGATTACGAGGCCGCGCAGGCTTACAATGTGATGGACTGTATTGAATGCGGTTGCTGCGCGTTCGTGTGCCCGGCTCACCGCCCAATGGTACAGCATATGAGACGAGGCAAAGCCAGCGTCGCGGCAAAACTTCGAGCCGAACGTGAAAAGAAAAAACAGGGCTAGCAGAGAAACGATATGAGCGACAATAACCAACAGCACATAGTCAGCGCATCACCGCACGCCCACGAAGGTTCCAGCGTAAGGCGAATTATGTTCGATGTCATAATCGCGCTTATCCCGGCCGCAGCCGTTGCAGTCTACCTGTTCGGCATGGACGCGGTTCGCCTGATAGCAGTGTGCATAATCTCATGCGTAGGCTTGGAGTATGCCTGCCGTAAAGCAATGGGCAGAGACAGCGGAATCGGAGACCTCAGCGCGGTGGTAACCGGCATACTCATCGCCTTCAACCTGCCTCCGGCTCTTCCATGGTGGATGGCGTTCATCGGATGCGTTTTTGCCATTGTAATAGCCAAACAGTTGTTCGGCGGATTAGGATACAATCCTTTCAACCCCGCCCTGATCGGCCGTGTCGCTCTTACTATGTCTTTTCCCGTGGCCATGACAACATGGTCGAAATGGCAGAACAGCCCCGTTCCAGCTCCGGTTGACGCCGAAACGTACGCAACGCCGCTGGGCCTGGCAAAAACAGGTTTGCAGACTGCGGGAAAACTACCCTATGAATTCGATCAGTCTATGGCCATGGACTTTTTCATGGGCAACATGAATGGATGTATAGGAGAAGTCTCTGCAGCCGCGCTTATCCTTGGCGGAATATATCTTCTGATTAGACGCTGCATCACATGGCATATTCCCGTATCATATTTTGGAACAGTTGCAATTTTTTCTGCAATCCTCTGGATTGCCGATAAAGACCACAATATGCCTCCCCTTTTCCATCTCCTTGCCGGAGGCCTGGTTTTGGGCGCTGTCTATATGGCAACAGATATGGTGACCTCCCCGGTGACAAAAAAAGGAATGCTTGTTTTTGGCGCCGGATGCGGCATATTAACCATGCTCATTAGAAAATGGGGCGCCTTTCCAGAAGGTGTCAGTTTTTCAATCCTCCTTATGAACTCGGTAACGCCTCTCATAAATCGGGCGACAAAACCCAGGGTTTTCGGAACCGGAAAAAAAGGTAAAAGCGCGCAAAGCTGACAAGCAGGATGGTCTGAATAAGATGAAAAAAATTATACAATTGACAGCCATACTCGCGCTGGTGACACTCGTGGCCGGATTGCTCCTGGCAGGCGTTAACCAGCTCACGAAAGAACCTATTGAAAAAACCAGAAAGAGAGTCCGCCTGGCTGCAATCAAGAAGGTCCTGCCTCCTTGCGACAACGACCCCATAGAGGACAAAGTTACAATCAGAAAGGGCGGGCAGGAATGGACTTTCTATGCGGCTCTGCAGCAAGGAGCCTATGCGGGCGCAGCTTTCCAGACGTCTTCACAGAAAGGCTACGGAGGTAAAATTGACATTATGGTTGGAATCAATGATGACAACAAAGTTCAGGCCATTGCGATTCTGACGCATGCTGAAACGCCCGGACTCGGAGCCAAGATAGAGGAGCCAGCCTTCAAAAAACAGTTTGCGGGCAAAGACATTGAAGAGACAAATTGGAAAGTAAGAAAAGACGGAGGCGACATAGATCAGATTACGGCTGCAACCATTTCCTCGCGCGCCGTGTCCGATGCAGTTGAAAAGGGTGTCAACGTTTATCTTGAAGAAAAAAAACTCATACTGTCAAAATTGAACATTGACCAGGAACAAAAAACAGAGGATCAGCAATGAACAGCCTGGGACGCGAATTTACAAAAGGTCTGTGGCGCGAAAATCCCATCTTCCGGCTTGTGCTCGGAATGTGCCCTACACTTGCCATCACAACTTCTGTTGAGAACGGGCTCGGAATGGGGCTTGCCGCGACATTTGTGCTTGTATGCTCCAACATCGTCATATCATCAATACGGAATTACATCCCCGCCCGGGTGCGCATTCCATGTTTTATCGTTGTTATTGCCACTTTCGTAACGGTAGTAGACCTTACCATGCACGCGTTTGCTTACGAACTTTACAAGAATCTTGGCATTTTCATACCGCTCATCGTTGTAAACTGCGTGATTCTCGGAAGAGCAGAGGCCTTCGCGTCAAAACATCCGGTATCCCTGTCAATAGCCGATGGTCTGGGAATGGGGATTGGTTTCCTGCTGGGACTGACGGCCCTGGCAGCTGTCAGGGAAACACTCGGAAACGCTTCTTTTACTATATGGGGCAATCTGGGATGGAAAACAACCGGAGTCAAACCTGTTATACTAATGATCCTCGCCCCCGGCGGCTTCATAGCCCTTGGATTGCTGCTTGGAATGATGAACCATATTCAGTCAATAATCGCCAGGAGGCGCGGAAGCCATTACGCTCCTCCCCAACATCTCGATTGCCGGCACTGCAATCTCTGCCGCTTTGGAGAATAGCCGCCGGTCACGCCTGTATTCCGAACTCTGACAACCCGAATACCTCACAGAATACCAGTTGCGGGCGCGGATAGCGCCAACTAGAGATCACGAATCAGCAAAGCTCTGACTTGACACTTCGGTCTTATTGACGAAACTGCTTATATGAAAATCGCCATAGTTTCGGATATTCACGCAAACATCCAGGCATGGAACGCGGCGCTTTTGGATATTCGCAGCCGCGGCGCTGATCGCATCATATGTCTCGGCGATATCGTCGGCTACGGTCCAGATCCCGTAAAGACGCTGGAATCTGTCCATTCGAACGTGGATTATTTTGCGTTAGGCAACCATGACGCTGTAATTTGCGGCAAAATGAACCCGTCTTTGTTTAACTCAAATGCGAGGAAAATTATCGAATGGACAAAGGAGAAACTTAACAGAAAAGCCATCAACTTTCTTAAGACTCTTCCCCTTTCTGTCTCATGCGATTTCTTCCGGGCAACGCACGGGGAATTTTCCGACCCGGCGTCATTTAACTATATAATCGACCCTGAAGACGCGATGCCAAGCTGGGAAGCTGTCGAGCATAACCTTCTTTTTGTTGGGCATACTCATCAGCCAGGCATATTTCTTCTCGGCCAGAGCAATATTCCAAGGCGCGTAGAAGCCCAGGATTTTGAAATAGAAGAAGGCAAGAGGTTCCTGGTGAATGTCGGCTCAGTTGGCCAGCCACGGGATCGGCAGGCTTTCGCGGTATATTGCATGCTGGACACTGAAAAGCGCTCCATATTCTGGCACAGGACTCCATTTGATATCGACGCCTATCGAAACTCGCTGCAAGCCGCGGGATTACCGGAAGAAGCCAGTTACTTTCTACGTCACGATCCCCGCCGGGGACATGTTCCAATACGCGAGACCCTGAATTTCTCTCCACCCGAGAGCTCTGAACATGCGGTCAACGGCGCTGTAGAGGTGCAGGATCTCAACATCCTCAAGCGCAGTGTCGCAAGATGGAAGGCGCTGACAGTCACAGGCATTGCAGCGCTTACTCTCGTCTCCACGCTTGCGCTGGGAGCGTGGTGGAAAGCCTCCAACTCATCTCAGACAATCACGCCGCCTCTTTTCTCTACAATTCCCGTTCCATCTCAGGTTGATGATAAGAATATCCTTTCAATTCCCGACAATGCCATAATGGCAGGAACCCCCGTGCCAGGGTGGCAGCTATATATTGGCGACAGAGATCTGCAATCGATTTCTTTTGGAACAGCAAGCAACGAACCATCAGCATTTGTTTTTGCTTCCTCCAACATTAGAAAAGAGCTTGCGCTGAGGTCCAGGACAGTTCGCGCGAAACCAGGCATGCGTTTCACCGCAGAGGCCATGATCAAGAAGAGCAAAGATTTTGACGGTGAGATAGCCGTCTGCCTGACAAGAATCGAGCAGAACAAAAAAGGCAAGGCCGAGCAACAGTTTCTATGGAAAAAGCCAGTCTGGGACCGCGGCGATGGCTGGTTCATGGCAAAGAAAACTCACAGCGATGGCCTGCCTGAAAACGTCGAATCTGTAAGATACGAAATAAAAGGCAAATTCAGAGGCGCCGTCTATGTCAGGAATCCATCGCTTATACGCAAGGAATAGACACGAGTCTATGCATAACAATGGCGCAAAAATCTGGACTCAGGCAGTCTTCGCATGCTGCCGCTCTTTTCGGCGCTCGGCCAGGTAGTACATCGGTGGAATCACAACCAATGCGAGGGCACCCCCTGCAATGACACCCCCCATCTGTGTGACTGCCATGGGAGCGCGGTACTCGCCTCCTGCGCCCATGCCCAGGGCCAGCGGCAACATGGCCACAACAGTAGTCAGGTTTGCCATCATCAGCGGTCTGAGCCTGACCTTGCACGCTTTAACGATAGAATCATGCAGCCCCATCCCGTCCTTTCTGAGAGACAGGATGTAGTCTACCACAACGATCGCGTTGTTGATCACCAGCCCTACAAGCATAACCATGCCCATCAGAGAGAAGATGTTGAGAGTCGTTCCCCTGACGAGCAGACCGATGAATACCCCCAGGAAAGACAGCGGGAGAGAGAGCATGATAAGAATTGCCAGCTTCCATGATTCAAGTATGCCGGCCAGCATAAGGTAGGTAAGGACAATGGCTATAATAAGCGCCTGGTATATGTCGCCGAAGTTTTCCTGCATCATCTCAACTTCGCCGCCCCATTCATAAGCATATCCTTCCGGCATGCGAAGCTCCCGAATTCGCCGGTCATATTCCTGATACACTTCCTGTACGGTTGTTCCAGCCGCGATTTCACCGGTGACCGTTATCATGTGCTGGCGGTTCTTTCTGAAGAGTTCGTTGGGCCCCGACGCCCTCCGACGTCTTGTCACTTCCGCGACCCTGATCTCCTCGCCGGAGGCTGCCTGAACTGTGAGCCTGTCCAGAACATCCAGATCCTTCTTATCCGACTCGGCAAGCTGCACTCTTATGTCATACTCATTGTCTCCCTCGCGGTACTGTGTTTCCACAGAACCCGTATAGTAAGCCCTTAGAGCCTGGGCAACTTCTCCTATACTTACTCCGTAACGGCGCATCCGCGCCCTGTCGGGTTCCAGCCGGATTTCCGGTTTACCTTTGCGCCAATTGGTGTCAAGACCCACCAGGCCGCTGACAGCATCGTACTCTCTTCCCTGTACTACGCCGCCGCGGCCAAGCAGCATGATCTGATCGACTATTCGGTTTATCACATCGACGTTTTCGCCAACCACTTCGATTTCAATTGGTTTGGCTCCCGGCCCTCCCTGTTCCTGGGATGATATCGATAGCTGAGCTCCTGGTATTCCTGCCAGTTTCGGCCGCAACGATTCCATAATCTCCTGTGTCGACCGAGTCCTTTTGTCTAACTCCACCAGCTTGACAACCACCTGTCCAAGGTTGACGCTGTCGCTTGAGCCTCCCATTTCGCCTTGGTCCGCCCTGCCGACAGTTGAATAGACGTCCTCGCGTTCGGGGATTTCACGGCAAACCGCTTCCACCTTCCTCATTACCTTGTCAGTGAAGTCCAGAGGTCTTGAAACATCTGTCTCAACACTTACAGCAAACCTTCCCTCATCGACCCTCGGAAAAAACTCACCGCCTATCAGGCCGGGCAGAGTCATCATCCCGGTTATAAACAGAACTGCTGCCGCGAACACAAACGTCTTCGGCCTCCGAAGAGCTATGGTGACCACACGCCCATAGCTCTCGGTAAAATCATCATAAAACCCATCCCATGCGCTGTATATCTTCTTTAACCAGGGCGGAATACGGGCATTTCTTGCATCTCTTTTTCGAAACAGAATCGAGGACAGCATCGGTGTCAGAGTCAGGGACATGAACAGAGAGAAGAAGGTTGCAAACACAACCGTCATGGCAAACTGCCGGAAAATCTGACCTACTATCGATTCCATGAAAGCGATAGGCAGAAAGACCACAACATTAGTCAGTGTTGTTGAAGTGACCGCCAGCGCTATTTCCGACGTTCCCTTTGCCGCCGCAGCCTTGGGTTCCTCTCCGAGATCCAGATACCTGTCGATGTTCTCGAGAACAAGTATTGAGTTGTTGACAATAATACCTACAGAAATCGCCATTCCCATCATCGTCATCATGTTTATTGTGTAGTCGAAAAAGTAGATCAGAACAAAAGTCGCCACTACAGCGGCCGGCATGGCTACGGCTGTAACAAAAGTGCCCCGCCAGTTGTGAAGAAAAAGGAAAAGCGCCGCAGCAGTAAGAAGAATGCCTTGCACTATATTGACATTCACTTCGTTGACCACGTCCCGAATGAAAACAGAGTCATCCGTTACTATATCGATTGCCATGTCCGACGGAAGCCGTCCTGAATTCAACCGGTCTATAGTCTCCCTGACACGACGGCCAACCGCTATCGTATTCGCGTCGCCCTGCTTGAGAATCTCCACACCGACGCTTGGACTGTCGTTGTAGCGGGCCTTTTTCCTGACCTCGGCTACGGTATCCTTCACCGTGGCAAGGTCGCCGACAGTTACCGTTCCTGATGTGCCCGGAATGGCTACTTCATTGATGCTTTTCACATCTTTAAACTCGCCTGGCAGACGCACCGAAAGCTCTACGTCCTCACGGGTCACATGCCCCACCGGTATCTCAAGATTGGAACCGGCAATGGCCGACACTACCTGGCCTATAGATACTCGATAGGCGTTAAGCCTGCTCTGCTTGACCGCGACGCGTATTTCACGCTGGCGCCCGCCCACAATTCGTATCAACCCGACACCCTGTATCTTACCGAGTTCGGTCCTGATGCGGTCATCTGCTACTTCATAGATATCTTTAAGCGACATATCTCCTGAAACCGCAAGCCTGAGAATGGGAAAGGCATTTGGGTCCACCTTGGTAATTACAGGATCGTCCGCATCATCAGGCAAATTGCGTTCCACCTGCCCTACCCTGTCCCTGACATCATTTGCCGCTACGTCCAGGTCGGCGCCCATATTGAATTCAATCATGACCATCGAGGCGCCTTCGGACGATATTGACTGCAGATCCTTCACGTTGTCGACAAGTGTGACACTATCTTCTATCTCCTTTGTAACCAGCCGCTCTATTTCTTCAGGGCCGGCTCCCTGGTATGTTGTAGTCACAACAATCATCGGGAACTCGATATCAGGAAACAGCTCCACGCCAAGCCTCTGGTAGCTTCCAATGCCGATGATCAGCGCTATTATGATCAAAACCGAAGTAAGCACCGGCCTCTTGATTGATAAATCCGAAAGGAACACCGGTTATTCCTCCTTCACAAGGACGCGAGCCCCATCCGCGACCTGCTTGTTGCCGTCAACTACGATCAGGTCATTCTCTGCAAGACCGCTTATAACTTCCACAAGACCGTCGCTGCGTATTCCCTGCTCTATCTTCCTGAACACAGCCTTGTCCTCTTCAACGACAAACACACCGTCATCCCCGCCGCGAACCACGATGATGCCCGAAGGAACCACAAGCGCATCTTTTCTTGTTCCAAACCGGATACTTGCGGCGCCGAACATTCCCGGAACTGCCGAGGTATTTTCACTGTCAATATACGCGACTGCTTTGAGCCTCCGGCCCCTTTCGCTGACCTCAGGATTTATCCTGGCAATTCGCGCAGTGATACTTTCCCCGCCAAGAGCATCAATCGAGATTTCTGCAACCATGCCGGTTTCAATCAGGCTGATCTGGCTTTCCGGGATATGCATCTCGGCCTTAAGCCTTGAAACATCCACTATTTCCATCAAGAGTGTCCCTGCCGCAGCAACCACACCCGGGTCGACATATCTCTTTGCAACCCGTCCTGTCAACGGCGCCTTGATAACGCAGTCATCAAGCTCATCTTCCGCCTTCACAAGCGCCGCCCGCGCCCTTTCAAACCTTACCGCCGCAGAATCGTAAGCCGACTGCGAAACCCCGCCGCGGGCCAGCAGAGTGGCAACCCTGTTGAGATTGGTTTCGGCATCGGCAAAATCAGCTTCCGCCGCCTCCGCCGCAGCCTGGTACGCTTCATCGTGTAGCTCTACAACAACAGAACCGTTGGAAACTGAAGCGCCCTCTTCAAAGTGAATGCGCTGTATTCTGCCTGCTATTTCGGACATGATTCGCGCTCTTTCGTTCGGTTCCAGAACTGTGTCCAGAACTGCCAGCATTGCGAGATTGGTGGAGCCGGGCAAACCTGTTGTAACCGGGATGCCGCGGTCTTTCTGAATCGCCTCAATCGAAGGAGCTATTTTGCGCGTTCTCTTCTCCTGAATAGCTTTCCAGACCGCGTAACTAAGGACAAGCACAAGCAGCACAACTATGGAAATACCGACGATCTTCTTCATTTTATCTCACCTTCAATCTGTCGCAGACCGAAACAAAAATCGGCCGGCCTGATTATTACCTATTGGGACTTACCTGTTGCATATTCAAAATCAGCAATGGCCACCAGATAGTCGCGCAATGCGTTAAGCCTCCCAAGCCGAGCCTGGCTCTGCGCCAGAGCGCTTTCTTTGAGTTCGACCAGCGTTGTAAGGCCCTCATCATACCTGGCCGTGGCGATCTTCAGGCCCTTGCGCGCAAG
>CAZIXB010000011.1:0-26513 GCA_964543205.1 uncultured Victivallales bacterium
ATCCAGAAACCAGCATCCAGCATCAAGCATCCAGAAACCAGCATCCAGAAACCAGCCCCCCCTTGACACACCTCATGGCGGTTGGTTATCATCACGGGTCAACCACTAGGGGGCATTAATGAGCAAAGACATCGAGGCGGCCGAAAAACTCGCAGATGCGCGAAAACAACTGGAAGAAGGCATTTCAAAGGTAATCGTTGGACAGAAAGAAGTGATCGAACAACTTCTTATCGGACTTTTCTGCAACCAACACGGCCTTATGGTAGGCGTGCCCGGTCTCGCAAAAACCCTGATCGTATCCACACTGGCCAGGCTTCTTGGCCTCGGCTTTAAAAGAATTCAGTTCACCCCTGACCTTATGCCGTCGGATATCACTGGTACTGATATCATGCAGGAAGACGCGGAGACAGGGCGCCGCGCATTCGAATTTGCGCAGGGTCCGCTTTTTTCAAATCTTATCCTGGCCGATGAAATAAACCGGACCCCGCCGAAAACCCAGGCCGCTCTCCTGGAAGCCATGCAGGAAAAACAGGTAACCGCCGGGAGAACCACTTACCGGCTGACTGCCCCCTTTTTCGTCCTGGCAACACAAAATCCCATTGAACAGGAAGGCACGTATCCCCTGCCCGAAGCCCAGCTTGACAGATTTATGCTGAACATCCTGCTGGATTATCCGTCGCGCGAGGAAGAAACAAAAATACTGAAGACAACAACCGTGGATCAGGATGTCGATCTAAAACCGGTATTGTGCGCGGAGGAAATCCTGGAACTGCAACATATTGTCCGGCGTGTGCCAGTGGGCGACCATGTATTCAGTTACACTCTCGATCTCGTCCGGAAAACACGCCCCACCGATGAACAGTCCCCGCAATATGTCAAGGACTGGGTCGAATTCGGGGCCGGGCCAAGAGCCGGACAAAACATGATACTCGGAGCAAAGGCCATCGCGCTGATGGAGGGCCGCTTCTACGTCACATGCAGCGACATACGCCGCTTATCGCTGCCTGTCATGCGACATCGCATAGGCGCCAATTTCAACGCCGAATCAGAAGGAATAACTGCCGACAATATTGTAGAACGAATCACAAAAGAAACCCCGGAGCCCTCGGCCGATTGAGGCCCCAAACATATGCCCACTGCCTTTCTGCAACCAAAAACCTACCAGGCTTTCCGCAACATGGAACTCCTTGCCCGTTCAGTTGTGGACGGGTTCATGACGGGCCTGCACAGATCTCCTTTTAAAGGTTTCGCCCTCGAATTCGCGGAACACCGGCAATACGTCCCGGGCGACGACCTCCGCCACCTTGACTGGAAAATTCTAGGCAAAATTAACAGATACTATATCAAACAATACGAAGAGGACACTTCGCTGCGGGCATACCTGGTAGTGGACACATCAGGCTCCATGGGCTATTCGGACGGACAGCTTAGCAAACTGGACTACGCCCGGTATACAGCAGCGGTTCTTGCATACCTTCTTCTGCAACAGAAAGACTCGGTCGGGCTGGCCACATGCAACCGCGAGCTGGAAACATTCCTGCCTCCGCGCTCCACACGCACACATTTCCGACTGATTATCAACACGCTCGAGCAAGCCGAACACGGCAAGGAAACCAGGCTTGCCGAAGTCCTGCACCACCTTGCAATGCGAATCAAAAGACGCGCGCTTATCATTATTATCTCCGATCTTTTCGATGATCCTGATAAAATTTCTCTGGCTCTTAATCATTTTGCGCACAAGAAACACGAGATCATCATATTGCGCACCCTCGCAAGCCGGGAAAAAACATTTACATTCAACGCTCCAACAAGATTTGAAGGGCTTGAAAGCAATGATTTCCGCGAGATAGACCCCAGAATCCTGAGAAAAGAATACCTGCGCCAGTTCGAGGAACACCGGAACAGAATAAGAGAAACCTGTTTCGCGCGAAGAATCGATTACCGGGAATTCCTGACTGATCAACCGTTTGAGAAAACAATAGCCCGCTACCTGGTTGAACGGATGAAGCGATGACATTTCTCGCGCCATGGCTGCTGCTTGGAACACTGCTGACCGGTGTACCGCTGGCTATTCACCTGCTGAACAAACCCCGCTATCGCAGACACGCCTGGGGAGCAATGATGTTCCTTAAAACAGCCTTGGAAAAGCGCAGCCGCACAATCAAGTTTCAGCAATTGCTCCTGCTTATACTCAGGATGCTTATCCCGGCGCTGCTGGCATGGGCGCTGGCCAGGCCGGTGATTCGTTCCGACAGATTTTTCGGCGGAGGCCGTCAACCAACAACCCACCTTCTTGTTCTGGACGGTTCATACTCAATGCGGCAAGGCCAAAACAGACAGAATGCCTTTCAAAAAATGATCGCAACTTCAAAGAAGATTGTGGAATCAATGACGGACCAGGATAACGCCATGATTATATGGGCAGGTAACCGGCCGCGGGCCCTGACCCCAAGACCGGTATTCAACCGGGCAGACCTCAAACGCGTTCTGGACGATCTGGAACCGGGATGGGAAAAAGCCGATATGCCAAGAGCGCTTGAACAGGCCATGTGGATGCTCTCACTCTCCCGTCTTCCCCGGCGCCGGATTTACGTTCTAAGCGATCTTCAACAGGCCGGATGGGAACCGGGAGATAAAACGGAATGGAACCGTTTCAACAAAATCCGCGAAGATAAAGAAATCGCCCCGGCCATATATACCATCGCTCAACAATCTCCAGGCGAAACACGGAATATAGCCGTAACTGAACTCAGAACAAGGTATCCGTTGCTGGATATCCATCGCACAGCGGATTTTATGGCCGAAGTCCACAATTACCGGGACGAGGATCAACAGGCTGAAATCGCATTCATTATCGACGGCCAGGAGGTGGAACGCAAACAGGTTACACTCAAGACAGGCGTCAACACTGAACATTTTAAGCGCCGCTTCACAAAACCGGGGTCGCACGCAATTGAAATCCTTGTCCAGGAAGACGATCTTCCCGTTGACAACCGCAAATCGCTGGCAGTAGAAGTACTGCAGACTATCCCGATCCTGATAGTTGAAGGCGTCCCCGACAATGACAATTTCGCGTCACCCGGAACAATGCTTGAATGGGCGCTTGAGGCAGGCAGCGAAACAGAAAACGAGAATCTCTTTGAAGTGGCCAGGGTCAGCGAAACGGAACTGGATTCCCTGTCTTATTCAGACCTTATAAGCTATAAATCGATCCTACTGGTAAACGTAAGATCGCTGGCCGCTGAATTTGCGGGAGCCCTTAAACAGTACGTTCGCGAAGGCGGAGGATTGCTGGTAGGACTTGGCAAAAATACCCCCCCGGAGCAGTATAACAGCCTTTACGAAGGCAATAGAGGGCTGATGCCCGCGCGTATAGGCAAGCTCCAGAATAGCGGCGAAAAACCATGGAGCCCCTCGTTTCCGGCCGGATCGGCAACAGAAATATTGCAACTCTTTGACGTAACACGCGCCAGGACCCTGAAAAACATTCAAGCGCTAACATTCCGCAAGCTCGAGCCTGCGCCGGAAACAACAGTCGCGGGACTCCTCGCGGACAACCCTTTCCTCGCAATCAAAAATTACGGTAAAGGCTGCGTTTCACTCTGGTCGCTGTCTTTTAACCTCGAATGGTCCAACATGCCGGCCGCGCCTGATTTCGTCCCGCTTATGCAGAACCTGGTTTTCCACCTCTCCAGCCAGGTGATTCCACCCATCAATCTGAACCAGAATGAAACCCTTGTTTATTCATATTCAAGGTCCAGGTCGCTCATTAAACAAACCGGCCCCGCAGGCATGGATGCAGACCGGCCGGAAACATGCAGGGTAGTCGACCCTGAAGGCAAAGAACACAACATAAAACTTGTCGCGAAAATGGGCGAATCTATCGCATATTTCGGAGACACGGTAAAACCCGGACTCTATACAGTCGAGGCAGAAGGAGCCCCGCCAAGAACCTACTCGGTAAGCCTGCCCGCGGGTGAAGGCGACCCGGCAGCCCTGACGCCCAATGAGAAAAAATGGATATCGGATTCAGCAAATGCCAGGATGGTCGATAATATAGTTTCCCTGCGCAGGGCAATCGAAAACGAAACAGGCGTTAACGATTTGTGCTCTCAGATCCTGGCGGCAACTCTTCTTGCGCTGGCAGCAGAAAGCATCCTGGCGGCAAAATGCTCCGGCGAAAAACAAAAAGAACTGCGAAAGAAAACATGAAACTGCTCTGGACAGGAAACATACCATGGTGGGCGGCTGTTGCCCTGTTCATAGCAATGGCGGCGGCATCCTTCTGGTCATACAGGCGCCAACCCGTTGGAAAACCATGGTCCATCATCCTGCCGTCCCTTCGATGCGCAGCCGGTCTCCTGCTTATACTGGCCCTGATGAGACCTGTCCTTACGGAAGAATCGATCCGTACCATACGCGGACGTATCCCGGTAATAATCGATAACAGCGGATCCATGTCCGTCGCCGACCAGTACAACGATCATGAACTCATACGCATAGCCTGGCACATGAATATGTTCCCGAATAAAGTCAGGAACTCCACCTTCGAGAATCAAGGCGCCAAATTCACCGAATCAACATTGAAACTTGACGCAGTTGACAAAACCGCCAAAGCACTGCTGGGCACAGGAAACAATCCCGACAGTAAAATCGCAGAAAAAAGAGCCGGACAACTGCATGACAGACTTGAGGCCGCACACGGAGCATTAATCGAAACCCTTGAAAATATCGACAAATCAATCAACAGCTACAGTTACCTTGAAAAAGACAACGGCAACGGGCCTGCGGCAAAAAAACATTTTCATGCCGCTTTCGAGAAGTGGAAAGAGCAGCCATCAGGATGGCAGAAAAAATTAAAAGAATGGTACGGCGCTATTGGTGAGAGAATAGAGAAGAAAGAATGGCCCAAAGCAGCGGAAAAAGCCGCGGAAATCCATCAAAATGCTCAAAAATGGACGAAGGAACTTCCGGAAATGTCCAGAAGTTTCCAGGAACTCCAGAAACAGGCCGACACCGCTCTCGCCGCAGCAGGCATCGAAGAAGTCGACAAGGCGGCGAAAAAACTAAAAAACGAGAAGAGGTGGTCCCTGGCGCAGACAGTCCTTAACAGACCGCCGCACAACCTTCTGGACCGGCTCGAGGAAAAAGGAGAGGTTCACATTTTCGGCCTGCAGGAGCCGGTCGAAGCAATGCGAAGACAGGATATTACAAACATGACCCCCTCCCTTGCCTCCACACGTCTTGCGTCTGTCATTCATGAAACGTTGCGGCATTTCGAGCAGGAACCGGTTGCGGGTGTTGTAGTTGTTTCGGATGGAAATAATAACGCGGGCGCAACCCTCGAAAGCGCAGGCAAACTGGCCAAAGAACGGCGAATCCCGATACTGTTAGCGGGAACAGGTTTAGAAAGGCCTCAGAATGATGTGGTTATCGAATCAGTCAATGTCCCGGATACATCTTTCAAGGACGACCGGCTCGATTTGGATGTCGTGCTCCGGCGCCATGGCTACCAGGACAAACCCCTGAAACTCAAAGTTACCCGGGCAGGCCGGACGTTGCGCGAACTGACCGTCGAACCCGGAGACGAAACCCGCACGACAGTCGACGCTTCCTTTGTGGAAAATGAACACGGTTCGCTGGCATACCGGGTGGAAATAGAGCCGCAGGACAATGAGCTTCTCGAACGCAATAACAGCCGCGACTTCCAGGTGATGGTTCTTGAAGACAGAATCAAAACACTGCTTATCGACCAGTATCCACGGTGGGAATCCCGCTACGTGCGCATGATGCTTTCCCGCGATAAACGGGTAAAATTGAAGACAATCTTTATCGGCTCGCAGGAAAAAGAAATGCTTCGGACAGACGATGGCATGTACCCGGCTTCACAAAAAGAACTGTTCGCTTACCAGCTTGTTTTTCTCGGCGATGTCAACCCGGATAATTTCTCCAGAGAACAACTCAGCGACCTTCGCGACTTCGTCGTCGAACGGGGAGGAACACTGATGGTAATGGCCGGCAACCTGTATATGCCGGAGGCATATTTCGGAACTCCGCTGATCGAACTGTTTCCTTTCCATTCAAAACCATCGGCCGCCGGAACCAGGGAAACAAAACCTGTCGGTTCCAGGAACATAAAACTTAAACCGGCCTACGAAGGCAGACACGACAACCTGCTCCAGATAGGACGCACACCGGCGCAGTCAGAACAGCTCTGGGAGAATCTGCCGGGAATGAACTGGGTTAACGACAAAGTCGCAACCTCGCCCGCGACCGACCGCCTCGTGGCAACGGAAAATGGCCATCCTGTAATGGTTAAAACATACGCCGGAGCAGGAAAAGTCCTCTACGTTGGCAGCGACAGCTTCTGGAGATGGAGAGACAGGGCCCGCTGGCGCTACCATCACCGCTTCTGGGGCCAGATCGTGCTCTGGGCCGCGACAGGAAGAACAACAGGTTCGGATAAGCACGTCAAACTCATGAGCAACCGCCTTCGTTACGCGCCCGGAGAAATTGTCCGGATCAAGACAAGACTGCTGGATGACGAAGAAGTTCCAATCGAACAGGCACAGGCCACAATATCAGTGCTTAACGAAAAGGATGAAGTTGTCCGCAAAACCGCGCTGCTTCCTGTAAAAGGCGCGCCAGGCGAATACCGCGCAGAGATCCACGGCCTGCCCAGAGGCCATTTCCGCGTAAAACCCGAAGTGTTCGAGTTGCGCGAAAAAGACATAAAAACAGAAATCAACTTCGAAATAGGCGACCTTGCAGTCGGCGAATACGTTCACCTGTCCCTGAACAAGGATAAAATGAAAAAATGGGCCGACCACTATGCCGACGTTTATCAACCCGGCACGCTTGTCCATGCGCTTGAGCCAGTCTCAATAGAAGAGAAAACACGAGCCGATTTCGAAATTTGGAATACATTCTACTTTATGATACTGGTAATATTACTTCTGGGCGCAGAATGGCAACTGCGAAAACGCGCGAGACTGGCATAACCATGTATAAAACAACACCGGGCCTTCGAAGCTGCGCAAAACAATTTTCCGGGATTTCCAGGGCGCCGGCAAAACAACACAAAACTCTGAATGGGAACATAAAACCCGAATAACAATGACAAAAAAACTCACAGAAAGTCTGGCAGCATTCAAAGAACAATACCACCGGGTAAAGTTCCGAGCCGGCATGGCCCGCGCCATAATGGTCGCAATAACTGTTCTTCTTGCAGGCTGCGCCGTCGATTATCACCTGCCGCTGTCCTATAACCAACGTCTTCTGCTTACACTCCTGTGTTACGGAACCACCCTCGCGTTTGCCGTTTTCGGCTGGCTGCTTCCCGCTGTTATGCCCGTCAGCGCAAACAAGCTGGCATGGATGATAGAGCGGATCCATCCTGAATTTAACGAAAAACTCATTTCATCAATCGAATTCCAGGAAACAGCCGACAGCCGGGTCTCAATGGATCTTCTGGAAAGTGTGCTGGAAGAAACGGAAATAGACCTGGAACAGATCAAGGCAGAACAGGCCATGCCAATAACATGGAAACACTTTGCCCTCCCTGGCTTCATGCTTGCCCTGTTTGTAATAATACTTTCGCTGCCGCAGACACAGACGCCCCTGCTCGTCAAACGCATAGCTTTGCCTTCACCCAGGGACGCTTCCGCGGGGGCTTTCCGTCTTAACTTCAAAGCCCCTCTTGCCGATAAATTCGTAGAAGGGCAAAAAACGCTCTTCAAGGTTGCTTGCACTGATTATACGGTAGATGAAGTCGAACTCATTCTTGAAGGCCCCCGAAACAGACGAATTCCAATGAAAAGATCCAGAAAAAAACCTGTTTTTGAGGCAACAGTCAACGATCTCTTCGGCAACTACGATTATCGGGCGGTTGCGGGAAAAGTGTCAACACCCCTGCGTTCGCTGCAAATGGTTAAGCTGCCAAGGATCCACAGGTTTGTGAAAATCTACAGCTTTCCTGCCTACACAAAGCTCCAACCGGTCACAGTTACAGCCCGGACAGGCAACCTGAGAGCCCTTGAAGGCGCAAGAGCAGACATAACCGTTGAGGTCAACAGGCCGCTTGATTCAGCATGGGCTCAATACAACAACGAACATATCCTGGCAAGAATCTCAGAAGACGAAAAATCATTGACTTTTTCACTCACCATTGCAGACGAGGACAGCTACACGCTGCACCTGGCGGATAAAAGACACGAGGCGGCTGTAACCGAACTTACCTGCAAGGTGGAAAGCATTCCCGACAAAAAACCTTCAATTAAACTGCTTGCCCCGGAACAGGATCTACTCGCGCAAGAAAACGATCAGATCCAACTCCAGTGGCAATCGCATGACGATTACGAAATTATTGAACAGAAAGCGATAGCGCGGCTGGAAAACCGCCAGGTAAAAGAAATACCCCTGACCGCCTCAGCAACAAACCTGTTGCTGAACCTGGACAATATCAACCTTTTTGCCGGGGATGTGCTGGAAGTCAGAATTGCCGCTCGGGACGCTGTTGAACAGCAGGGACACTCCCGGCCATTGCGGCTGACGGTCATCCATGGCGTCGACCTTCAAAAATCGCTGTCATATATCAAGGCGGGGCAACAGGCGGCAGAATACCTTAAACAAGGTCATGCCGATTTCGTAAAAATGATAGACCTGAAGGACACAATCCGGGACGCGCTGGTCTACAAATCCGAACGCGCGGAGGAAACCCTGAAACATAACAGAAATATGCTGGCGGCGCGGCGTGAACGAATGAGCCGGCGGATTGGCGAAAGCTCTTCGGCATGCTCAAGAATGGGTGAATTTGCTTTCTTCCCTAAAGCAGACAGCTACTCGTTCCTCACGGCCGACTACCTGCAAGGAGCAAAACTATACCAGGCGCCCATGCTCACGGCCAACAAGACCGAATCTCCTGCATGGGACAATACCGCAAAGCTGTTCGAACTCTCTTCGGCTATGACCACAGGTCTGGTAACACTTGCGGAAAACCGTATGCCTTACCTGTCAGCCAGGCTCCTGCAACAAATTGCCCGCCACGCCTGTTTCCAGGACGACGCCCAATCAAGAATATGGACACGCCGTATTCACAAACAAGCCCTTGAACTTGCTGGAGAACACGCCCCGCAGTTCACAAACGCTTTAAGCCGGGTGAATCTGCCGGAAAAAGGAAAACCTTTTAACCAGGGGCTCAGGCCGGGACTGGAAGGCCGGATTTATCCCGGCATTGACGAGTACCCGGAAGACTGGACAG
This sequence comes from uncultured Victivallales bacterium, assembly GCA_964543205.1. GTDB lineage: Bacteria > Verrucomicrobiota > Kiritimatiellia > UBA8416 > CAYSRM01 > CAYSRM01. The sequence continues at coordinate 9,260 of CAZIXB010000011.1, forward strand.
GCAAGGAACCGGAAGACAATATAAAAAGCCGGATTTACAAGACATTTACCCTTGTGTCGGCCCGGGATATGGACATGGCGCCTGGCGATACGTTTTCCGCACGCTGGCAAGGTTATATTCGCATAGACAAACCGGGCACATACTCATTCCGTCTGGAATCCGACGACGGCTCGCGCCTTTATATTAACGGAAAAAAGGTTGTCTCCAACGACGGATCCCACGAGCTGAGAGATCGAACAGGAACCGTCAAATTGACTCGGGGTTACCACGATATTGCCATTGTCTACTATAACTCAGGCAGTATTGCCGGACTTTATGCAACATGGAACCGGGAAAATGAAACGCGCAGGGAACTTGACAGCAGCAACCTCTTCGCGGATATCGGGAACGGAGAAGCAAGACTTCTCTACCTGGTAAATAAACTTACAGCAAGCCTGGAAGAACCGGCATCCAGGTTTTCCGGACTGGATAAAATCGCTGAACAAATCCGGGAAGCCATGCAGACAAATCCGGAAAACCTCGAAAAACTTGCAGCTAAGCTGGAAACAACCGGCGACAAGACAGACTGGAGGCCAGTTAAACAGATAGAACAAGCCCTGACAGAAGCTTCGCAGAACGCCGAATCGGTAGACATTAAATATGACAGAAAAATTGCGGCACAAGTTTTGAGGGATGCCGTCCGGGACCGCGATGCGGGCAAGGTCCGCAAAACTGTAGAATCGCTGGAAGTCATCGACAAGTGGCAGAGAGGCCGACGCTCCGCTGAAAGTCTGCGCAAAACCCTTGAGGAAGCCGCCGGCCAATTGAATGAAGCCATAAAACATATCCATGCGGGCACAAGCCGGACAGACCGCCAGGAAGCAGCGCGCAAGCTGGAAAACTTTGCCGCTAAACTGAAACAGGCAGAAGAGATGGCCGCGTCTGAGAATCGAGACGGAAATCGAGAAGCTTCCAGGCAACTTCTCGACCAGCTTGAACAAGCCCGGGAGACATCCGGAAAAGCTGCCATGGAATTAATGGCTGAAGACAGACCGTCCGACAAGGAAATCGCCGAAATCCAACATCGGCTCAATAAAGCCCTCAAAATGTCGGCGCCCGGCCAGGACCTTGAAGAACAACACAAATACGCGCGGCAAAGGCTGGAATCCATGGAATCGCCGCTTGACAGAAAAATCGCGCGCGCAAGGGAAAACGTCAGGGCCGCGGCCGCAAACATTAAACCAGGGGCTGATTCACCGGACGCCCTCGAGAAAATACGGCATAGCAGGGATCAACTGACAGAGACTTCCTCGGATCTAGGCGAAGCTGCAACGGAGATCCGTAAAAAGGCGGAGGCCCGCCTGCTGGGCAATGCCGGCAGAGCCGATGACGCGCGCGCGGCCATGGCTCTTTCAGCCGCGCTTGAGAAAACCAGCCGGGATATTGAAGATTCAAAAAAGAAGATGGTTGAATCCGTGCGCATGCCCGGGGATCCGGAAAAAACTGGCAAAGGAACAACGATGCGCAGGCAATCCAAGGCCTCTCTCATGAAAGCGGAATCGGAACTTGAAGAAATTGAAAAGACCCTTCGAGATTGGCAGGCCGCAGAACAAGGCGAACTATCCACGCAGGAAGAATACGAATTGCAGAAGTCTCTGGATAAGCTGAGCAAACGCCACCTTTCCGAAGAGGTTCGGGAAAAACTCGGCGAACTAGCCCTGATGAAAGAGTCATCCGATAAACTCAAGGAGCTCAGCCAAAGAACTGCCGGTCTCACTCCTTCGCCGCGTAAAGAGACGCTGGAACAACTCAAAAAAGAAACCGGAGAAACAGGCAGAAAACTTGCCGCTATCCTTGCCTCCGGCGATAAGGGCAAGGCAATCGAAACCGCAAAACAACTTGTGGCCAGGGCTAAAAAAGATATGGCCGGCCTCGAGAAATCCATCGCTCCGGACAACCTGGAAGACCGCGGCGGCTATCCAGCCGCCCGGAAAGCCCTGGACAAAGCCTCGCGCTCACTCGCCGAAGCTGAAACAGCAAGGGAAATGCTGAACCGTTCAAAATCTGGCGCTGGGAAACTCTTCAATGACAGCGTCAGAAAACCGCTTGAGGAAAGTTTCCGCGAAAAAAGAAAAGACGCAAACATGGCGGCAGCCCTACATGAGACAAAAAAAGCAGCCGAGGCGCTTGAACAGGAACAAATGGAGGCAATACCCGGAAACATTGACAATGCAAAAGAAGCCCTTGCCGCTGATGAGTTCTCTGAAGATGAAGCGGCAAAGAAGATGAAAAGCCATCTTGACGCCGCCGCAGACGCAGTAAAGGAAGCGGAAGAAAATAGATACCAGGGACAGAAACGCGCCATACGCGCAGCAGACGACGAATCAGACCCGAAGAAACAGAAACTTCTCCACGATGCCGCCCGCTCCGCGGCAAAAGGGGACGTCCAGAATGCCTTGAAAAAAGCAAGGGCAGCAGGACAGCCCGGCTCCGATGCCGCGAACTCGCTCAATGAAGCAATCAAGGCTCGAAAAGAAGCCGCCCTGCAACTTTCAAAAGCGAAAACACAAGGCAGAAAGGCTTCCGAAGAATCGGCTTCGGACAGGAAAAATGATAAAGTCGCCCGGGCAAGAAAAACCCTCCCCGAAGTTAACAAACTTCTGGATGACTACAAAAAAGAACTTGCCGGGCTCAACCCTGATGCCCCAAACCCGGGCGGCAAACTTCAACAGACGACACCCTCAAGATCAGCGCCGGCAAAGGCAAAGAACAGTCTCGCACACGCTTACAAAGATCTGGAACAGATGAATAAGGCGCTGCGGGAAGCCGAATCATTGGGCGAACAGCCGCGCAAGGCGGCTTCAAAAAGACATTTGCCTCTTAAATCCGACGCCATGAAAATGCTAAACTCCATATCCGAGGGCGAAGTCAGCGACCGCAAAGACAAAGTCGACAGGATGAAAAACGATTTCCCGGTTGCGCCTGCAAGCAAACAGCCGCAGATACTCAGAGACATCGCTGACAGCCTGCCCGAAGACAAGAAGAATCAAAAAGAAGAGTTCGATAAACTGGCGGAAGCCATGGAAGACAACGCCGAAAAAACCGGATGGGAAGATAACTGGCGCCGGCAGCGCGACAAATCACTTGATGAGGTTCGCGCTGCAGCCGCACAGATAGACCGGAAACTGGCGGAGGCAGGGCTGGAGAGAAATGCCAACCCGCGCAAACTTGCCCGCGCTGTCAAAAACAAAGCTGCAGCAAAAGAACTGGCCGCCGCCCGGAAAAGCGCGCAGGCCCTGAACAGAAGCTTCGATCAGGCCGCAGGCAGTCAAGAGTCAGCCGATGCCCCGCGCTCTAAATCCCCAACATCGGCAAGAGGAAAACAACAACCAGAACCGGATTCACTCGCGCCGGCCCTCGCTCAGGCCGCCCGGGAACTGGAGCGTGCCGCGCAATACCCCGGACGCCATCAGAAACCCCTTGCCGAGGCCCTCTCCAACACGGAAAAGCGGCAGCTTCCCTCGGCTGCCAGGATTGCGTCTCAAACGCCTTACGCAAAAGAAGCCATGCCGGAATTGCAGAAAAGCCTCGATGCAATGGATAAAGCATGGGAAGAACTCGGCAAAGCAATATCACATCCAGCGGAAGACGGAAAAAGAAACGACCGGCAGTGGAAAGAAATTGCAAAACACATGAACGCAGGCAATCTCAACGCAGCAGCCAGAGAAGCTCGCGAAGCAGGCAATGAAGGCTCTCGCTTGGAAGAAGCGCTTCAACAAGCTGAAAAAGCCGCACAAAACACGGAAGAAAAGCTCAAAAGCGCTGCACAAGCCGCGCAAACAAACCCACACAAAAGCCGGGCCGGAGATCTACTGAATCAGGCAGGCGAATACCTGGCCGCCGACACCGGCCAGATACCCGAATCAGCGGAGGAAATACAACAGAAGCTGTCACAGGCCGGGGATGCCCTCCAGAAAGATCAATTCCAGCAGGCGGCGCAAGCCGTTGCATCAGCCATGCAAACAACCCCCAGCACCCAGCAACCAGCCCCCAGCAACCAGCAACCAGCATCCAGCATCCAGCATCCAGCATCCAGAAACCAGCATCCAGAAACCAGCATCCAGCAACCAGACCCGACACAGGCAGCCATCGCCTCTGCGGTCGCTCAGACAAAAGAAGCCGCCGCCGAACTTGGTTCGCCTTCGCCTGAAAAACAACGCGCAGCGCAAGCCATGGACACTGCAAGACAGCAGCTTCAGCAGGCACAGCAGTCGGCCTCACAGCAGATTGCGTCTCAATCGGGAATGAGCAACGCCTCCCAGCCAGGCCGGCAAACCTCGCCAGGCGGCAATAGCGGCGGCTCAATGGCAAACGCAAAACATGACAACGCTATAATTACGGAAATGCTGGGAGACGGCTGGCAGGGAACCGACGGAAAACTGCGCAGCCGCGACCTGGCCGGACAGGGCTCGGAATATAGCCCGTACTATAGAAACGCGATGAAACAATACATGGAACGCGTAGCCAGAGAACGCGCCAAACATAGACCGCGGCTTCAGAACAAAAATACAACCGGAAACAATTGACCATGCCCAATCCGCTTCACTTATCCCGCAAAAACAGGATCGGCCGGATCCACATCCCGTATAATACTGCCTTCTTCCCTCTGCGGTTCACCCTTGCCGCTTTTTTACTATCAGTTTGCCTGCTTTCGCTCCTGGTGATGCCGGCCGGCGCACAAACAGGACAGGACGACCTGAAACACCTTGCGGAGATCAACAAAATCGACGAAGTCGATAAGGCAATCGACAAGGGCCTGCGCTACCTGCTTTCGCGTCAGGACGCCACCGAAGGCTACTTTGCCGGTAAACTCAAAAACACTTACACCGGACTCGGCTGCATAGCGCTCATGTCCGCAGGCCATTTCCCGGAACGCTCTGAATTCGGCGAAAGCCTTCGCAGAGGCATAAACTATCTGGTAAAGAAATCCGGGGAACATAACGGGTATTTCGGCAAGGAAGGAAAGGCCCGCATGTACGGCCACGCAATCTGCACCCTCGCCCTGACCGAAGCCTACGGCATGATGCCCACAAAAGAGGAGAACCTGGCCGTCAAAAGAGCCGCACAAAAAGCTATCGATGTTATTCTTCATTCACAGGTCGACAATAAAGAAAACAAAAGGCACTACGGCGGCTGGCGCTATGAACCGCGCAAAAAAGAAGCCGATTTGTCAGTCACCGTCTGGCAGGCGCTCGCTCTCCGGTCGGCAGAAAACTGCCAGCTGGAAACGCCTGCCCACTCTATCTCCAATGCCGTCACATATGTGCGCCGGGTATACAGCAAAAAACACGGGGGCTACTCATATCAACCCGGGAAGGAACCTTCTATAGCCATGCGCTGCGCCGGTGTTGTATGCATGCGCGCGCTCGGAAAGGGCAAAGAAGACAAGGACTGGAAAGAAATCAGTAAATCCGCGGAGTTTCTTATGAACCTGGACCCGTCCAGGCACCGGAGGCATTACTTCTACCAGTCTTACTACGTTGCAACTGCCGCCAATATGATGGGGGAAAAGTATCGGGATAGAATATTGCCCCGCCTCGAAAAACACCTTGTAGGGCTGCAGAAGGACAACGGATCCTTTAAAAACTACTACGGTTACGACGACGGCTGCTATTCTACGGCCTTCTCAATAATCTGCCTTTCCGTCCGTTACCAGTTCCTGCCAATATACCAGGAATAACCCCCAGCCCCCAGCATCCAGCACCCAGCATCCAGAGACCAGTATCCAGCATCCAGTATCCAGTATCCAGTATCAAGCATCCAGCACCCAGCATCCAGCACCCAGCATCCAGAAACCAGCATCCAGAAAAAAAACGCCGGGCTTACGCCCGGCGTTTTCAGTTCGCATATCGAAAAATCAGTCCACAAATTTCTTAAGTTTGTGTAGCTGATCCGCCGACAACGTCATGGACGCCTTTGCTTTGATCATCTCGGGCTGTGCAACCTCGCCAAGACGATTGGGGCGTTGACGCTCATATGTAACTGTGGCGCGAGCCAACCATCCGTGAGTATAGCTCTGGGCTTCCTGGCTTTTGAGCAACAGATCGCCCACGGTGGCTTCGCTTGACACCTGTGCGCCCTTGATTTTCTCCAGCAGCGCCGCCCTTGCATTTATAGCAGCAGCGAGACGGGCTTTTGCCACTTGATGCGCATTGTCAGGGTTTTGCGCCACAGACATTCCAGTAGCTTCAAACAGGTAGTTCCCGTCTTCCGTTACTGCCGCGCCTGGCATGGCTTTTACCTGCATACTGCCAGTAGACTGGCATCCGGCCACAACCAACGCTGCAAGACCTGCGGTCATTACTGAAACCATTAGTTTATCTATTTTCATCTTTTCCTCCATACTTGTCATTTCTGTGTATTCGTACTTACCTTACAATGCCTCTTCCCCTCGTTCTCTCGACTCGTCACCTCCTTCCCTTTCTGTCTTCTTCCTCAAAATGAAATTATGAGCCCGTTGTTTTTTCGGCTATAAGCGGAAATTCTCTGCCAGTAAGCTCTTTCCTCATGTGCGTGTCAGAACTCTCCGCTTTTTTCGGTTCCAGGCTCTTGCCGCGAAACATGTACTCAATGCGCGCCGGAGAAGTATATGTTCTTTTAAGCCCGCCAAGCAGGTCTGCCTCATCCAAAGCGCCTTCAACAAAGAAAAGCGTATTTCCTGCCAGTATACGCTCAAAAACGTGTTTTCCGGAATCATCCGGCCCGGCGGAAGCTGATTCCTCTTTACCCAGTGCGGCGCTGAAACGCTGCACCTGTTCCTTCTCTAGGCCGTGGATGCATACGCGTACGGCGCGAGGACTGTTCCATAACCTCATAGCATCCTGCGCCATCTGGATTCCTAACCGCTGCCACCAGATGCTGGAAGGAGTCGAATCTTCGGTCAACGCCCATTTCCCGGTTGCCAGGGCATTCGGGAAATACCCGGTCGAGCTTTCCTGCTCCCCAAAGCTCAGCTCCCATTTTACTTCGAACCTTTCGTCCGCCTCTCCCGGTTGATCTACAATCCATACATTCGCCTTAAGCGCCGCCTCTTCCGCCTCCGGGCTGCTTACTGCAACCCCGCTGGCTTTTAAAGCGGTAACAATCCGGGATTGGTAAGCGTTGCATTGTTCGGGAGACAGCTCTTTGGATTTAACGTCTACGACGATGACTGGTTTCCAGGCATGCAGAGACTGCTCAGATCTGGATGGGGCCGGCAAGTCTCTCAACGGTTTAACCAAAGCTTGCGCCTCCACCCTGTAGACAGGAGGATCGGTATTCGGAATGAACCCGGATTCAAGGATTTCCATTCTTTCGACAAAACCCGTTCCGAGTGTGCGCACTCTTTTCCCCTTGAGCTGCATATCCCTTACTTCAGCGGTAATGCGCACAAAGACCTTGGCCTGCGCAACAGAATTAAACAACGCGTCTTCAAGAGCTTCCCGATGCGCTTCCGCAAGAGACATCCCATCCTCCATTGCGGCATAGCCCGTTGCTTTCACTTCCACCGATCTTTCGCTTTGCGCCGGCTGACATAAGGCGGGAGCTGTAATGTATAAAAAGCACAGCAAAAACGGTATAAACCGCTCTGAAGACGCTTTCCTAACGCCAAAATCACGCAAACTCCGCTCAAAAGCGGTTAACAGGTCAGACTTGCTATTCAACGTATTCCTTTAAACAGTATATCTCTTCCCTGGACAATCTCAGGGTAGCAGTAGCTCGAACCGTTTTCGGCCGAAGCCGTCCTTCCGGACTGTCACAGACAACATCTGCCCGGGAAAGCCAACCGCTGGTTTCCGACCGAGCAGCCTGCTTCTGCAGTAAAAGATCCGCCACGGTAATATTTTCCGTAAGGTACACTCCCTTGATCTTTTTCAAAAGATTGGCGCGAGCCATCGTTTCGGCTGCCAGCTTTGCCCCGGCCACATCCATGTCCTCGCCCGGCTTCATAACTATTGCAGTTCCTTCGGCTTTAAAGATGTAGGTCCCATCATCGGCAACATCCGCTCCGGGTATATTGGGATACGACGCGCATCCGGCGACAAAGACACATGCCATCAACGAGGTCAAGGCGCTTCTAATAAGTTTCATTTGTTTTTTTCTCCTTTTGTTTCTGCGTTAGCCCGAACTGTCTCTACTTTTCAACCGACTCTTGTTTCGATTCTTCCTCCTGTCCGCCGGAATATCTCAACCGCTTTAAATCCGAGGGCGTCAATTTTACTTTCGCCGTAACTTCGCATTTGTCTTCGGTCACCCATTCAGGTTTTGAGAATTTCACATTTTCCAGTTTTCCTTCAATATATTGCCGCGCGTTTTGATGAATCATCACAAGGTCGCTGATCAGGATATCTTCCTCCACATGCACCTGTCCGACCTCTCGACGCAATGCAGCCATTGCGTTAATTCGAGCGGCCTCCTCGGCTCTGGCTCTTCGTTCCGGCAATGACAAGGGCGCCCGTTTTATGCCGGGGAAATCAACATTGCTTTCCTTGTCAAGCGCCACGCGCAGTGTCACCTCGGCCATGCCGGTATCTTCGTCGTAGTCCTCCCGCACCACCATTACGCCTTCAACCTGTCCTGAGAGCTGCACATCAACTTTCTCTTCGGCAAAAGCCATGTCTTTTACGCTGGCTTCGCGCGTCACATGTATTCCCCTTGTTCTTTCCACCAGTTCTGCCATTGCCCGGTACTTTGCCGCCTGTTGTGCAGTTAAGCGTTTCTGTATGTCTGTGGCCGCTTGGGATGAGGCCAGTCCTTTGCCCATAATTTCCAGGCTGTTTTCCTGGTCCGGAATCAAGCCCCGTGTTGAACCGTCTGCCTTTTCCAGGAAAGACACCCCGGTTGCGTGCATGCTGCTGGAATGGGAAGAAACAGTTCTAGACGTGGATTGACAACCTGTACATGCCATTGCCAGAACCATCAACAAAGAAAAACCAACCATCCAGCGTCTGGAGCATAGCAAAGGCGCCGGCCCGCATATGTTACGCTTTTTCGGTTCGCCCGGGCCAAACCGCGCAAGCGCACCGCAAGACAGATTAAAACTATTTCGTCCTGCAACAATGGCGCTATAAAGCGTTTCCGCCGGAAGAGTGTGAGATGTGCGGGCTGGATTCATATTGAGTGTCCTTCTCTTCTTGTTCTTCGTATTCTTAAGAGTCCTTTTTCAAACAGCATCAGAAAATATCCTACATCCTGAAAAAATAGTCCATAAGAAAATCCATTAGAAACAACATCCAAAACCATTACGTCCCCAGCCCCCAGCATCCAGCATCCAGCATCCAGCAACCAGCATCCAGCAACCAGCACCCAGCATCCAGCCACCAGCATCTGAAAAATTATTGACGATTGGTAATCTTCTGATAGACTACTTACTCATGAAAACTGTTTCCCTCAAATTTATGATGCCTTGTTTGACATTTGCGTTCCTCCTGACAATATCAATCCGGTCAACTGCTTTGGCTCAGGCCAACAGCGACAGAATGGCCAAAATCGAACATGAGATGGAGTATGCCCGGAAACTGGCCGAAATGGGTTTTTCAGACTACGCCGAGATCATTTATAACCGCATCAAGGATCCCGAAGTCAAGAAAATGGCCATGCTCCAGAACAATGTCAACATGGGCAAATTTGAAGAAGCCCGTGAAATGATCAACAGGCAGGCAGATTCTGACAGCCTCGAGACGTGGAAAATGAAGCTTATAATGGGTGACGGCTACCACGCCTGGGGAGAGTACGAAAAAGCGAGAAATATCTACGAGAGCTTTTTCAAGAAATACAAATCCGAACCGCCTGAATCCCTGGAAAAATTCTACCTTCAATCAGCCTATAAATACGCGCAGATGCTCCTGCTCATGGATAAAAAAAGCGAATCAGTCAAGATCCATGAGCTCATGCTGGACGTCATCTCCGAGGACGATCCCGAAAGAAATGCAATGCGCAGGCAGGTTCTGAGCGAAACAGCCGACTTGTACGTGGAACTTGCCAAGAAAGCGGAAGCCGAAAAAAGGAAGGGTTATTTTGACCGGATAGACGAAATTGCGGACGAAGTTCTCTGGGAACAGGATCTGTGGTTCGGAAAAATGATCGTCACCATGGCGCACGTCAAACTCATCGAGAACGATGTGGAAGGCGCCACTTCCCTGATAGAAGATTACCGCCCGCAACTGATGCAGCTTGACGAAGCCCTCAAACAGGAGGGAGAAGCAACCGGCCAGGACCTCAGCCAGTTCAGCCCCATGGCAGAATGCCGCTACCTGATCGGCATAATGATGCATGACGAGGCGCAGAAGATAATGGAACAAGAAGGCGGCAAAGCACAGGTTATCGAACTGCTTGCCGGCAGAAAGCTTACAAAAAAAGAGCGGACCAACGGAGCGTATCAACACCTGCTGAACGTGTTCATCAAGTATCCCGGCTCCAGATGGGCGCCGGAAGCGGGCCAGAGAGTCGAGCAAATACGAAAAACACTTGTTGAAAAATTCGGCGCGCGCATAAAAGAAGATGTGACCAGCAAACAAATGGCCCGCGTCCGCAGGCACCAGTTTTCCAGCGCCCGCTCCCTGTTCAATCAGAACCAGTTCGACAAGGCCGCCGAACGCTACATTAAAGTTCTTAATATGTACCCCGAAGGCGAGCTTTCCGTGTCCGCCATTTCAGATCTGGCTTCCTGTTACATGGAAACCGACAATGAAATCTATGCCGATACCATAATCCGATACCTTGCCGAGCGATTCAGCGCCAACCCGGATCTAATGACCAAGGCTGGCAACGAGACGCTTAAACTGGCAAATAAATACGAGACTGAAAAACAAATGCCGCATAAGAAAGAGGCAATCTACCAGTACTTCTTCGATATGTTTACCAGGCATCCGCGCACTCCCGGATTGCTTTTCACTTACGGCGACAGAAAATTCGAGGCAAAAGAAATCACTTCCGCGCTCAATTATTACCAGCGGATCGCCGATAACTACCCCAAATCCCCTTTCTATTTCAAGGCTCTTAATAAAATTGCCCATTGCTACGCTGAAAAAGAACAGTACGACAAGGAAATGGAGGCGCTGGAAGCGTACAGAGAAGCCTTATCGAAACGCGAGAATCCAGGCCAGCGCTTTATATATGCCAATTACCGGCTGGCTTATGCGCGCCAGCGCAAAGGCGGGAATGAAAACCTTGCCGCGGCAATCAGGGGCTACGAGAGTATACAGAACCTTCTGAAAACCGACCGCGATAAGTACCAGAAAAACGCACAGGAAGAAAAAGCCAACCAGACCATCCTGGCAGGCGCCATTTTCAACACGGCGCGCTGCCTCGCCCTCTTAAAGATACCTGACGAAAAAAGGCAGGATCAATACAAAGCCGAGGCAATCAAGCGGCTCAGGGCGCTGGTTAACGAATATCCGGAATCTGATTTTGCGCCGCCGGCCTACAGCCAGCTTGGAATGCTCTGGACGCTTCTTGAGAAACCCGAGCAGGCTGAAAAAGCGCTCCAGACACTTCGTGAAAAATATCCGGGCACCGAGGAGGCAAAGAACGCCACCTTCAGGCTTGCAATGAGCCTGCTCGAGCTCGGGCGGCGGGATAGAGCTGTGAGAGAATTCAAGCAGATGTTCGCAAAGGGTAACCGGGGTAGATTCACCGAACGCCAGATACTGACCGCCGGCAATGAACTTCTTGAAGCCGGAGAGAACGAAATTGCCGCCGATGCGTTTGAAAGCGTTCTGGAAACGGCGGACAAAAGAACCCGTATATTGCCCGCTCTGCTTGGCAAAGGAAAAGCTCTTACCGAGCTGGGCGAATACAGTAAAGCGGTAGAGCCTCTGGACAAATTGCTTGAGGACTATCCGCGATCACAACACATAATAGAGGCCTGTCTCTTTGCGAGCCGGGCATACAGCGAGATGGCAGCCGCCGAAGAAAACGGGGACAAACGCTTCAAACTCTTTAATACGGCGGTCAACCGGATGCGGAAAGTCCGCCAGTACACCAACGACCCCGCCCTGCTGGCGAAGTCCGATCTCGAGGTTGCCCGTATCGACCGCAGAAAAGCCCAGGCCGAAAAGAAGTTCGGATCCGAGCAAAAAGCGAACCGTTACCGCAACAAAGCAATTGCAACTTATCAAATACTTATCATGAACGCCAACATCCAGAACGAAGCAGTGCGGCCCTATATACAGGACGCCTACAACGAGTGCATACCGCTGATGCTTGAAGGCGAAAACTGGGACGATGTTATAAGCGACAGCGACGCCTACATATCTCAATTTCCAGATGGAAAATACCTGGCGGCTATCCAGCAGTTGAGAAGCAGGGCCCAGACCAGGCAAGCCATGGAAGGCGGAAGTCAGGCGGGAAGCGCAGCTCGAGAGGCCGAAGAAACTGAAGATCCTGACACAGAAACAGAAGAAACAAATTCTCGCACAAAGGAGATAACAGATGAAACAAAATAAATATTCATGCTCTGCCGCAAAAACGGCGGTGGCTCTGGCAATAATTCTTGCGGCGCTCGCGGCTGATTTCTCCGCGTTTGGAGCCGAAATCAGGGGCACAATAGTCAGAAAAAACGGCAACACAGAGACCGGAGATATAAGCTGGCTGGGCGCTTCAAAAACATACCGGGTCAGAAAAGACGGAGTCTCAATAAGAGTTTCCCCTGCCGATGTGGCCGAAGTGCGCGTGCCAAAGCCCGAAGGCTTCGATCGAGCCATGCAGCAGATCCAGAGAGGCAACTATTCGGCGGGAATCTCCAGGCTGGAGTCCATAAGAGATGATTACGAAAGACTCGGATGGGACATACAAGCCGCGCGCTGGCTTGCATACGCTTACCTTAACAATAATAACTCTTCCAAGGCCCTGCGCATGTGCGAGGACGTTATCGACAGTAATCCCCAGGCAGCGCTTGATCCCGCGTTTGCCTCCGTTTACTGGGACGCGCTTATCGAAGAAGAAAGAATCCCGGCCTTAAAAGACAAGCTTGCAAAAGCCATACGCGAGGGCAGCAGAGAGCTTGCAGCCATGGCCCAGGTTAAAAGAGGGCACATGGAAAGAAAGAACGCAAATTTCGAAAAGGCTCTGGTAGACGGCTACCTGCGCGCAATCGTTATGTTTAAACGCGTCCGGGCAGCTCAACCTGAAGCTCTTTACTATGCAAACCGTTGTTTCAAGGAACTCGGGCAGCATACTCACGCAGAAAAAATGCGCAAAACACTTCTGGAACAATTTCCGGACAATTCGTATACTCGCAAATTACGTTCCGAAATGTAGCGCCCGGGAACCCGGCTTTTTTTGCTGTATGGTTAGAAAAACATGAGAGGAAGAAAGGGAATAAATATGTCAAAGAAGTTCAGTCTTTTTGTTTGTCTTGGAATAGCAGCAATCTTGTTTGTCGGAATTGCGGGCACGGATTTTGCCAACGCGCAAGTGGACGCCGCAGATCCGGCCGAAGCCGAAGCCGGGGATATCGTGGTTGATCAACCTGACGAAGGAGGGGCCGCCCAGTCCGGCGGTTTCATTTCGGTAATCCTTGGCGGCGGAGCCCTTGGCATTATCCTCTGGCTTGCGCTGTTTGGAGCAGCTGGAGCGGCTGTCTACTTTATGGTTGATTGTTTTATAACAGTTAAACCGCAACGCATCATGCCGCAAACCCTGATCGACAACGTCACCGATGCCATGGCGGAAGGCGATGTGCTTAAGGCGTTGCAGAACTGCGAGGACGAACCCGGGCCCCTGGCCAATGTGCTGACCGCCGGATTCAGCCACGTTGAAGAAGGTTTTGATGTCATCCAGGAGGCAATTGGAACTGCCGCGGATCTCGAAACAGAGAAAATAACCCAGAAGCTGACGTGGCTGTCGGTTGTCGCCAACCTTTCCCCTATGCTGGGCCTGCTTGGAACTGTCCAGGGCATGATTTTGGCTTTTGCAACACTGGGTGAAGGAGCGCCGGATGTCGGCACCCTCGCCCTGAACATCTCACAGGCTCTTTATACAACAGCAGGCGGCTTGACTATTGCTGTGCCGTCGGTTGCGGTGTATTACACCTTCCGGAACTCCGCCAATAAAATAGTGCTCCGGATGGAAGCCATGACCATGGAGCTTATCAAGGATCTGCGTAACGTGGAAGTCGTAGAGGAATAGTCTTTTCACCGAATAAAGGAGAAAGACAATGCCAAGAAAAAAAAGAGCAAGAGCTAAAGGCTCAGATGTCGATATGACCCCCATGATCGACGTGGTCTTCCAGCTCATTATCTTTTTCATCGTGACAATCAAGCTTGACCAGGAAGTCAACGAGGACATCAAACTCTGGGACACCCCGCACGGACCGCCGATCGAAGAACAGGATCCGGGCACAACGGTCATAGAAGTGGATCAGCGCGGGTGGATATCAATGCACGGAGCTCAACTGAAACCCTCTCAACTCCTGAACATCCTTCAGGCCAAAAAGCGGCGCATGGGGGCAGACTTTCCCATAATTATCCGCGGCGATTACCGAGCGCAGCATAAGGATATACGAAGGGTTATGGATATGTGCACCCGCATAGGGATATGGCGGATCAGCTTTATGGCAGTAAAGGAACGCAAGCAACCACGCAAATGGCAGTAGCTGACGGGATAAACCATTATGGTATACAGGAAGAAAAAAAGAGACCGGCGGGCAGGCGACGCTTCCCAACTCGAAATGACACCAATGATCGACGTGGTTTTCCAGTTGTTGATATTTTTCATCGTTACCCTGAAAGTGGAAGATATTATGGCGCATCTGGATGTTATACGGCCCGCACCCGACCCGGAAGCCCAGGAACAAGAGGTTGAGGACCTGGTTACTATCCAGGTTTACGAAGATGGATACGTGCTCAGGGGCAGACGGATAAGCAGAGAAAGACTGGAAAAAAGGCTTATGCGTATAGCCGGATACAGTAAGGATATCACCATAGTGATAAAATGCAAAGGAACTTCCCCGCATAAGTACCTGCTCCAGCTTCTTGATATCTGCTCAAAGGCCGGACTTAAGAATCTGTCAGTATTCAGCATGTAACCCCGTAGCGGCCTTCGGCAGCAACCAAAAGATAGTCTTTTTCGCCTTCAGATCGTCATCGTCAGCTTTTGTCTCGATTTTTATAACTTCTCATTTGCAGAAACGGCATAAATGAAACAAATCATGTTTTACCTTGGAGTGAGGAAATTGAAGAGCCACTGGAGGAACCGCCCGAGTCCGTTGAGATGGAGCTGTAAACGCAACCTGCCCTTGCCCTTAAGCCCGTTCGGCTCTATCCTTGATATATGGCCAATTATAGATCAATAAGAATACTCCCGGATAATGTCGCAAATAAAATCGCCGCAGGCGAAGTGGTCGAAAGACCGGCTTCAGTGGTCAAGGAACTTGTCGAAAATTCGCTCGATTCGGGCGCTGTTAAAATCGAAGTCAATGTGGCCGCAGGAGGAAGAAAACTGGTTTCGGTCTCCGATAACGGACGCGGTATGGATCGCGACAACGCCCTGCTTGCCATAGAAAGACACGCCACGAGCAAAATACAGGATGTGGACGATATCGAAAACATTTCAACGCTCGGTTTCCGCGGAGAAGCAATTCCCGCAATAGCGTCGGTATCAAGGTTCCGCATGACAAGCAATCACCGGGAAGATCAGCCGGGAACGGAAATAAGCATATCAGGCGGCAAGTTGCAGGATGTAAAAGAAGTCGGCTGGCCGATAGGCACAAAAATCGAAGTGCGGAACCTTTTTTTCAATGTGCCGGCCAGGCGCAAATTCCTGCGCGCTTATAAAACAGAGTTCTCTCACATTAAAACCACTTTCATCGTTCAGGCTATAGCGAACCCCTCGGTCTCGCTATCCCTAAAGGCGGACAATAAATTGATCTATAACCTCGCCCCCGCTTCGCTGAAGGAACGCCTTCTCGATCTTATGGGCGCGGATTACCTGAAAAAACTCCGGCCAGTTGAAGCGGAGCAACCGCAGCTCAGGATTACGGGCTTTGCATCAACTCCTGCCATGAACAGACCTGACAGAAACGAACAGCACATTTTTGTCAACGGAAGAGCAGTGAAATCAGCGCTGACAAGCCGATGCATAACCGAAGCATACCGCGGAGCCCTGCCTGGCGGCCGCCACCCGTCGGTATTCCTTTTCATAGAGGTGGATCCCGGATCAGTGGACGTCAACGTCCACCCCACTAAGCGCGAAATACGCTTCCGCCGCCCGTCTGAGGTTCGCGACAGTGTAATCGGGGCCATTCAAAAAGCGCTTAATATTACCGCAGGCCATATCAACGATCCGAGGACCGGACAGGACTATTTTAATGCCCGCGCTGTCCCCGAAACTTCGCTGAATATTGACGACCTTCCCCAAATGCGCAGCTTTCGCTATCCAGGACTCGATCACATGAATCATTTTGGAAAGCAGGACCGCGACGGCAATGAGACTGAGAGCGCGCCTTCCGGAAATATGCGTCCCGAAGAATCCCAGGGACATATACAGGGTTCTCCATGGTCATGGTGCAGGATACTGGGCCAGATCGGCGGTCTGTACGTAGTGATGGAAACCGAAGACGGGCTTGTTCTGATGGATCCGCACGCCGCCCACGAAAGAATCCTTTTCGAACGGTTTATGCGCGACGCCCTCTCAGGCGCTGTTCAGTCTCAGACGCTATTGATGCCCGAGACAGTGAACCTCTCAGCCGGCGATGCCAGGCAAGTGCGCAAAAACCTGAAGTTATTCCGGCAGATGGGCTTTGGGATCGCCGAATTCGGAGAAGATACGTTTGTCGTAGATTCGCTGCCTTCATACTTCTCAGCCACTTCGCCGCGCCGGATTCTGCCTGAAACAGCAGACACCCTAGAACGGGCAGGCAAAAAAGGAGGAGAGCAAAGATGGCGCGAGGAAGCCATCGCTCAAGCAGCATGTAAAGCTGCAGTGAAAGCCCGCGACCGGTTAAGCCTCGCGGAAATCGAACAACTGGTAATCGACCTGGCTAAAGCGGAAATGCCCTATACCTGCCCTCACGGCCGACCTACTATTATATTGACCGCCTTCAAAGATCTTAACCGGAAATTCGGACGCCTCTGAAACAACATTGTGCCTAAGAAAAAAATATCCCGGGACGTTTAAACTAATGAAAGACAAGTTATATAATTTTTAGAGAAAACATTATGGACACAGAATACAACGAAAAGGAAGAATACGAAGAAATAGTTGAAGAAAAAGGGCTTGGCGACTCGCACCACGA
>CAZIXB010000012.1:0-25537 GCA_964543205.1 uncultured Victivallales bacterium
CGCAGCAGCACTCTCCACGCTCTCGCCACGAAATTCTGTGAGATATGCGGGCTAATGATCCATCCATGAAAAACACACATCAACGCCTGCGAATCACCTCCATCTCCTGTGGGCCCAGAGATATTGCTCCGGGTATTTTTTGATGGCGTTTTCAAGACGAGATGTCAGATCAGTGAGTATTGTTTCCACATCCTGTTTTTTATTTCCAGACCGTTGAGCACATAAAGGCTTGTCTGCTTTAAGCAGATAAGAAAGGGGGCCTGTCCTTATGCAATAGCCGAAACACAGGGGAGCATGAGTCACCAGGTGGAGCAAGGCCGGTGACGTGTGAGTGGACGCCGGACGTTCGAAAAAAGGTATCATCGCTCCGCGGTCCCGAGCGTGCTGATCCATAAGCAATGCAAGAATGTGGCCATTGCGCAAGACCTGTAGAAACCTTCCTGCGTTTGCATCCCTTTTTGGAACCAGCGAGAAATTTTGGCCGGGTTTGCGTTGCTGAATAATCTCTTCAACCAAAGGGTTTTTCATTGCCCGGGTAATTCCCGCAACCGGCTTTATGCAAGACAGAAGGTGCGCCGCGATTTCCCAGTTTCCAAGATGACCGGAAGCCAGGATAATACCCTGCTCGGGATTCCGAAACAATTCCATGGTCTCTTCCGGTATTTCGATCTCGGTAAAGTTCCGCCAGTTACCGGGTGTCAACAGTTCACGGGCTTTCAGACTTTCGATAAGCATAACCGCAAAGTGTCGGAAGGAATTACGGGCAATCCGAGATGCCGAAGATCTATCTTCGGCGATCTTTGAATCCATGATGTTGCGTATTGCCAATCTTCGCCGCCTGAAGTCGGCAATGTACCAGATATCCGCGATTCTTCTAGATACTGTGGCCGAATGCTTGAGTGAAGATCTGTCGATCCATGACAAGGCGCGTTCTGCCATCAGGGCTTCGAGACGGAAGCGCATGGTCATGGCGCTTTTTCTGCGGGATGTAACTGGCCTCATGCTATGCCCCGCGCTATGCGCCTTGTGACTGCAGAAAATCAGCAAGCTTGCCTACAGTATCAACCCCCATCATTTCTTCGGCGTCAAATTCAAGGTTCAACTCCTGCTGTATATCGTAAATCAGGTCAAGAATTGCAAGAGAATCAAAACCGAGCGGTTCAATCCTGGAGTCCGCAGTGACTGAATCCCAGTCAATGTCTTCCTGCGAATTCCGTTTCATCATATCTCTGAGCTTTTCTATTATTTCACTCTTTGTCATACCTTATCCTTTCCATTTTAACGCAACTCAATCTTCCGTCACTTCTTCTTTATAATTAGCCTGGACTCTTCACAAGAAGAAAATTTAACCGCGGATAACAACGATTACACGGATAAAGTATAAGAATGACGGATATAAAACAAAATCCGTGTATCAGCGCAATCAGTCTCCTGCCGGCTACGGCCATAGCCCTCCGTCCACGTGAAGCGTCTGCCCGGTAATATACCCAGCATCCTGGGACATCAGGAACGCTACAACTGAAGCGATTTCTTCAGGGCTGCCAAACCGTTCCATCGGTATTCCTATCGCCCGCCTGTTTTTGTCGGGGATATTCTTTGTCATATCTGTTTCAACGAAGCCGGGAGACACTGCGTTAACCCTGATATTGAACCGGCCGGCTTCATATGCGAGGCTTCTGGTCATGCTTACCAGGCCCGCCTTTGCCGCGGCGTAGTCCGGTCCCATCCATTTGCCGGGACCATGGGCGGCAAGTGACGCAATATTCACTATGCTTCCCGGCGAATTACGGCGCATTATACTGTATGCCTGTCTCGTAGCCAGCATTGCGGCTTCCAGGTTCACCCTGAATGTCCTCCGCCATTTTTCCAGCGTAATGCTGCGGAACGCGCCCGCCTTGCCCATGCCTGCATTATTAATCAGCCCGTCGATATTGCCGGCCTTTTCAACAAATTTATCAACAAGCCCAGGCGCGTTTTCGGGCTTGTCAAGGTCGCAGCATAAAGGAACAGCAGATCGGATCTCTGCGCAGACTTCCTGGGCACGGGCCATGTTTCTCCCGTGTACACCTATTGTGGCTCCAGTGCGAGCCATTCGAAGCGCGATTGCCTTGCCTATCCCTCGCGTGGCTCCTGTGACAAGTATGCATTGAGATCTGTTAACTGGCATCTTTTTCTATTTCCGTATTTTCTCAGGATCCGAGGATCCGTTTGTCTTCATCAAGGAATATCCCCTGAAGATTCATCCGCAATGCCTGCGGATTGCTCGAAAAACGCATCCCTTCCTCTTCGGAGATCATACCGCTTTTTATGAGATCGTAGATTGACTGGTTGAATGTCTGCATGCCGTCGTCGCGCCCGGTCTCTATAGCTGCAGCAAGGCTATCCAGTTGATTTTTCTCAACCAGTTTTTTAACAGTTGAATTGTTTACGAGTATCTCCACGGCCGGCACTGCTGTACCCTGCGTGTCGGGGATCAATCTCTGGCAGACCACTGAACGAAGATTTGCGGCCAGAGCCAGTCGAATCTGGTTCTGTTCATCGGCTGGAAAGACATCAAGTATTCTTGGAATTGCAAGATCAGCTGATGATGCGTGAAGGGTCGACATAACCAGATGCCCCGTTTCTGCGGCAAGCAAAGCTGTCCGAATGCTGAGCCTGTCGCGCATTTCACCGATCAGGATCACATCAGGATCCTGTCGCATGAGATGCTTAAGCGCGTTCTGAAAATTCACAGTATCAAGGCCGACTTCCCGCTGGGTTATGACCGATTTATCATCGATAAACATGTATTCGACCGGGTCTTCGACGGTAATAATGCGCCTTTTCAGGGTCTGATTGATTTCAGATATGATTGCGGCAAGAGTTGTTGATTTTCCGCTTCCTGTCGTTCCGGAAAGAAGAATGATTCCTCTTGATACATGGGCGAGATCAGCAAGTTGCGAAGGAAGCCTGAGCTGCTCGAAATTCGGTATTTCGGTGTTCACTTTTCTCATAGCTATGGTTGGCGCTCCCTGGGCAAGAAAAATGTTTACCCTGAAACGACCTATACCGTCCTCGCTATATGAAAAGTCGGCTTCGTGTTCCGCTTTGAACTGTTTCATCAGGTATGGAGGCATGATATCTTCCACTATCTGATGAAGATAATCGGCAGGCACATTTTCAAAACCGCTTTTTGCCAGGTCTCCGTGAATCCGGAAATACGGCTCGCAATCAGCCTTTATATGGATATCCGAAGCGTCCAATTCCACAGCTTTCTTGAGTAGTTCATTGATTATAGACATATCCATCTTCCTCCCTTTTCAAAAAGTCAACAAACAGTTCGAATTAACAAATAAATATACGCGCAGCACGGCGCATATTGACGCCTACCTCATTTTCAACATCATAACCACTCCGGCCCCCAGAAACACAATATTCGATGCCCATGCGGCAAGCCATGCAGGAATCAATCCGCTCATTCCCATCAGGCTCCCTGCCTGCATAAAACCCCAAAAGGCCAGGAAAAGAGCTACTGCGATCATAATTCCGGTCAAGGCATCCTGACGGGAATTCCGCATCCCCGCTGGAATCCCGAACAATATTACAATAAAACAGGCCCAGGGCAAAGCCAGCCGAGTATGCAGACTGGTTTTTCGCCTCGCTTTTTCCTTGTCGGAAAGATAGGGATGTCGTTCAAGGTGTTTGATGAGCTGAAGAGAAGACATGTACTCCGGAGATTTTCTATCGTTAACGAACGCCTCGGGTCTCTCGGTCAACTCCACCATTTCAAGCCCGAAAGGGTAGGGCGGTATGCGCGTCATCTCGCGAAGCCCACCCGCTGTGGTGTATTGTTGGACTTTGCCGTCAAAGAACCACCATGCCCCGTCCATGTATTCTGCCTTTTCTGCAGTTATCCTTTGCTCAACATTCAACGTCTTGGGACTTTCCTTTACCAATTCTACATTGTGAAGGGATGAAGGATCTTTCAAATCCATCTCCTGAATCCACCACCGGCGATTTTCGCGGGCGTTGTAAAACGGTTGATCGTGAACAACCTTCTGTTCTACAGGCTTCATGTTGTTATATCTTAAATCGTGCTCCCATTGCATAGCTGCCGGAACCACGGCTTCCTTGATAACAACAGAGAAGAGGCTCATGATCAGGCCGATAACCAGAAAAGGCATAGCTATAAGATAAACGCTTACCCCGCCGGCGCGCATGGCTGTTATTTCATTATTTCGTCCAAGTTGCCATAGTGTGTACAATGTAGAAAAGAGCAAAGCTGCCGGAAGCAAATATTCCAGAGACGGCAACATTCTTGCGGTAAAGAAAAGGACAAAAACATGCGGAGAGAGCCCCGCCTTAAGGGTCCTTGCAAACCTTCCGAACAGATCGCATAGCAGGAATATAAGAGAGAACCCCAGAACACAATAGAACAAGGGCGGAATATATTCCTTCAATAAGTGTCGATAGATAATTTTCATACAAGTTTCAATTCTACATTTTCATCCTTGATCCCCACAACCGAAAACGAACCATATGCGGCAATTGTCATCATGGGCATCCCTTGCAGAATGCGGCAGGATCCGCATCATAAGAAGCATTTCGCATTTATAAGAATGCCGGCTCTGCTATAAAAGACTGCAATTCATTTTATTAAAACCCTATGTTGACGCATTAGAAGCTCTGGGGTATGTTACAGACTGTTGTTGACCTGAGAGGGGCGCATAAACGCGGGCTCATGGCGCTGTCTCGATGGCGAAGTTCAGTAGTAAAGAAAGATAAAGGTTGTAAGAAAGGAAAGAAGAATATGGCAACAAAAGTAGCAATTAATGGGTTTGGTAGGATCGGAAGAGTTGTTTATAGGATTGCTCATGCGGATCCTGATGTTGAAGTCGTGGCCGTTAACGATATTACCGACGCGGACATGCTGGGGCACCTGTTAAAATTTGATTCAACCCACGGAAGGTTTGACGGTGATGTGCAGGTTAACGGCGATTCCCTGGTGGTTGACGGAAAAGAATTGAAGGTTCTGGCTGAAAAAGATCCTTCCAAACTTCCTTGGAAGGACATGGGGGTTGACGTGGTGCTTGAAAGCACGGGCGTTTTTCGTACCCGCGATAAGATCGAACTCCACCTCAAAGCAGGGGCTCCAAAGGTTCTTTTGAGTGTTCCAGCCAAGTCGCCTGATGACGTGGACGCCACGGTTGTGCTTGGTGTCAATGACTCGGATCTGAACTCCGATGTCAAGATTCTTTCAAATGCTTCATGCACAACAAACTGCCTTGCGCCTATGGTAAAGGCTGTGAATGACGCATTCGGAATTCAAGAAGGGCTGATGACAACGATTCACAGTTATACGAATGATCAGAAGATTCTGGATCTTCCGCACAAAGACAAAAGGCGAGCGAGGGCTGCAGCCGCCAATATCATTCCGACTACCACGGGAGCAGCAAAGGCAATTGGACTGGTTATACCCGAACTGAAGGGTAAAATGAACGGCATGGCGGTGCGGGTTCCAACCGTAGACGGATCTTTGGTTGATCTCGTCGTGGAGCTTAAAAAGGAAGCTTCAGTAGATGATATAAACGCAGCTGTAAAGAATGCGGCAGAAAGCAGCATGGCCGGTATCCTCGAGTACAGCGAGGATCCGCTGGTGAGCTCCGACATAATCGGCGCCTCAGCCAGCAGCATCTTTGATTCGCTCTCAACAATGAAGATCGGGGAAAAGATGATCAAACTTGTTTCATGGTATGACAACGAATACGGGTATTCGAGTCGTTGCGTGGATCTGTTCAAGAAAATGGCGGCTTTATAAGTCGGACTTAGTGAAGGACACACCCCGCGGCGAATCCGTTCGCGCGGGGTGTTGTTTTTATTGGAGGCATGCGTAGTTATGAATATGCAAAAGAAAACGGTAAAGGATGTTGATCTTAATGGGAAACAGGTTTTGATGCGTGTTGACTTCAATGTTCCCCTGAAGAATCGGCAGGTTCAGGATGACACGCGTATCAGAGCTGCATTGCCGACAATAAAGTACGTGTTAGAGCAGGGCGCTTCCCTTGTGCTGATGAGTCATCTGGGACGGCCAAAGGGCAAACCAGAGCCTGAGATGAGCTTGAAGCCTGCTGCGGAACGACTCTCGGAGCTACTTGAGAGAAATGTTGCCTTTATACCCGATTGCGTGGGACCAGAAGCAAAAAGCGCAGCCATGGAATTGAAACCCGGCGAAATACTTGTTCTTGAGAATTTGAGGTTTCATGCCGAAGAAGAAGGCAAGCCGTCCTTTCCAGAGGACTCCGATGAAGAGAGCAAAAAAGCCGCCACGGCCAGGATGGAAGAAAAACAGAAAGAATTTTCTCGGAGACTTGCCGAGCTTGGCAACGTGTACGTCAGCGATGCCTTCGGCACAGCGCACAGGGCTCACGCTTCTATGGCTGTTGTTCCGCGCAATTTTGATACAAAGGTTGCTGGCTTTCTTCTGGAAAAGGAAATCAATTACCTTGGCAAGGCTGTTGAAAAACCACAACGGCCTTTCGTTGCCATATTGGGCGGAGCAAAGATCAGCGGCAAGATCGACGTCATAATGAACCTGCTTGATAAAGTCGATACGCTGCTCGTAGGCGGCGGTATGGTTTATACCTTCTACAAGGCCAAAGGCATACCAATCGGAAAATCTCTCCTTGAAGAGGAGAAGGTCGAACTGGCGAAAAAAACTCTTGATAAAGCGGCGGAGAAAGGCATTGAACTTCTCCTGCCTGTAGACCATGTTATAGCCGACGATTTTGATGCTGCTGCTGAAACTAAGGTGGTCGGAGAGACCGGAATTGAAGACGGATGGATGGCTCTGGATATAGGACCTGAAACCGCGAAAGCCTTCTCCGAAAGAATCTCGAAAGCTAAAACTATTGTCTGGAACGGGCCGATGGGGTGTTTTGAGATGGAGCCATTTGCCAAGGGAACACTGGCAATTGCTTCAGCCGTTGCTGAAAATGACGATTGTGTAAGCATTATAGGCGGGGGAGACAGCGTGAGCGCAGTCAACAAGAGCGGGTTGTCAGACAAAATGAGCCATGTAAGCACTGGAGGAGGCGCAAGCCTCGAATTTCTGGAAGGTAAAGAACTGCCGGGCATATCTGTTCTGAGCGACAAATAAAATATTTTGTTAAGAGAGGAATGTGTTGTGTTAACAAGCGTTGGGAGGTTGACTTTATGGGGGGGGAAGAAGTGAAAAAAATCAGAAAAAAAATAGTCGCCGGTAACTGGAAAATGAACAAAACACTGTCTGAAGCCAGGTCTCTGGCCTCGGACATAAACAGAGAAGTCGGCGAACGAAGAGATGTCGATGTAGTTCTATGTCCTCCGTTTACAGCTCTGAAGGCTGTCGGAGAAGAGATACGCGACAGCCATGTCAAGCTTGGCGCGCAGAATATGCACTGGGAAAGCTACGGGGCATACACAGGCGAGATTTCTGCGGAAATGTTGCGCGATATGTATTGCCATTACGTCATCCTGGGGCATAGCGAGAGGCGCGCTTATTTCCATGAAGATAACGAGACTGTAAATAAGAAACTTAATGCGGCCCTGGAGGCAAACCTGCTGCCGATAGTGTGCGTAGGGGAAAGCCTCGAGGATCGTGACGGAGGAAAAGCCGAATCGGTCGTTGAAACCCAGGTGCGAAACAGCCTGAAGGGATTGGGAGAGGATCTCAAGCAAGTTATAGTGGCGTATGAGCCGGTCTGGGCCATCGGAACCGGCCGCACCGCTACACCGGAGCAGGCACAGGAGATGCACGCTTTTATACGGCGAACTCTGGCGGGCATGTCCAGCGAGGACACAGCGTCTTCCATTCGCATCCAGTACGGCGGCAGTATCAAGCCGGGGAATGCAGAAGAAATATTCTCGCAACCTGACGTTGACGGAGGTCTCATAGGCGGAGCAGCCCTGGAATCTCGGTCTTTTGTTGAAATAGTGGAAAAAGCAGTATAGAGGAAAGACTCATGGCAGTTGCAATTCTAAAAGCTATTTTGATTACTATAGAAGTGATCAGCAGCATCCTGCTGATAGGCGTTATACTGATTCAGAAAAGCAAGAGTCAGGGAATGGGCATGGCGTTTGGCGGCAGCGTTGGCGAATCAATATTTGGAGCACAGATGGGCAATGTGCTGACCAAAACAACGGTGATTCTGGCAATCATCTTTTTTGTCAATACTACATTGCTTGGAATAATGTACACGAGCGGCCGGGACGTCGGCGCGGTTGCGCCAATAAGGCAGGGGCCTATAGAAGTAACTCCGGTCGATCCATCTGAACTCAAGCAGAGCGAGAACAGCACAGAAGAACAAGCCAGCGGGGGTTCGGGCACCGAAGATGTTGTGATGCCGGAAGATATGGAGATAACCGCGGAAGATGTAGAGACCGGCCAGTCCGACATATCTTCGGACAATACTATGCCTGAAGAGGCCGACCGCGACCAATGAGACTGATCAGGATTCCGCCGCGCCGTTGCCGCAGGGCCGTCTCTAATAGAAGGCGGATTGTTTATTCAGTCCTTCTACTGATAGTGTTATGTATATCCGGTTGCAGGGATGACGGTCTCAGGGTTCAGCAACCCGGGGAAGTGGTAATGTACGGCCTGACCTCACGCATACCCGGGTTTGATCCGGTAAGGGCAGGGGATGTATCCTCATCGCGCGCGATCAGTAAAATTTATGAAGGCTTGCTTCAGTATTCATACCTGGCGCGACCTTATCAGCTAGAACCGAATCTCGCAGAGTCGATGCCGGAGGTTTCACCGGACGGTCTTACGTATACCTTCAGGATTCGAAAAGGCATTTTTTTTCAGGATGATCCGTGTTTTGTCGAAAATGGCGGCAACGGACGGGAACTGACAGCCAATGATTTTGTGTATTCTATAAAGCGTGTGGCCGACCTTAAAAATGAGTCCTCTGGCTACTGGGCGTTTCGCAATAAAATTCCGGGACTGGATAAATTCAGGGAAGCTTCAAGGTCTGAAAAGCCAACGGACTATTCCATGGAAGTGGAAGGACTGAAGGTTGAAAACCGTTATACTTTCAAGATCCGGTTGAAAAATGCGTATCCCCAGCTCCTCTGGGTGCTTGCCATGCACTATGCCTTCGCGGTTCCCAGGGAAGCAGTAGAATACTATGGAGACAGATTCCTGAATAACCCGGTGGGAACAGGTCCGTATATTCTGAAAAGCTGGAGAAGGAATTACCGCGTTGTATTTGCGCGCAATCCTAAATGGAAAGAAACCGGAAGAGTCGAAACATATCCTGAAAACGTCGCTCGGGGAGATGGAAAGGAAGCTCTGTCTGCCGACACCGGCAAACCGATACCTTTTATCGACCGAATCGTTCAGTATGTCATTGACGATGGTTCAACGGCATGGCTCAAATTCGTAACCGGAGACATTGAATTTTCCGGAATCAGCCGAAATAACTGGGACGCTGTTATTACACAGGATCGCCATTTGACTGGAACCTTGAACGAAAAAGGTATACGTCTGTACAAATCTCCCACTCTCGACGTCTTTTACATTGGCTTCAATATGGACGATCCCGTGGTTGGCAGCAGTCCTGATCCTGAAACTGACGCCAGACGGCGAAAACTCAGGCAGGCGCTGACATGCGCATTCAACAGCAAGAAGTGGGTTCAGTTTTACAATAACCGTATCATACGCGCCAAGGGGCCCATTCCCCCTGGCGTAAAAGGACGTTTGGATGAACCCAGCCCGTTTCCTTTTGATATCCAACTTGCTAAAAAGCTGCTTGCAGAAGCCGGATATCCCGGCGGTATCGACAGTGATACAGACGAACGACTCAGATTAACCATTGAACTGGGCAGCGCTGCTGATGCTGCCACACGCGAGTCCGTGGAACTGTTGGTTGATTTTTTCAGCGAAATTGGCGTTATCCTGGAAGCGAGCTATAATCATTGGCCGGAGTTTCTCGAAAAACTCAATAGGCGGCAATGCCAGTTGTATCGTCTTGGGTGGATAGCTGATTATCCTGACGCGCAAAATTTTCTCCAGCTTTTCTATGGCCCCAACGGTTCGCCTGGACCTAACCATAGCAACTACAGATCACCCGAATTTGACGCATTATACCAGAAAATTGCCACAATGCCTGACTCACCTGAGAGATCCAGGCTTTACAGGAAAATGTCCAGGATAGTTATAAAAGATTGTCCATGGATATTCATGCATCACCCTATGTCGTACGGGTTGGTCCATTCCTGGATGAAAAATTACAAGCCTCATGATTTTCCTTACGGCATGGAAAAGTATTATCGGATAGATGTTGAAGCCAGGAAAAAGTGGCGCCGTACATACGGGCAAATGCACTGGCGGGAGAGTATTCGCTCCGAATGACCATGGGAAGAGCGAGGGATATTTATGTTGCGTTATGCGCTTAAAAGAATTCTTTATATGATTCCGACTGTTTTCGGAGTCATATTGATAACGTTTGTTCTGTTTAACGTTGCAGGAGGAAGTCCAGGCGCTGCCAAACTGGGAAAAAATGTTACGGCCAAACGGCTTGAGGAATTTGACGAGCGCAGAGGATATAATAAGCCCCTCTTTTTCGGGTTGTGGGCTGAAACGCGAGCCTACGAAGACAGCAGGTTCGAGGATCTCCAGGGCAACTGGAAAATGGTCGAAGGCGTTGAATACAACAGAGACGAAGCCATTATCAGCATTCAAGATAAGGGTGAATTCGCTATTCCCTTGAATTTCAATCTCAACACCAATGAAACGTTCAAGTGGGAAATCAGCTATCGTTTGCCGGGAAAGTCAACCGGAACATTCCTTGTAAAGGACAACAGCGGTGTCATTGATGAGACACAGCTTGAATCCGGCGAATGGCACAAAATTGAAACCATCTTTAAGACGGGCGGCAACACTGCGGGTTTTACTTCAAGCTTTAAAGTCGAATCTGGAAAATTGGATGTTCGATCCATTCGCTTGAGGCGGCGGATGAAACATATGTTTGACTCTCAGCTTGTGTTTTATCTAAACCAGATTCTTCACCTTGATTTTGGCGTCTCACATTCTACTAACCAGAAAGTGACAACCATGCTGCGAGAAGGTATACTTCCATCGCTTGCGCTGACTGTTCCGATATTTGTGGTTGGTCTTATCCTTGCTATCACCCTGGCCCTTATATGCGCTTTCTTTCGAAACTCACTCATCGACAGATTTTTCGTGATAATGTCCGTTGTTCTTATGAGTGTCAATTACCTTGTATGGCTTGTTCTTGGTCAATATGTGCTGGGATATCTCACAAGGTGGTTCCCTGTCTGGGGATACCAGTCATTTTCTTATCTGGTTCTGCCTTGCCTGCTTGGGATTGCTCATGGGCTTGGATCAAGCCTGCGTTTTTACAGGACCGTCATGCTTGACGAAATGTACCAGGACTACGTTCGCACAGCATTTGCAAAGGGCGCGACAAAGCGAAGAGTGCTTTTCCGGCATGTGTTGCGTAATGCTATGATACCAATACTTACCAGCGTTATCATTACCATTCCTTACCTTTATACCGGAAGCCTGTTGCTGGAAACTTTTTTTGGAATACCGGGATTAGGACGAATGTCCATAAATGCGTTGAACAGTTCGGATTTTGATGTGATTCGCGCGGTGGTTTTGCTAGGGGCTTTTATCTATATTGTTGCCAACCTGGTGACCGACCTTAGCTATGCTGTTGCAGATCCAAGAGTGAGGCTGAAATGAAACCCTTTAATGACGACCAACTAAAACAAGACCGTGGCATATGGCGGACAGTTTTGCGGAACATAAAAGGCCAGAAACTTTCGGTAGTCTCGGTATGGATTATCGCAATTTTCTTTGCTGCGGCATTGTACGGCGAGGTCTTGTATTGGCGTTACCACATCATAGACTCGAAGTTCCCTACTGCCCTGCATCCGGTAAAAACACTACTGGTAAAAACCCTGAATGCGGAAAAAGTAAAAGGAGAACAACCGCCTTATGACGTAAAAGATCTAGACAAGGAATACCTTCCTCCCTCCCTTGAACATCCCATGGGCACTGACGGCCTCGGAAGGGATGTAATGCACAGACTTGTTCAGGGAGCCAGAATAGCTTTCAAAGTCGGCATTATAACATCATTTATTGCGATTCCTATAGGCGTGATTCTTGGATGCCTTGGCGGTTATTTTGGGGGTTGGATTGACGATATTGTGGTATGGCTATACTCGACCGTTGCCTCAATGCCGACATTGCTGTTTATTCTTGCAATATCAATGGTTGCTGGCAAAGGGCTTCTTGGGGTATACCTTGGGATAGGACTAACAACCTGGGTGGGATTATGCCGTCTGATCCGCGGGGAAGTCATAAAACATAAGGAGCGGACCTATGTGCGCGCGTGCCGCGCCTTGGGGATCGGTTCTTTTCGCACCATATTCAGGCATATACTTCCTAATGTCGCGCACATTATAATTATCACCTTTTCGTTGCGATTTCCTTCCGCGATTGGTACAGAAGTGATCATGAGCTATCTCGGGATAGGCGTTCAGTCGGAGCCATCCTGGGGCGCTATGATTGGAAGCTCCAGAATGAGATTGTGGCATGGGGTCTGGTGGGAGCTTACTTTTACTACGCTTGCCATATTCCTGGTCGTTCTTGCTTTTAACCTTCTGGGTGACGCGCTGCGAGACGCCCTTGACCCGCGGCTGAGACGACAAACCGAAGGCGCTTGAGTGTAAATTTAAAAAGGGGGATGTAAAGTTGCGGCAGACAGTTGGCAAAACAAGTAAACTTAGAATTCTGGATAAGGTCAATAGTCCCTGCGACATCAGAGAATTGCCTGTAAGCGAGTTGCAACTGCTTGCCGATGATGTCCGCGAAATGATTATAGATTGTGTAAGTCAATCCGGCGGCCACCTTGCCGCAAGTCTTGGCACAGTAGAGCTGACAGTTGCGCTTCTTAAAGCCTTCAACCTGCCTGCAGACAAGATTTTGTGGGATGTGAGCCACCAGACCTATGCATATAAAATTCTGACCGGGCGGAAAAAACAATTTCCCACAATCCGCCAGGACGGTGGCCTTTCGGGATTTCTGAAACGTTCGGAAAGCGAATACGACGCATTTGGGGCAGGGCACGCGGGAACAGCATTATCTGCTGCGCTGGGCATGGCCTGCGCGCGCGATTTAATGGCTGCAAACGAAAATATTGTTGCTGTAGTTGGCGACGGAGCTGCTGGCTGCGGTATTACATTTGAAGCATTGAACAACCTTGCCGGCGCGACAAAACGGTTAATTGTTGTCCTCAATGACAACGAAATGTCTATTGGCGCAAATGTGGGGTCAGTTTCATCACATCTGGGTTCGCTTTTGGCGAATCCCAGATACAACAGATACAAGAGTTCAGTTGAAACGCTTGCCGGAAAGATGCGCCTGAACTGGCTCAGATCCAGTTACTATCGCATTGAGGAAGCAGCTAAAAGTCTCTTCCTTAAGAGTGTGTTGTTCGAGGAGTTCGGGTTGCGGTATGTCGGGCCGATTAATGGACACGATATTCCCGCCATGCTGGATGCTCTTTCCGTCGCGAAAGATTCAACAAAGCCCATTCTGCTTCATGTTTCCACCCAGAAAGGCAAGGGATACTCTTTTGCGGAAGCCAGACCTGACCACTGGCACGGCACAGGTAAATTTGATATTGAGTCAGGAAAAGCCACCGAAAACAAGCCGGGCGGATATTCCGCTTTTTTCGGCAAGTCGCTTGCCCAGATAGCGGAACGGGACGAAAAAGTGGTGGCAATTACAGCCGCCATGCAGGCCGGAACCGGGCTGACAGCTTTTGCGGCCAGATTTCCAGAACGGTTCTTTGATGTTGGAATAGCAGAAGAGCATGGCGCCGTGTTTGCTGCAGGTCTTGCGGCCGCCGGCCTTAAACCGGTATTTGCGGTATATTCCACCTTCTTTCAGCGTTGCATAGATTCTCTTGTCCACGACATCTGTCTGCAGAACCTTCCTGTAGTTTTCTGCCTGGATCGGGCCGGCGTTGTAGGACCTGACGGGCCGACACACCACGGCATGTTTGATCTTCCTATGGCCTGTTCAATACCCAATGTTGCGATCATGCAACCCGCCGATGAGTTTGAGCTTGGCAATATGCTCTATACTGCCCTTCAGATGAACTACCCTGTTATTATTCGTTATCCCAAAGGCGGCAAAGACGTTTCCCTGAAACAAGAGCACGAGCTGTTGTCTGTCGGCAAAGCGGTGGTTGCCAGAGAACCTGTTGATGGCTCTTTAGACGGAGCTGTCTGGTTCTGGGCGCTCGGCGATATGGTTGAAATAGCGCAAGAATGCGCAAAGCTGGTTGAACAATCAGGCATATCAGCAGGCGTTGTTAATGCCCGTTTTGTCAAGCCTGTGGACCATGATCTTCTAAACGAGCATTGCCGGAGAAGCAGGGCTCTGGTCACTCTTGAAAACGGCGCAGAATTTGGCGGTTTCGGCTCGCTTGTTGAATCGCATGTTCATGCATCCAACTCATCCCTGCCCGTTATAAAGGTGGGATGGCCGGACAGGTTTATCGAACATGGAACCAATGTCAAGCTGATGAGAACTGCTGGATTAACAGCTGAATCAATTTGCGGAAGGGTTCTGTCGGCCCTCGGCAAAAGAAGAGAATAGAGCGGATTGCCCCATGAAGAAAGAACGTTTAGACAGGCTGGTTGTTGCGCGCGGTCTTGTTGACAGCCGTGAAAAGGCGCAGCGTATGATTCTTGCCGGCAAGGTGCTCATAGACGGCCATGTGTATGGCAAATCCGGGATGCGCATAGATACAAATGCAAAGATCACGGCTAAGGAGAAACCCAGGTTTGTCGGCAGAGGCGGCGAAAAACTCGAGGGTGCATTCAGGTATTTCAACTTGGATGTTGACGGCATGGTATGCATGGATGTCGGGTCTTCCACCGGCGGGTTTACTGACTGCATGCTACAGCATGGAGCCGCAAAAGTCTACTGCATTGATGTCGGAAAAGGCCAGTTGGACTGGAAATTGAGAAATGATGACCGGGTTATAGTGATGGAAAAAGTCAATGCAAGGTATCTGGAGCCCGCGAGCTTTCTTGAAAAGCCTCGGTTTACAACAATTGATGTGTCTTTCATCTCGTTGACTAAGGTGCTGCCGGCTGTTATAAAAGTAAATTCTCCGGGCGCAGAACTGGTCTTGCTAATTAAGCCTCAGTTTGAAGCAAGGCGGAATGAGGTTGCCAGAGGAGGCGTAGTTCGCGATCCGGAAACACGTAAACGGGCTGTAGATAAAGTGCGTGATTTCGGGATGGGGGAACTTGACCTTGAGTTTGTAGGTGTTGAGGAATCGCCGCTGCGGGGGCCAGCAGGGAACATCGAATACCTTGCGCACTGTAAGGTTCCTGTATCGCCGGGAATATTCTCGCATAACCATGGGGAAAGTTTATGAGAAATCTTGGAGTGATAGCCAACACCAGTAAAAAGGATGCTCCCCACATTTTAAGCAGGCTTTCCGCTAAAGCTGAAGAATTAGGCATAAAGCTTTTCTCAAACGAAGAGACCGGGCAATTTGTCGAATGCTGCAAGGTTGTTGATGTTGACACAATGTGTAGAAGCGCTGATGCGGTATTGGCGCTGGGAGGTGATGGAACAGTGCTGCGCACTGTAAGGGTTTTGGCCGCTTGCAACATTCCAGTAATGGGCATTAACATGGGTGGACTTGGATTTCTAACAAGTGTTTCGCACGCAGAGCTGGAAAAAGCGATCGAATGTATTGCCGCCGACAGTTACTCTATCAGTTCACGTTCTGTTATCAACTGTAAGGTATTGTGTAACGGTAAAAAGTTGGCTCAATACCGGGCGCTCAATGATGTTGTAATTGCAACAGGGGGATCCATGCGGGTAGTGAGCCTTGATGTTTCGGTTAACGGCGAAAGCGTAACCTCGTATATCTGCGACGGACTGATTATCTCAACACCCACCGGAAGCACCGGCCATGCGCTGTCTGCAGGAGGGCCCATCGTTACTCCTGACACCCAGTCCTTTGTTATCGGGCTTATCTGCCCTCATACCCTGAGTTCCAGGCCGTTGCTGGTGCCGGATGCCAGCACAATTACCGTGCGGGTGGCAGCATCGGACGATGAAATCCCTTTGTCAATTGATGGCCAGGTTGGACAGTCCCTGAAGAAAGGCGACAGCATAGAAGCACAACGCGCCCCTGAGACAGTCAGGTTCCTGCACCTTCCCGGTTACAGTTATTTTTCAGTGCTTCGCCGAAAATTGAACTGGAGCGGCAGAAATCTATAAACATGCCATCTGATCCAATAGCCTACTGAAAAAGACAAAATGCTGAAGAAAGTCAGTGTTTCTTAATCTCTTCAAACTTGTCGGGATGTGCTCTCAGAGCGGCTTCGTAAACCTTGCGGACAGGCGTCTGCTGTTCTCTTGCGATTCGCGCACAATCCTCATATTCCGGTGACCACGTAACATCTTCGCCTTGCAGGGCGCCAATCTTTATCTTTACCGGACCGTATCGGGTTTGAACCGCATGCGAGCGCCTGGCCAGCGTTGTTCGGCTGACTCCGTATTCACGAATTCCGAAAGTTGTTGTTTCCCTGAAAATCAGTTCCTTGATGCAGGCTAGGTCCTCCGGCCTTGCCAGAACCGAAAGCAGTGTTCCCGGACGATGTTTTTTCATCTGTGCGGCTGTGAAAAACACTTCCAGGGCGCCGGCTTCAAACAGCCTGGATGCCAGTGAGCCAAGTAATTCAGGAATCGTATCGTCAATATTGGATTCCAGCACAATACAGTAGTCCGATGGTTCATGCTCTTTTTTTGAGGCGCTCAAAAGCGAAATCCGCAAAAGGTTCGGACGCGCAGAAAGCTTTTTGGAACCAAATCCATGCCCGGTTTTACTGATAGTCGCTTCGCAGTCCGCAGGTGGCAGAAGCTCCTCCCATGTCGCCAACAGGGCTGCTCCTGTTGGTGTAACCAGTTCAGTGTTCTCTTCTGTCCGGACAATCTGATGATCCCGAAGCAGCAGGCAAGTGGCTGGGACCGGCACAGGCAGAAGGCCATGCGCAGCCGGTATTGTTCCCCGGCCGACGGGAAGCGGGCCGACTGTTACGCTTTCTATTTTCAGGCTCTCAAGACAGAAACAGGAGCCAACAATATCGATGATTGAATCCGCTGCCCCTACTTCGTGAAATGTCACTTTGTCCAGCGTTGTGTTGTGTACAGAAGCTTCAGCTTCAGCCAGTTTGCGGAATACTTGAAGGCTTGTATCCTTGACTTTTGTCTCAATGCCTGACTTTTCAAGGATATCCTGAATGTCCGGGAAAGTTCGGTGGTGATGATTAAGGTGGTGATCAATTTTGATTTCAAGACCGGTGCCGTGCAGTCCATTCTGCTCAACCTTTTGTGGAATAAGTTGAAAATTTTCGATATCAAGCTGTTTCAGGGTAGATATCAAATCTTCGCTGTTCACGCCGAGGTCAAGAAAAGCTGAAAGAATCATGTCTCCGCTGGCTCCGCCAACGCTGTCAAATCTGGCTATATTCCCGGAGTTACTCATCATTTTTTTGCTTGCCGACAGCAGTCCGGTTGATAATCGCCGCCGCTGCGCCTCCGCCAAAACCGTTATCGATATTTACAACACTGATGCCGGGAACGCATGAGTTGATCATAGTGAGCAATGCGGCAACACCCTTGAATCCGGCTCCGTAGCCAACGCTTGTTGGCACTGCGATTACCGGCTTGTCAATCAGTCCTCCTACCACAGAAGCGAGCGCCCCTTCCATTCCGGCTACCACTACAACCGCGTTGGATTGATTAAGCGTATCCACATGATTCATGACACGGTGCAGTCCGGCGACGCCAACATCAAAAATCTTTTTGACCCGAGCGCCCATTCGCGCGGCAGTAAGCGCGGCTTCCTCGGCTACATTGATATCAGAGGTTCCTGCACAGATGACCGTTACCAGTCCCACCGGCTCCGGGGTGGGGGCGACATCGAGCGTAATCGCGTTTGCCTGTGGGTGCCATTTGGTCTCCGGTATCCGGGCGCGTACTGCCTCGAATTGTTCCAAGCTGGCCCTGGATGCCATGGCATTCTGCCCGGCCTTCTTGAGAGAAAGCAGTATTGACGTAATTTGCTCCGCGCTTTTGCCGGGACAGTATACAGTCTCCGGCGCACCGCAGCGGTTAGCGCGATCCAGATCAACGCGGGCAAAATCCATATTGTCTTCTTTTTTCATGCGAATAGCGCCGGAGATTAATTCCAAGCCTCCGTGATAGCGATTTAGTCTAACAACTCCGAAAAACGGTCTGACAGTTCTGCAAGCGCAACCCGTTCCTGCTTCATTGAATCGCGGTCTCTTACCGTCACCGTTGCGTCTTCCAATGTGTCAAAATCTATGGTGACTCCAAAAGGCGTTCCTGCTTCGTCCTGCCTGCGGTAGCGTCTGCCGATGGTGCCGACCTGATCCCAGTCGACAGTCCAGCGGCTGCGAAGCATCTCAAAAACCTCGCGACCCTTTTCAACCAGCGGGGGTTTGTTTTTGAGGAGCGGGAATACAGCTATCTTTATCGGCGCGACTTTTGGCGCGAAACGCATCAAGGTTCGCGTTTCATAGCCTTCGGGTGGAGCCTTGCCGGGTTCAGCAGGCATCGGTTGGCCTTCCGTTTTGCCTTTGGGCGCCCACTCTTCACAATACGCATTGCACAAAAGGGCAAGGGCAATACGATCTATTCCGGCGGATGGTTCTATAACATGAGGTATATACTTCTCATTGGCCGCCTGATCAAAGTACTCCATAGACTTTCCACTGTACTCCTGGTGCCTGGACAAGTCAAAGCATCCCCTGGCGGCTATACCTTCAAGTTCCTGAATTCCGAAAGGGAAATGGTAAGTAACATCAGTGCATGCCGAAGCATAATGCGCCAGTTCATCATCCGGATAGACATGCTGCCCCAGATCTCCTCCTGGAAGGCCTATGGATTCGTACCATTTCAGCCGCTCGTTCACCCAGTAACCATGCCAATGGTCTTCTGTTCCCGGTTTAATAAAGAATTCAAGCTCCATTTGTTCAAACTCGCGAGAACGGAAAGTGTAATTACGGGGGTTGATCTCGTTTCTGAATGCCTTTCCCATCTGGGCTATGCCAAAAGGGATTTTCTGACGTGAAGTAGCCAGTACATTGCTGAACTGGGCAAAAATTCCCTGCGCTGTCTCTGGTCTGAGATACGCCACGGAGGAATCGTTTTCCACCGGCCCAATGAATGTCTTGAACATCAGATTGAATTCACGAATTTCAGTGAAATCCGCGCGGCCGCAAGACGGGCATTTGATGCCGTCAGGGAGGGCATAAGACGAATCTTTTCTGAGAAGACTCTTATCCTGTTCTTCGCAAAGCTGATCGGCCTTGAACCTCTTCTTGCACTGTCTGCAATCGACCATGGGATCGGCAAACCCGCCGATGTGGCCTGAGGCTTCCCACACCCGGGGGTGCATAATTATACAGCTATCGAGACCAACAATGTTCTCTCGGCTAGTTACTATATCCTGCCACCATGCGTCCCTGATATTTCTTTTCAATTCGCAACCAAGAGGACCATAGTCCCAGAATCCGTTAATACCGCCGTATATTTCAGAGGTCTGGTAAATAAAACCCCGTCGCTTGCAGAGCGAACTGATAGAATCCAACGATTTCTCTTTGTGTATATTTGACATAGCTGCAAATACTGGAAGAGATAAGCCCATCAGTCAAGTGAGCATTTCAAAGGTATTGGGGTCACGTCTTCACATTTCACATTTGACAGATGGCAAGGAGTATGTAATTTTACAGGCATGGCAAGGCCTTTGAGAGTGGATATAGCTGATGGTTGGTATCATGTTACCTCTCGCGGAATTGAGCGCAGGACGATCTTCGGCAATTACCGGGAACATGAGCACTTTCTGGAATTGCTTGAGGAGATGGTGGATCGGTTTCGTGTTGTTCTGCATTCGCACGCTGAACTTGATAACCACTATCACCTTATTGTACAGACACCCGATGCAAACCTCAGCAAGGCGATTCAGTGGTTAAACGTCAGCTATGTGGTATGGGTTAACAGGCGCCGTGAGCGGGTAGGGCCGCTGATGCAGGGGAGGTTCAAAAGCATTCCTGTCCAAAATAACGCCTGGGCGTATGAGCTGAGTTTATACGTACACCTCAACCCTGTAATGCGCAAGATGTATGGGCTTAAAGATTTTGACAGGAAGGCAGAATCTAAAGGGTTGACTGTTTCTGATCCTCAGACTGTCACAAAACGACTGGCTGAGTTGCGGCAATATCCCTGGAGTTCATATCGCGCCTATGCAGGCTACGGGAGATCGCAGGGGTGGTTGTGTACCAAAGAAATTTTGCGTCGAGCTGCTGGGACAAAAGAGAACGGATCGGCGCGATATCGCGCCGATATAAGACAACGCTTAACAAAGGGTGTTGAGCCATTGCTAACAGAGCGCCTGGCTGATGGCTTTGCGCTGGGAACCGAGGCATTTCGGGAACGCATCCGTCTTGCGGGGAAGGGTGGCCGGGAGATTGCGGGAACCGGCAAGTTGCGTCCAAGGATATCGGTTGAGAAGCTCGTTGAGATCATCGAGCGTCTGCAAAACGAGGAAGTCCAGAATTTCATGTCACACCGCGGCAATTGTGCGAAACCTCTTCTTCTGTGGGCATTGAGGCGCTACAGTGGAATGACACTCAAAGAGATTGGCGAAGCTGTCGGAGGAATGGACTACACTGCGGTAGCCATGGCGATTAAGCGTTTCGAGGAGAAAGCAGAAAGAGAACAGAGTCTCAGTAAATTGATCCAGAAGGTGAAGGTTAAATGTGAAAAGTGAAGACGTGACCCCGGGTGTTTTGTTAAGACTGGGAGCGTATACTGGAAGAATCTCAGAAAAGTACAAATCTGATGACGTCTTAGAGGATTTACGGAACATTGCCTTGAAACTGCGCTCCGGCTCTTCTCTGGGACTTGGAACGGCAAGAAACAGGAATGTTATCGCCAGACTGCTCCTGGAAAAAGTTGAATCCGGTTCGGCTAAATCACTACAGGTGGTAATAAAGAGTTTTGCGCCTCAGCCACTAATCAAGGATCTGATAGACAGGAAAAGAGGATCCAAAGCTTTCAAAACATGGCGGGCTGCAACAGCGCTTCAGCAAGGCGGAGTCTCAACTCCCGAACCCGTATGCTACATGGAACGCCGTGAAGGCGCCAGGTTGATAGAGAGCTACTACGTGGTGAAGTATGATCCGGCAATGGTCAGCTTTAAGAGTGAATTAATCCGGCTCTTTCGCGAGGAACCCGAATGCAGCGAGTTTATGGCGCTACTTGAAACAGTAGCTCGCGGTATACACGGCATGCACGAGGCCGGTTTCCTTCATAACGATCTTGGCAACCAGAATATATACTTATGCGGAAGCGGACGCGAAAAATGGGGCGAGCCGTTGTTTGTGGATCTCAACCGGGGACGTCTCAAACCGGAATTGTCTTTGCGGGAACGGGCCAGGGATATTTCGCGAATTTGGCTGCCTTCGGATCTGCTGCGAGTATTCAAGGAAATGTATTTTGATGGAGAGCTGCCTCCCATTTCTTTTCAGAAATGGGAGACGACCTTCCGGAATCTCTATGCCGCTCATGCCAACACTCGAAGGATCAGACATCCAGTCCGTTACCGGTGTGCCTCTAAAAATGCGACACCGCCACAACAAAAATATCCACGGCCAAAAGAAATGTGGGTGTGGGACAGCAGATCGGTTCAACCAATCAGCCTGATGAGGCGTAAAGACAGGAAGAAGCATTACCGGCCGGGACGAAATCTACGAATAGCGGCTTCTACTGCCAGCGCCGCGGTTCCAATCTTAAAGAAATATCATAATCTTCTAGCAGGTTGCTACACTTTGCCTGTCCCGATGTCGAAACGCGCAGGTGTTGCGCTGAGTCTTGCTCCTGATCGGGCAGAAACTGAGATAAAGTTTCTGAACGAGCTTGGGGCCCCGCCGGTTTTTGTGCGTCTTTACAGACATGAGGATGACGAAGTTTCGATTTTCAAGAGAGAACGGATAAAAGAACTTAATGCACATGGTCACGATGTTTCTATTGCGCTGGTTCAGGACCGCCAGTCTGTTATTGAGCCGCAGATCTGGAAAGACTTTGTTTTTTCTATCTTAGATGATATCAGTGAACATGTTGGTTACATTGAGGTGGGTCATGCCATAAACCGGGTAAAGTGGGGGATATGGGAACCCGGTGAGTATACCCGAATGCTTGAGGTTATTGCTGATATCGCAAGGGAACGGCCAGAAGTCAGATTTACCGGTCCTGCCGTTATTGACTTTGAATATCAGTATCTTATTGCGGCGCTGAAAAAAACTCCCGGATCCTTTGTTTTCCACGGATTGTCACACCACCTGTACGTGGACCGACGCGGGGCTCCGGAAAACCGCCAGGGACCTTTCGCTTTGCTTGAAAAGTGTGCTATGGCTAAAGCCGTTGCGCAATGGAGCGGAGTTTGCAAAGACCGTCTGATCATTTCCGAAACTAATTGGCCTTTGTCCGGAACTGGCGTGTATTCACCGGTAGGCGCTCCTTATAAATCTCCCGGTCCCAGATTCAATGATCCCAGTGTGGACGAAGACACATATGCCGACTACATGCTCAGGTATCTGCTGATAGCCATATGTTCGGGCATGGCCGAAAGGGTGTATTGGTGGCGGCTTGCCGCCCACGGCTTTGGCCTTGTGGATGACCTCATAGACGGCCAATGGCAGAAACGCCCAGCTTTCGGTATTTTGCAACATTTTATTAAGATGACGGAAGGAAGCGTGTTTTCTCGAAAGCTGACTCCTGTGCCAGGGGTGTATTTTTTTGTTTTCAAAAAAAATAACGGCAGCCAATGGTGTGCGGCATATTCGACGAATGGCGAGATTTCCGTCGACCCGCCGTTTACCCTTGAATTGGTGACCAACGCTTTCGGGACACCAATTAAAGAGAACGCAAAAGCCTGTAAACTTTGCTCAAGGCCGGTCTACATGTGGCTTAGTTGAGGCAAAGCGTCAGCTTGTCGTTGCAACTGCTTGCTGCAAAGTATAAATTGTCGGGAATTCCAAATTCCGGAGGTCGCAGCAGATGCAGGCATCATTAAATAAGAAGGACATATTGTTCATTGACAAAGTATTTCTTTCAAAGCTGCCATTCTTGATCCGGGGTGTAGAGCTTTTTAATCTAAAGCTGATTGAAGACATTGGGCAGAGTGGAAGACCTGTTGATGTAGTCTGCCATGAATCATGGGTTCAAAAGCTAAGCAGGCTTAACTGCGAGGATACAATCAATACCATAGAGGTTTCTTGTTGCAGCCGGCCGGATATCAATGGAATATTTTGCGCCCTTAAGCTTTTGCGCCTGAAAAGCAAGCCATATCGCGTTATGTTGCTTGGCAATGTTGCCAATGGCTTGATTCCGGCCTTATGGATTCTAAGGAATGCAGGGTTATATGAAAAAGGGGTTTTGATCGCGCATCGCGAGCCTTCCGGAAGATTTCTCCGGGCGCTTTGCAAGGATACCGAAGTTGTGGCAGCAAACAGGCAGATTGCGTCGCAATTCCGGGAGGCGGGATTTACAGCCGAGGCTGATTATGGCGTGACAGATTCTTCTGCAATCGAGAGTATAACAAAATTGCCAGGCGATGAGAAACAGACTGTGGATTTCTGCTTGCTGGGATATCTGGACAATGCATGGAAAGGGGCCGACACTGCAATTGCCGCTTTCCGAGCATTGCCGGCGGAGGTTAGGAAAAGAAGCCGCCTGCACCTGGTTGCTTTTAAAAATCCTCCAACGCTTTCGGAAAACAACATCATAGCTTACAATTGGA
The DNA here is from genome assembly GCA_964543205.1 of uncultured Victivallales bacterium. GTDB lineage: Bacteria > Verrucomicrobiota > Kiritimatiellia > UBA8416 > CAYSRM01 > CAYSRM01. The sequence continues at coordinate 23,910 of CAZIXB010000012.1, forward strand.
TGCTGAGTTCGGAGATTCCTGAGTTTCTTTCTTCGATGGATGTCATGATAGTTGCTTCCCGGGACGAAAATGTCATGTGTGAAACTTTCTGTCAGGCAATGGTTCAGGGCATGCTCAGCGGGCTTCCGATTATAGCGAACAAACTCCCGGTGCTGACTGAAAAACTTGATCAAGGCGGAGGATTAGTTTTTTCTACAACAGAAGACCTGACTCGGGCTATGGATCAACTTTTCAGGGACAAACGCTTAAGAGAACACATGGGAAACCAGGCGCGCGCGACAGCAAAGGACCGCTATATCTGGAAAACGGCTCACTTTCTGCAGCGTTACTGTTGATGAGCTAAAACTGGTGGGACTGGCATGATATATAACATAAGAGAAAGACCAGGGTATGGCTGGGTCGCAACACTGTTGTACAGCGCAATGTTTGGAATAACCTTTTCCATCGCCCTTGGCGAGACGCTTCTCGGCATGGCTTTTCTTCTTCTGATTTTCCAATGGATAAAAACTGGAAAACATCCTGTATGGACTTTAGATGCCTGGTTTGCTCTTGCATTTTTTACATGGGCAGTGGTGACAATATTGTTTGGCGTAGATATGCAGCAGGGTTTTTCTCGTCTATCGAGACTAGCCTGGTTCGCAACGATACCCGCTTTTGCTTCGGTGGTGCGTAGCTCCGAAGATGTAAAAAAGTATCTGAAGTTTTTCGCGGCAGGCTGTGCGGTTCTGTCGGTCTATCTGCTCTGGTCAAATCTGCTGGAAGCCTACCGTGTTTCGGCCGCAAACGGTACGAGTTATTACAACGCCCTTGTTGCCGCCGGGTCTATGACTGGAAGCCAGATGCTTGTTATGGGAATCCTTGCCACCATTGGCTTGTTGTTTGTCCGCAAGGGCAGCGGATGGTTGTTGTGGTGTGTTCTGGGTTTGCAACTTGTGGCGATTCTTTTGAATTTTAAGAGAGGATCCTGGCTTACTCTGCTTATTCTCGCTCTTGTATTTCTTGCTTACCGGCGCAAGTGGAAAGGTCTGCTTCTGGCTGTGTTGATAATCGGATCTGCAGCGGCGACAACACCTGTTCGATCCAGGCTTGCAGGACTCAGAGATGAGATGGATCCGTGGAAAGGCGGACGTTTTACAATGTGGACGAAGATTGCGCCCCAACTGTTTTCTGAGAACCCCTGGACTGGCATAGGATACAACTCGCTTTCAAACGAAACCATGAATGATGCCGCAAAGCGCAAATGGCTCCATCAAAACCCGAAAAAAAATCCTCCGTCGCAGCTTGTTGAACAGCGTAGAGACCATCTGCATTCAAATCCTGTACAGATCATTGTCGCAACAGGTATTCCGGGTTTTCTGTTATACGCCACATGGATGCTGGCGGTTGTGGCCCGGGCAATAAATCTTATTTTTAAAGGCAAGAGACTGAAGAAAGATGTTCGCACGCTTTATTTTTCAGCGCTGCTTATGATCCTAAGTATTCTGCTCAACGGCTTAGTAGAATATAATTTTGGTGACACGGAAATGCTTATTGTTCTGGGATCGATGATGGGTATTGTCGGCGGGTTGAACAAAAGGGTCTTCCGCGGAATCTGTGGGTAGATTTGTTTTCTTAATGGTTCCTGAACC
>CAZIXB010000013.1:0-24030 GCA_964543205.1 uncultured Victivallales bacterium
CGCAGTGGCGCTATCCGCGCTCGCAGCAGGAATTCTGTGAGATATGCGGGTTAACAGCGCTCTGAACCGTTTCTGCTCGAAAAAGTATGAGATATGCGGGCTAAATTCAGGTAATGGCTTGACGTCGGGGTTCATGCAGACTATAGGTGCATACATGATTTGTCCTGATAAAAAAGAGTATTTATATCTTGCGTCCGAATATGATGTGGTGCCGGTTTACAGGGAGATTCTTGCGGACACTGAAACTCCGGTTTCAGTGCTGCAGCGGTTTGCCGGCAATGAGAATGCATTTCTGCTGGAAAGCATGGAAGGCGGGGAGAAGTGGGGCCGCTATTCTTTTGTGGGAGTTGACCCTGAACTTTTGTTTGAAGTTGATCATTCCATGGGCAGGACAGGCCAGTTGGAGCAGCTTCGAGATGTTTATAAAGGAATCAGGGCCGCGGAAGTGCCGGGGCTTCCCCGTTTTTACGGAGGAGCGGTTGGTTTTATGGGGTACGAGGCTGTCAATGAATTCGAGTCTCTGCCTGAACCCAAGTCCCGGTTCAGTTCTGTTGCGTGCCGCAGTCGTTTTCTCAAAGCCGACCAGCTCATTGTTTTTGACAACGTGCGGCATACTGTAAAGCTTGTGGTTTGTACCAGGCCCGCTGAGCATGTATCGGCTGAGGCCGCCTATGATGATGCGAGAGGGAAGCTTGAGAAGATGAGCGACCTTATGGATAAGGATCCTCCTTCAACTCCCATGTTCAAGTATCCGGAACCGGAATTCGCATCCAACATGGATGAGGACGCATATAAGAGCATTGTCTCTCGCGCTAAAGAGTATATTTACGAGGGGGAAGTTATTCAGACTGTTCTTAGCCAGAGGTTCAGGGCAAAAGTTCATGCTGCTCCTATCCAGTTGTACCGCTCGCTAAGGCTTCTGAACCCTTCTCCTTACACTTTCTTCCTTAAAATCGGCGAACAGACCCTGGTGGGATCTTCCCCTGAGGTTATGGTGCGCCTTACTGGCAACAAGGTTGACCTCAGGCCCATTGCCGGAACACGTCCGCGCGGAGCAACAGAACAGGAGGACAGGAAACTGGCGGACGAGTTGCTGGCTGATCAAAAGGAAAAAGCCGAGCATGTTATGCTGGTTGACCTGGGAAGAAATGATGTGGGCAGGATAGCCGAATTCGGCAGCGTCCAAGTTACTGAATACATGGTAATTGAGCGTTATTCTCATGTGATGCACATGGTCTCCCAGGTGGAGGGAATATTAAAGAAGGGCCTTGACGCGTATGATGTGATACGGGCGACTTTTCCGGCAGGAACGTTGACCGGGGCGCCGAAGATACGAGCCATGGAGATAATTAATGAACTGGAGCCTGAGCCCCGCGGAGCCTACGGAGGCGCTGTGGGGTACGTGAGTTACAGCGGGAACATGGATCTTGCCATTACGATTCGCACTTTGGATATTGAGGGCGATATTGCCTCTATACAGGCGGGGGCCGGGATTGTGTTTGATTCCGACGAGACCCGGGAATTTGAAGAGACATGTCACAAAGCCGAAGCTTTGCGCAAAGCCGTTGAAATGGCTGCGCGGGGGTTGGAGTTGCGCAGCGGGCGATAGGCTGTTTGTAGAGAATGGTTTTATTAAGATGATATTACTGATAGACAATTATGATTCCTTTACTTACAACCTTGTGCAGGTGATGGCAAGCCAGGGTGCTGATGTCAAGGTATTCCGAAATGATGAAATTACCGTTGAAGCCGCGGCGAAACTTAATCCCGCAGGGGTAGTGATCTCGCCGGGACCGGGAAAGCCGTCCGATGCGGGGATATCAATGGATATCATCAGGGAATTCAGCGGGAAGGTGCCGGTTCTCGGGGTTTGTTTAGGGCATCAGTGCATTGGCGTGGTTCATGGCGGGGAGGTGGCTAACGCGGGAATGATAATGCATGGGAAAATTTCGATGGTTACCTGGCAAGGGTCCGATCTGTACAAGGGCCTCAAAAATCCGTTTTCTGCCGGCAGATATCATTCGCTGGCGGTAATGAAGGAGCCGGCGCCCAGGGATCTTATCGTTGACGCCTGGACTGAAGAAGGTGAGATAATGGGGATGCGCCATAATGAGCATCAGACTTACGGGGTGCAATTTCATCCTGAGTCAGTATTGACGCCTGGCGGCAAGCGGCTTTTGAGGAACTTTCTGAGAATCACGGAAGCGGCGTCAAAAGATTCATAAAAAGTAGTTAATGCGGTGTATGGGTTTTTTGGGAGGAATTAATGAAAAAATATCTGGAAAAAATAGTTGAGTCAAGGGATTTGACTCAGCCTGAAATGGCAGAAGCTTTTGATTCTATCATGTCCGGGGAAGCCACCCAGGCTCAGATTGGCGCGTTTATCACGGCTCTCAGGATGAAAGGAGAGACTGTAGGCGAAATAGCCGGCGGCGCTGAATCCATGCGGCGCCATGCGGTGTTTATTGATGCTGCCGGGTTGTCTGTTGTGGACACTTGCGGAACGGGGGGGGATTCTTGCGACACTTTTAATGTTTCCACAACTGCGGCGTTTGTAGTTGCCGGCGCGGGTGTTCCCGTTGCAAAGCACGGAAACAGGGCAATCAGCAGCAAGTGCGGATCTGCCGATCTTCTTGCTGAGATGGGCGTGAACCTTGATGTTATGCCCGAGGTTGTTGAGGACTGCATACGGGATGCAGGCATAGGTTTTCTTTTTGCGCCCAGGTTGCATCCTGCGATGAAATATGCAATGGGGCCGCGCAAGGAACTTGGAATAAGGACAATTTTCAATATGCTGGGCCCATTGACGAATCCTGCGGGCGCGAAGGGGCAGATACTGGGGGTTTTCAGTCCGAAGCTTACAGAGTTGTTTGCTGATGTATTGCGCCTGTTGGGGAGCAAAAGGGCTATTGTGGCGCACGGCAAGGATGGTATGGACGAAATAACAACGACGACAAGAACCCGGATAAGCGAGTTGTCCGATGGCAAGGTTGCCACATACGAATTTGATCCTGTTGAACTGATGGTGGACTATGCCGAACCTGGACAGCTTGCCGGTGGAGACTGTTCGCACAATGCGGTGATTACACGCGAAGTTTTAGGAGGCAAGACAGGCCCATGCAGGGATATAGTGTGCATTAATGCCGCCGGAGGCATAGTTGCAGGGGGCAAGGCTGCCAACTTGAAAGAAGGTTTCAAACTGGCGCAGTCATCCATTGACAGCGGCAATGCTCAGAAAGCGCTGGAGGGGCTGGTTGCGGTTACCAACGGGTAGATTAGCGTTTGTTCCGGTTCATGAAAGAAAACATACTCAAGAAGATAACAGAAGAGCGAAGACTTGATGTGGAGAGGTTGCGCAAAGACGTTTCTCCCGAGAGTCTTGCGGAGGCTTGTGAAGATCGCACATATCGCAGCATGGCGAAAGCCTTGACCGGCGCGGATGGATTCGGAATTATTGCGGAGGTTAAAAAAGCGAGTCCTTCTGCCGGGATTCTTGTTGAAGATTACCGGCCAGAAGAAATCGCCTCTGGGTATGAAGCCGCTGGCGCCAGCGCAGTTTCGGTGCTGACCGAACCGCGCTATTTCAAAGGCAGCGGTGAACATCTCAGGGGTGTGCGGGAGGCCACGAACCTTCCTGTGCTGCGCAAGGATTTTATATGTCACGAATACCAGGCGCTTGAAGCCGCTGCATGGGGAGCCGATGTTGTTCTGCTTATTGTCGCGGCCCTTGAAAGGGATGATTTAAACCGGTTGAATGAATATGCGCTCGGCCTTGGACTTGAAACGCTGGTGGAGACGCATACAGTTGAGGAAATCGAGGTGGCTCTTTCGCTGCAGGGCGCAATAATCGGGGTAAACAGCAGAAACCTGAAGACCCTGGAGACCGATCTTGCTGTTGCTGAAAATATGGCTGAAGCCGTGCCTTGCGACAGGGTTTCTGTAGCAGAAAGCGGGATTAAGAGCGCGTTTGATATCAGGAGGTTGAGCCGGCTTGGCTATAATGGATTTCTTGTTGGTGAGATGTTGTTGGTAGCGGGTAATCCGGCGGATGAGTTGAAGCGGTTGATCCAGGAATTAGGTTCAACACGCGCAATGCAGGATGAAGCGTGAAACAGACCTTTACTGCGGGTGCGGGCCCCCTATGTTGAGTTTTTTGATTCCCGGCCGAAGAAAGATATTCGACAGGTTTGATATATTCAGTGAATTACGGGAATAAGCGATGACTGACAAAGAGGCAACTTTGCTGAACAGGATTTTGCTTGTGGATGATGAAGAGCAGTTGCTTGACATGTTCAAGCGCATTATCAGCTCTCATTTTCCTGAACTGTTGATTGACACTGCCCGCACTGGCGAAGAAGCGGTTGATCAGTTTGCCATGCGTAATTATGGACTGATAGTTATGGATATGTCTATGCCGGGTATCTCCGGCGAGGAGGCTTATTTTCGGATTGCAAAACTTTCCAGCGAAAGAAAATGGGATAGGCCCTGCTTTGTATTCTGTACCGGGTATAATATGAAGCGCGGGTTAAAACAGATACTGCACGAAGGATCAGGAAATGTGTGTTTAAGAAAACCTATGAGTATTAATGATTTAGTTAATGCCATCCGGACGCAGAGGGAGTGGCAGGCACAACAGCAGGTAAATGGATAAATGCGGGTGAGCTCTGGAGCGTTTTGCAGGTTCAATATATTCTGAAGCTTCTTTATTTCTGGCCGAATGCTTATGTTTGATGTAAAAATATGCGGGTTGACAAATGCCGGTGACGCCTCATTTGCCTTGGAGAGCGGCGCGGATTATCTTGGGTTTGTTCTTTATGAAGGGTCTCCCAGGGGGATAGGAAGAGAAGATTTGCGCTGTATTGTGCGGGATTTGCCTGATGCTGCCAGGTGTGTAGGAGTTTTTGTTAATGAGACGCCGGAAGTTATTGAAGATATTGTGGCTGAGAGCAATCTTGTGGCCGCGCAGTTGAACGGAGACGAAGACAGCAGCCGCTTTGCGCACATATCCTGCCGAATATGGCGGGCTGTCCGGCTGGAGCGTGATATTGTTTCTCCTGATCCAGGCCTATGGGATGTTGAAAGGTATGTTGTGGACACTGCGGCAAAGGGGATGTATGGCGGAACCGGTGTAACGGCAGATTGGACGCTTGCCTCGGAGTTTGCCCGGGGTAAGCGCGTGATGCTTGCCGGGGGGTTGACCTGCGCCAATGTTGCTCAAGCTGTAAGGGCTGTTGGCCCTGCGGGAGTTGATGTTTCCAGCGGGGTAGAGAGCGCTCCCGGGGTCAAAGATCGGGAATCGGTGCGGAACTTTATTCAAAGAGCCAGGTTCGCTGCGAGGCAAGGCCATGCGACAGGCGGGAAAGGATAACCATGGATCCGTCTTCTGCAAAAGGTAGATTCGGAAGTTTTGGCGGCAGGTATGTGGGCGAGACATTGATACCGGCGCTGGACGATGTGGAGAAAGCCTATTTTTCTGCACGTAATGACTTGTCCTTTGATTTGGAGTTCAAGGCATATCTGGCCGATTATGTAGGCAGGCCCTCGCCTTTATATTATGCCAAGCAGTTTACGGAAAACTGCGGCGGAGCGAAGATTTACTTTAAACGCGAGGATCTGAATCATACCGGGGCGCACAAAATAAACAATACCCTGGGCCAGGGTCTGCTTGCCAGGCGGATGGGCAAGGAGCGCCTTATGGCCGAGACCGGCGCCGGCCAGCATGGAGTCGCAACTGCTACTGTAGCCGCTTTGCTTGGGATGAAATGCGTGGTTTACATGGGGGAAGAGGATATACACAGGCAGGCCCCCAATGTGGCCAGAATGAAGCTCCTTGGCGCTGAAGTTGTGACGGTAAGGACGGGGACCCGGACGCTTAAGGATGCTATGAGCGAGGCTTTGCGCGCCTGGGCTGCAGAGATTGACAAGACGTTTTATGTAATAGGCAGCGTTGCGGGGCCGCATCCTTATCCTCTCATGGTGCGTGATTTCCAGTCGGTAATCGGGATTGAGGCCAGAGAACAGATACTCGAAAAAGAGGGTAGATTGCCCGATCTTATTATTGCCTGTGTCGGCGGGGGCAGCAATGCAGCGGGCATATTCTATCCTTTTATCGAGGACAAAGAAGTTGAGCTTGTTGGTGTCGAAGCTGCCGGCCGTGGCATTTCCAGCGGGGAGCATGCAGCAAGTATTGGCGCGGGCAGGGTGGGGGTTTTGCACGGCAGCAAAAGCTATGTTCTGCAGGATGAGCACGGTCAGATTCTTAATGCTCATTCGGTGAGCGCGGGCCTTGATTATCCGGGTGTTGGTCCGGAGCATTCTTTCTGGGCGGAAAGCGGCAGAGTTCGCTACTGTTCTATAACTGATAATGAAGCCCTGAAAGCGTTCCATGAATTCACAAGGAGCGAGGGCATTATCCCCGCCCTTGAACCGGCGCACGCCATAGCTCAGGTCAAGAAGGATGCGCCGGAAATGGATCCGGACAAGGTTGTTATAGTGAACCTTTCCGGAAGGGGCGATAAGGATATGGATACTGTGCTGTCGTGTTTAACTGAAGACATGGCTTGATGGTGAAACGGGGACGCTGATGAACAGAATTGACAAGATGTTTAAGCGGCTTGATGGCGAGGGCAGGAAGGCGCTTATAGGTTACCTGACTGCCGGCGATCCTTCTGAGGTCGAGTCCGAGCAGAATATTCTGGCTGCCATAAACGCCGGCATAGATATGCTGGAGCTTGGCGTGCCTTTTTCGGATGCCACGGCTGACGGTCCCACGATTCAGCAGGCAGCGCAGCGGGCTTTGTCCGGCGGAATGAATGTCGGAAGGGCGCTCGACATGGTTCGGCGTCTTCGGAAAAAGACCGATGCGCCTATAGCGCTTTTTGGTTACGTGAATCCTTTCTTCAATTATGGTTACCAGCGCCTTTGCCTGGAAGCTTCGGAGGCTGGGGTTGACGGTCTTCTGGTGGTGGACCTTCCTGCAGAAGAATCAGGGGAAATCCGCCGGTTTGTTGAAAGCGCGGGAATGTATCTTGTGCCGCTTATTGCGCCAACCACTCCTGATGAACGCGCCGCCAGGATTGTCCGCAATGGAGGCGGATTTGTGTATTATATTATGATCAAGGGCGTGACCGGAGCCAGGAGCGGGGTGAGCAACGATGTTTCCGAACATGTGGGGGCGTTGAGAAAAGTGACGGATCTTCCAATTGCTGTAGGGTTCGGGGTCAGCAGCGGCGCGCAGGCAAGGGAAGTTAGCAAATCCGCTGATGCGGTTGTTGTAGGCAGCGCGCTTATCAGGGCGGCTCGGGACGGCAGGCTTGTTTCGTTTGTCAGTGAATTGCGTAATTCGTTGGAAGGAGGCTGAGGCAATGTCTTCCCGTACTTTTATACACAGGTTAAGAGTTCCTTACGCGCATGTTGACAAGCTCAACTTTGTTTATTACGCGAATTACTTTATTTATTTCGAGATGGCTCGCGGGGCCTTGCTTAGGGAGAGCGGCATGCCTTGCGGAGAGCTTGAAAAAAGGGGGATATTTCTTCCGGTACTGGAGTGCGGTTGTACTTACCGAAGGCCGGCCAGGTATGATGAACTTATTGAGGTCAGATCTGTATGCAGTTGTATCCGGAATATACGATTGAGGATTGACTGTGAAGTGTGCCGGGAAGAAGAATTGCTGGTGAAGGGTTACACTGTACACGTCAATATGAACAGCCAGGGCAAGGCAACTCGTTTGCCCCCGGAGTTGGTGGAACTGGGAAACGGCAAAGGCGGATCAGCCTGATTAACCCGCATATCTTAACGGGTGTACTGTTTTGAAGTAGCCTTGCCGTGGCGCCCGAGATCCGAACGGGTAAAGCCCAGGGTTGCGAGAACCTCGTCGGTTGTTTTGAAGTGACATTTTGCGATGTTCAGCAGAATCTCCGGTCCGTGTGTCTGTACCAGTTTTCCTGCGGTCTCCCTGACCTTTGCGGAGGCTCCTTTAGGTATTACGGTGTCGTATTGTTTTTCCATGTCTTTTAGAGAGCGAACAAAGGTTTCTCTTGCTATTACTGAGGCTGCGGCTACTGCCGGATCTGATTCTGCCCTGTGTTTCTGGACCATATCTATGCCTTTTCCCGCTTTCATCAGGGCTTGTTCTACTTCGTGTTTCGCCCCGAACTGATCAACCACTACCCTTGGACACGAGGGAATCATTTCCAGCATATTTTCTATCGCCCTGGCGTGCGCCCAGGAAAGCATTCTGTTTACGCTTCGCATGCGGGTGTAAAGCCGGTTATAGGTTTCCGGTCCTATTTTGACTATGGAGTGTTGTCTGAGCAGCATTTCTCGCAGTTCTTTTCCAAGACCAAGGACTTTGTTTTCGCTTGTAATCCGTTTGCTGTCTTTCACGCCCATTTCCTGAAACCTGTCCACTATTTTTTCGTCTACGTATGCGCAGACGATGACTATGGGCCCGAAAAAGTCCCCCTTTCCGCTTTCATCAACTCCCATGTGCGGCTGGTAATCTTCCGGGGCGTGGAGTTTTTCATATCCAAGTTCGGCGAACTCCAGGACGTGCGGCTCCAGAGTAAAGGTCACAAAATCCGCCGCGTTGCGGCCCTGTATGACGCATTTTCCGCTGTTATAAAGCGCTATTTTGCATTTTTCGGTTTCAGCGGCCACAGAAGTATGGGGGATTTCAAGCGGCCGATAGTTTCCTTCTTTGAGTATGCGCGTGAGTTTTTTCTGCTGGGTGTCTGTCAGTTTGTAGCTATAGGATGTTCTGATTGTCATATTCATTGAATAGCAAATTAATTCCGCCAGTTCAAACCGTAAGTTTGCGCACACGGCGGCTTTCCTGAGGATGCCGAGAATTGTGTAAATTTTCTTGACGGTATCTTTGCCTAGGCTTTAGAATGCAGATAATTATAAATAGCTTGGCCGGTTTTTGCTCTGCCCCAAAGTCAGCAGCGAGAATTGAGGCATCAGACAGAATTGCAGGGGTGAAAATGACCACAGTAATAAAGCGCCGATTCATGTACTTCGTTGCAACATTGATTTTACTGATATCGATTTCCTGCGCAATGGGCGAGCAGGAAAAAATGGTTGGCCCGTTCAATCTTTCCGGCAGTGCGGGCGTGGAGTTTACCGATAACAGGGACGCCAACACTGAAGAAGAGAGCAATACGGATTATTTTGTCCGTCCGAGGCTGGAAGCTTTCTTTGAGAAAGAAAGGCTGATCCTGGATCTTTATTATGAGCCTTGGTACAGGTACAGGAGCAACCCCAGCGACATTCAGAATGACACAGAGTTGTTTCATGATCTTGGGATTAAAGCTCGGCTTAAATTGACACAGCGCATTCAGCCGTGGGTTCAGGACAGGTTTATGTATACCGATGATCCGGAAGTAACCGAAGAAGGCGCTGTTTTGAGACGCGACGCGAGTTTTATGAGGAACGAGGTTGAAGCCGGGATGACCTATGAATTCAGCGAGCGGGCCAGTGTTGATGTGAGCGGAAGAAACATGATTAAACGCTACGACGAAGACGTAGTGGCCGAGCAGTCGGACGAAACACAGCTTGGCGGGATTTTAACGGCATGGAGAAGGATTACTCGCACTGTAGGTTTGATTGCCGGTGTATGGGGAACCCGTTATGAGTATGACACTCTTGAGGCATTTGACCGCGGTTTCGATGTTGTTGTAGGCAGTCTTGGGGTTGAAAAGGTTTTTACTCCCCAGCTAAGAGGCGGTGTGCGCGCCGGTTACGGGCAGGCTGATTATGAGGAAAGCAGTCTTGGCACGAAGGATTTTCCGTATCTAAGGGCTCATCTGACCGGGAGGTATGCGCCGTTTTCCAAAATTGAGTGCTGGGCCAGTCACAGAGTCATGGAATCAGATGTTTATCCGTTTGCTTCTCAGGAAAACAGTGATGTCGGGGTACAGGTAAATTTTGATACTCCTGCCAGCATTATAGCAAAGCTTTCAGCAAGATATGCGCTCGGACAATATGAACGAGATTTTCTGCCGCCGGGCGCGGAAGGGCGGGCATTATCAGTAGAAGGCGACGAGCATATCGTTGCGGTTTCAGGAACTCTGGGTTACCGGCTGAGGCGCGACATGTCTCTTAAATTCCGGCAGACATACGAAGACATTGATTCCGACGTTGATATTTCATACAGTAAAAATACCAGTAGGATTGTTCTTACTAAGCACTTCTAGTCTGAAATATTCATGCCAACTTGCGGATTATGCAAACAGTGGCGGATTTTTGCCTGGGTCAGACGGGCGAAACTGATGGATCCGCAGTTAAACTGGCGCATGGGTAGTTCGGTTTGTTACAATACGCATTTGGGTTGATAATTTTGCCCGCATGCTTTGAAAGGTATGCGGGATTTTTATAATTTTTGCCTGACACAGCGGGCGGTTCCTTATGACTGATTCTCAGGAAACACTACATTTTCTTGATTACTGGCGAGTGATACGCTCGCGTAAAGAGATAGTAATAGCAGTTACCCTGCTTGTGGTTCTCAGCGGTGTGCTTTTTACGCTTACGAGGCCAAAGGTTTTCACTGCTTCCACCTTGATACAGGTGCACCAGGAGGGGAGGAAGGAGACGCCTGTATTTGCTGGCCCGGTGAATTACTATGATCCACTCTTTCTGACCACGCAATTTGAAATTATACAGTCCAGGCCTGTAATAGAAGAGGTTATACGGCGGCGTTCACTGGACAAGAAGCTTGCAAAAGCATACGGGTGGTCGGGTTTGTCGGAAGACACCATTTTCGAGATGGCCGTTAAGCTGCTCAGCGATCGCATGAAGGTGCAGCAGTATCGGGACACGAACCTGATTGAGATTCAGATTTATCTAAGCGAGCCGGCCAAATCGGTAAGACAGGAGGTTGCTGAGGCAGCCAACACAGTGGCTGATGTGTTTAGTGATCAACAATTGCGCAACGCCAGAGAACAGAAGGAACAGGATCTGGAGGCCCTGTATACAACTTTGCAGGAGCATGAACAGAGAATTGAGGCGCAGGCGTCAAAAGTTCAGGAGATACGCGAGGAGCATGAATTGGATGTTGTAGGCGGCAGACAGGCTCCAGAGACGTTTGATATGACCAGTATGTTGCGCCTGGAGGAATTCAGAATCCGCACGAACATGGAGATGGCCGACAAAAAAGCCCGTTACGAGACAATAAACAACCTGTCGCCGGAAGCTTTGCTGGATGCCGGCCCTCGAGTTGTGGGTGATGCTTCTCTGCTTACACTTGTGGAGAAGAAGAGGAATGCGGCCGTGGAGTTAAGCAGGCTGCGGAATTCGCTTGGGCCCAATCATCCGGATGTTATTTCTGTGCAGGCAACTATTGAGCAACTTGATGTTCAGATCAAGGACGCCCTCAGGGGGCTGAAAGTTGGAGTCAGAGCGGATTACGAAGCGGCCAAGGCCAAGTATGACATACTGGAAAAGGAGCTGGAAGCCAAGAGGGTGGCCGAGCGTGTTGAAAAGGCCCGGGCATACCGCGATTTTGAAGTTGCTCAAAAGGAACTGGAACGTCTTAAAAAGGTGCGGGATGTACTCGAGATGCGTTGGCTTGAAGAGAAAATAGAGCTTCGCATTCCAAAGAAAATTGTTGAAGTAAGGGAGGAAGCAGTTCCGCCAAAGGAGAACAATTTTGTCAGTCCCAAGAGGGCATTGAATGTCATACTAAGCCTTATCGTCGGGCTGGGTTGCGGCATTGGTCTTGCGTTTTTTGTTGAATATCTGGACACGTCGGTAAAGACAATTGAAGATATCGAGACCAGCCTTGGTGTGCCGGTTCTCGGAGTGATTCCTCAGAAGGTCCAGCCGTTTACCGATCCGCGCGCTCGAAGCGAGCATGCCGAGGCTTACCGTGTGTTAAGGACCAATATAAGGTTTTCCAAGCAGGCTCAAAATGGAAAAACTTTCTGTGTGACAAGCGGAAGCATCGGCGAGGGAAAATCGCTTACAGTGTTTAATCTCGGCTGCGTGTGCGCTGATACCGGCGACAAGGTTATGGTTGTTGATTCGGACCTGCACAGGCCAAAACAGCACAAGATTATGGGACAGTCCAACAGCATCGGCTTTGCCAACGTTCTGGCCGGCGAGAATAGTCTGGATGAGGCTCTGGTTAAGACTGAGTATTTTGATTTTCTGCCGAGCGGACGGCTTGAGCTTGGTTCTCACGGATTGTTGAACACCAGCAGGGTTCGCGGGATTATCGATGAATTCAAGTCGCTGTATGACATAGTGATTTTTGACAGCGCTCCTGTTATCGGGGTTAGTGATGCGTTGATGCTTGCCAGCGAGATGGACGGTGTGCTCATGGTGATACAGCATCGGAAGTATCCCAAGGCGGTTTCAAACAGGGCAAAAGAAATGATAGAAAGCACGGGCGCCAATCTTGTGGGAGTTGTGTTAAACAACATAAATATTTCAAGAGACTATTCATATTATTATCACCATTACCACTCGTATCAGTATACTGGACGCAGCGAAGACCGAGGGGCCGCGGGGAAGGACGGGAAGCAGACATGAGTGGAAAACGCGATAAAATCAGGGCAATTGTCATTTCAGGCAGTTTAGCAGCTTTTTTTATGATTTCCGGATGCAGAACAGGCGGTGTTGACCGCCACAGGATGGACAGGTACCGGCCGGATTATGAAGGGCGCGATCTATGGGCTGCGCAAGAGGAGGCCAGTGAAGTCAAGCCGTTAGATATGGCCGGTGGCAAGGGCTCCGAAGGGGCGCCCGACAAGGATGTCCAGTCGACAAGAATCCTGAAATCTGGAACGAGGGTTATGATTTATCTGCGTGCCATACCTGAGCCTGAGGATCTTCGAGACGTAATAGGCGAAGGCGGGAATGTCAACCTTCCACACATCGGTAAAGTGAATATAGAGGGTATGACTGCTTCACAGGCAGAAAGTTTTATAGAGAAGAAGTACATCGAAGGCGGGATATATAACAATATCACGGTTATACTCGTGGCTCAAGAATATGAGTATTTTGTTCAGGGCGAGGTACAGCGTCCGGGTAAATATCCTCTGACCGGGGAGACTACTTTAAGCCAGGCTGTGGCCGAGGCCGGAGGCGCGACGGATTTCGGAAATCTGAAGAAGGTCGATATATTGAGGGGACGCGAAATGCTGAGATTCAACCTCAAGAGGATTGAAGCGGGCAGACAGAAGAATCCGGTAATTGAACCCGGTGACGTGATAAAGGTTAGACGCGGCTTTTGGTAAATGCGGCGTTTATATGCGCGCGGCGGGAGAGGACTATGGGAAAATTTATTAAAAAGTCGGGATCCATTCTGCTGGTAATGGTTATTGCCTTGTCAGGCAGCGCTTTCTGGTTTGGCGGTGATGAGGATGACCAAAAGGAGCCAATGCTCCGGATCAAGGACGCTGTGGCGCGCGCAGCAAAGGCTTCCAAGGCCGCTGCCATACAGGAGGCTATGGCGTTCAACGCGATCAAGAATGCTATAGCCAATCGTAAAGATGCCGAGGAGTTGTGGTTGGCTGCGATTAGAACCGGCGAAAAAAAAGGCGCCGCTAAAAGCAACTTAAAAGATGCCGCACATGCTGCTGAAGAAGCCTTGCTGGAGCTTGAGACATTGGTTGAATTGACTACCAAGGCGCAATCTGCCGGAAAAAAAGCCAGAACGCTGCTCAAAGACGCCATGGAAGAGGAATCAGATAAAGATCTCAAGCGGATTGCAGGCAAGGTTGAATCATTGGCTGAAATGGCCGGGCATGCAGTAGAGAAAGCGCAAGAGATTTCGGAAGAGTTGAAGGAGCAGTGGCTGATTCCCGTTGTAAGCACGACCACGTCTACTACGACCACTACCACGACCACAACCCAGCCGCCAGGCGTCACTCCGGCGGGAAGAATGTAGGCTGTCTGGGAGGGTAAATGAACCGCAATGCGATTATGGGCATCGGGGCCGCCGGAATGGTTTTGGTGTCAGTCTGCGGGACGGTGCATGCTGTAAGAACCGCTATTTCCTACGCGGGCTATTACCAGATCAAGTATGGCGGAGAGCAAACTGCTTTATGGCAAAAGCTTGATAAAGCCGAAGACGTTTACGATTTGTATCCATGGAATTATAATTTGTGTATCTGGTGCGCCGAGAAAGCGTATTATAACCGTTTTGAGGACGGCAGGGAGCAGGAAGAGCTGATTGATTCCGCCGAAAAGTGGTGTGAACGCGGCCTTGATCTGAATAAATTCAAATCCCAGTTGAGGTTGCTGAAAGCGCGCCTGCTGGCCCGCGAATCTTCCGCGGAAGCAGCCGAATATTGGCGCGAATACGTGCAATGGGATTTCTGGAGACCTTATCATCACGCGGTTCTTGCGGAATTCTATATAGGCGCCGGTAAGTTGTGGGAAGCTGCCGATGAACTGAGGTGGCTGCAGAATTCCGAGTATTATGATGACATCTCAGAGAAGATTCGGGAAGCCTGGCGCAAGGAGATGCAACTGGCTCCGGAATAAGCGCGCTAGAAATGAGGGTTAGTGAAAGAGGACTTCCTTTGCGGCTTTAATTACCTGGTCCGTGGTTATTTTTTTCATGCAGGAATTATGTTTGCAGGGCTTTGTATATCCGAATATTGAGCAAGGAGAGCAGGGCAGTTTGACTCTGACCACTTTGTGTTGTCTGCCTTTTGTGCCCCATTTGTTTTCGTCGCTTGGGCCGAAGAGGACTACCGACGGCACGTCCAGCGCGGCTGCAGCATGAGCGAGCCCGGAATCTGTCCCAACGAAGAGTTGTCCTTTTTTTATGAGTCCTGCTGCATCTGAAAACGATATTGCTCCACACAGGTTGCAGGGTTCGGGTTTGTTGGCACAAAGCTGCTGAATTGCGGATGCCACCGGAAAATCTTTATTGTCGCCTATTAGAAGCGGCGCAAGGTCGAGTTCTGAGGCTATCCGGTCTGCCAGTTCGGCGAAGCAATGTTCGGGCCATCTTTTATTGCGGGCGCTTCCGCCGACATGAAGAAGCGCGAAATCCTTTTTTCCCGCGCATTGTGATAGTTTGTTTTCAAGGGTTTGGGACATCCCGGGGTTCATCCCGGCAAGCCTCCCGCATAGAGTCAGGCCGGAGAGCCGTATGCCGAGCGGCCGCAGGAGATTTGAAAACTGTTCTATTTCGGGGGCATCCTGATCGTAACCGACCAGATCGGTGTACAATGCATTTCTTCGCGGGTTGACTTTAAAGCCTATTCTTCTTTGTGCTCCGCTCCAATATGCCAGCACTGCGGAGAAGTTATGAAATTGTTCAGTATCGATGGCAAGGTCGTATGTAGTATTTTTCAGTTGTCTCAGTGCCCTCAGGGGGCGGGCATCATAGACAAGCTGCTTTGCGTCAACTTCGAAGAGGTCAAGGACCTGCGAGTTCCTGGTTTCGCACATTATGTCAATGTCCGCATTCGGGAGCGCTTTTCTTATTTCTGAAATTACGGGCAGAAGGACAATCATATCTCCAATGCCTCCCGGTCGTATAATCAGGAGTTTTTGAATACTGGAGTTATCTATTTCATGGAGAGCGGCGTTGTGTTCAAATGCATAGGCAATTCGCCCCATCAGGCGGCAGAGTAAGGCTCCAGCCGAGGCGTCAAGCGTTTTAAGAAGCGATGTCTTGCGAAATTGCATGAATCTTTCTTTTCCTCACTGTAAGGCTTACTGCGAATACAAAAAATATCAGCGAAACAATTCTGCCTGCGTTGTCTGCCCTCGTGTAACCATATCGAAGTTCTACCTGATTGCTGTCGGGGTATACCAGCATAAAACCTGGAGTGACCATGTGGATTGCGGGCGCTCCCTTTACCGTCCAGTTTGGATAGTACGTGGTTTTAACTACATGGGGCATGCCGGTGGCGGTTGTTGTAAAACTTATTTTATGATTCTTGATCTGTTCATTGAAGACAGAGCAGCCGGACGAGATTTTCCTGCCCATTGAGGCCAGTGCCGCTATATTGGTCTGGGCAAGTGTTTCAAACAAGTCTTGTTTTATTTTGACCTGGAACGCGCCTGTGTCATCGCTGTCATTCAGCAGCGCGAACGGTTGATCTATAAGTTCGATATTGTAAATCCATTCCAGCGCCGCCTCTTTCCGCGGACTGGTTCTTTCGGAGTCGAGAATCAGCGCAACGGGCTGGCGTTCGGGTATAAAAACATAATTGCCGGCATGGGACATAAGTTCATAAAGGCTCCAACCCGATTCCGTGTCAATGTGTTGCCACTCTTCCATTGTCTTCAGAGCACGGCGGGTTTTATCCCCGCGGGCAATAAAATGTTTAACGTTAAGCAGCTCGAGATGCCGTGTTGCGTTTGTGAAATTGAAAACCGTCGGTTGAACGATAGGAGGGTAGCCTGCGGTATTGCGAGAAGTTTCGCCCTGGACGTAATACGAGAATAGGGAACCCAGCGCCGAGTTTACTATGCCTCCTTCCAGTATGGGTTTATCAACAAGGTGCGGCACACATTCGAAAACGCGGCTTGAACCGAGGAGATTATTCTGGTCGTGGAGATCGTTGGCCAGTCTTCCGGGTGTTTGGTCAAGGGGAAGGACGAGCTTTTCAATTACATGCCAGTTCTTTTTATTTTCAAGTCCCTCGTAGTTGTGCTTTGCCCAGCTTGAAACGTTGTTTGGCCTGTCGATGCCGAAAGCCAGGACGAGCGCCAAAGCGGCTATTGCCGCAAGTTCTGCGAAAGCGAACCTGCCCAGTATCATGGAAAGTCCAACGGCTGATAGAAAAGCCCCGCTGTAGATCATAAAAGGCCAGAGGCGGACATTTACGAAAACCGGCGACAAGACTTTGAACCCCCAGAGAAAAAGAAACAGGGAAGAGAGAAACATCCATGCAACCAGGTTTGTGTAAAGCAATTTTTTTCTTGCCGCCAGGATAACGCCAGTGATCGCAAGAGCTGATAAGATCAGTAATAACGGCAATGGCGGGAGATGTTTCAGCGGATGCACAGGCCAGTTCAGCCCGAAATCTACTGCAAATGTTTTTTTTTCAATCAGCGGTATGAGCCACCACGCCATGAGTCCGGCGCCTATGAGTCCTTCGCTTAAGACTGTTTTAAAAGCTTTCCTGAAACCCCGTCCGATGAACAGCAGCGGTATGGCCGCAACTGTCAATGTTCCCACCACACATGTAAAAAAATGAGAGGCGATAACAGCCGAATAGATCAGCGCGGTGCTGATACGAACCTTTCCCTTCTCTGCGTCGCGGTATATGAGGGCGGTGAAAAGCGCCATGAGCGGGAAACTGACGCTATTGGATATCATTCCCGAAAGCGTGCTGTAAATATTCAGGCCCCACATGGTATGTGTATGATCGAACAGGACAGGGATCATTGCTGTTGCCGCGATGATTCCTGTGATGCGGGGAAGCCTTGCTATTCGGCAGGCCGCGTAGACGCATGGGGCAAGGGCAAGTATGCCGCTTACTGTAATCAGCTTGAAGGCGATATTAAACGGCAGGATCAAGTCGAGGGCCGCCATTGCCAGGTAAGGGAGAAAGAAATAGAACTGGAATACAGGGAAGCCGCACCACCAGTCGTGCGACCATGAGACAATTCGCATTTGTGTAAAAAGTGTTTCTTTCAAGTGGCTTGCGAGGTAGTTGTGTGCCGGAGTGTCGCCTCCGGTTGTCGTTGTATCCAGTAATAACAGCGATGGCCGCAGGTTCCAAAGCAGAAAAGCGGTTATAGTCAAGAGCATGAGAAGGGGCGTCAATTGTTGTATGATTCTAAGGAATGTTAGCGGCTGCTTGTTTTGTTGTATTGAATTCGACCATCCTGTTCCGGGTTGAAGCGCCACGAACGCTGTCAGGGCGACGAAGGCGAATGCCAGCGCCGCAATCTGCCATCCATTCAGGCTCATTGTCTTTTTCTGAATTACCACGCCTCCCGGGATTGTTTTGCTGATATGCCGGCCGTTGGCGACTGTTTCAACTATTGCAAAGACCTGATATGCGCTGCCTGGTAGAGCATTTTTGTTTTCTACCTGCACCAATACTTCTTTCCTTGCTCCTTCATCGAGTTTGATTTGTGTTTTTCGAGGCGAGCATTGCAATTCGTCGGGGGCAACGAACCGGACTGTTCCTGAAAAGGATTTGCCGGCTTGCAAAGAAAACTTAAGGATGCCCTGGTCGGTTATACTCGTTGAGTTCAGGGTTGCATCCAGTTCGGATTCCATTTGCGAGATATTTAGATCCGCGGTTACCAGCGGGAAAACTTCCAGCGATGAGAAGCTGTGCCCGCCTGGGTCTTTGTAAACGGCCTTAAGAACTACAGTGTAGATTCCCGGTGGAGAAGGCGGTTTGCCGAGGCTCAGGTTTGTTGAAACGGTCTCATTGACTCCAATTTGCTGCCACATGCCGGTTTGTGCTTGCGTTTTGCCCAGTGTTGCCTTGACCGCAACGTTTGCGGCTGAAGCTGTGCCATTGTTTTGTACGGTGAACCGGACCCGGGCGTTACCTTTTGAAAAATATGTTGCGGGATTAATCTGCAGGTTGATGTATTCTGCTGCTGAGAGGCATGGCAGCATGCTGAGCGCTGCAAACAGGAAAATTGTTTTCATTCTGTGCCCGAGGCCGGGCGGACGGTTGACTTGATGCAGCGGTCCGTTTACCCGGTGAAGTCTATTCGAAAACTGTACACGTTTTCATTAAGTTCGCTTGTGACTTTAAATTCGCTTTGCCGGAACACTTTCTGCATGGCTGTATTTTCGCGCAGCACCTCGGCGGTGAAGCCGCTGATTCCGTTCTGTCGCGCAATGGCGCTGAGGTAGCGGAAAAGGAATGTTCCTATTCCCTTGTTCTGCCATGCATCCTGAACCACGAAGGCTACTTCGGCCATGTTGGTTTTTTCATCCAGGTAATAGCGGCCTATGGCCACTATTTCATCGCCGTAGGCTTCCGGGACGGTGCCTACTATTGCCACTTCAGATCGGTGGTTAACATACACGAAGTCGCGGATTTGTTTTTGGGGGATACGTTTTGTGCGGGACATAAACCTATAGTAGATTGTTTCTTGTGACAGCGCGTAGAACAGGTCTTTCATTCTTGGTTCGTCGGTGGGATGGATAGGCCTGAAATTAACCTGTGTGCCATCGTCGGTGATGTAGGTTGTTCTCAACTGCGGCGGACCAACGAATAACTTCCCTTCCACTTCTGAAAATTCATGGCGGATAAGTTTAGACTTGATTGCAGTGCGCATCAGTTCCTCTCTGAAATCCGGATGGGCGATGGATATCAGGGCTATTGCGCGTTCCTGTACACATTTTCCGTGAAGGTATGCGGCGCCGTATTCGGTGATCACGTAGTGCACATCGCCACGTGTGGTTACGACCCCGGCGCCCTGGGTCAGGTGGCAGACTATGCGCGACACCTTTCCGTTTTGCGCAGTGGAAGGCATGGCGATTATCGCTTTGCCCCCCTGGGAGCTGGCTGCTCCCCGGTTGAAGTCGACCTGTCCGCCAATGCCAGAGTAAAAAGTGGTTCCAAGCGAGTCTGCGCATACCTGCCCTGTAAGGTCGACTTCCAGCGCCACGTTTATTGCGACCTGTTTAGTCTGTTGGCTTATGACGTATGGGTTGTTTACATATTCGGTCGGGTAGAATGCGAATGTCGGATTATCATCGATGTAGTCGTAGAGTTTCTTTGTCCCAAGGCAGAACGACGCTACCACTTTGCCTCGGTCTTTGGATTTGTGTTTGCCAGTGATGACACCGGATTCGATCATATCGACTATTGCATCTGTGAACATCTCGGTATGGATGCCCAGGTCTTTCTTGTTTTCAAGAAAACCTAGCACGGCCTGCGGGATTTCCCCAATGCCGAGTTCCACGGTTGATCCGTCTTCTACCAGGGCTGCCACGTACTGTCCGATCTGCCTGGTTGTTTCCGTCGGCTCCGGCGGTTGCACTTCTATGATTGGAGTATCTACCGGCACAAGGGCGTCAAAATCGTAGACATGTATAAACGAATCGCCCAATGTGCGCGGCATGTTCGGATTGACTTCAGCTATTACCAGCCTTGCGTTTTCCGCTGCGCTTTTAACGATATCAACAGAGACTCCAAGGCTGCACTTGCCTTTTGCGTCGGGCGGGCTTACCTGGATAAGGGCAACGTCCAGTGACAGGCGCCCGGAAGTGAAAAGACCCGGTATGTCCGAGAGAAAGATTGGCGTATAATCCCCCAGTCCCTGCTGGATCAGGCCGCGCACATTATCTGCGATGAAAAAACTGTTCACCCGGAAAGACTCCGCCAGTTCTTTTGAGGCATAAGGCGCCGCGCCAAGGGTGAGGAGGTGGATAATTTCGGTGTCGGCCAGGTTTGTCTTGCGCGCTGTCAGTGCGTGGACAAGTTCCTGCGGTTCCGCGCAGCCTGTGCCGATGAATATTCTTTGTCCGGGGCGGATCATTTTGGCAGCATTGTCCGCGGAGAAGATCATGTCTCCGTAACGTTCTTTCCAGTCTGTGTCGAAATTGAATTTCTTTTTCATCCTTCTCCTGCAGCTATTCTGATTCTTGCGTCAGCGGCTATTGATTCCTCGCCGATTTTGCCTACCATGAACGGGTTAATGTCCATTTCGAGGATCTGGGGGAAATCAGTAACGAGCTGGCTTATTCTCTGTAAACTTTCTGCTATGGCTGAGATATCCACGCTGGCCTGTCCTCTAGCACCCTTGAGAAGCTCAAATGAACGTGTTCCTTCGAGCATCTGCATGGCTTCTTCGCTTGTGATTGGCGCTATGTGGAATGTTACGTCTTTCATGACTTCAACAAAAATGCCGCCCAGACCGAACATAAGCATGGGGCCGAACTGTGGATCCCTGGTCATGCCAAGTATGACTTCTCGGCCTTTGTTGCACATTTTCTCAACGTAGACCCCTTCGAGATCGGCATCTGGCATCTTCTCGCGGATTCTCATCATCATAAGATCAAACGCATCTCTAAGCTCTTCGGGGGAGGAGAGGTTGAGTTTGACTCCGCCCATATCCGATTTATGCACGATATCGGGAGATATGATTTTCATTGCAACCGGGTATCCGATTTTTTCCGCAATTTCAACCGCATGGTCTGCGTTTTCGGCTTTATCTCCCATCGGCACATTGAAGTGGTATGCTTTTAGGATTTTCTTGGCAGATGCTTCTCCGAGTTGCAGCTGTTTGAGTCTGTGATGTCGCTTGAGAATGCGTTCAACCCGGATACGGTTGACCGGGAAACGTGTTACTATTCGCGGGGGTCTTTGCAACCAGCATGAATAGTCATACATCGCCTTGAGCGCGCCCACGGCTCTTTCCGGAGAAAGGTAGTCCGGCAATCCGGAAGAGACTAGTTCTTCTCTGCCGGGCATTACATCGGCCCCTCCCATGAAAGACGCTAGAACGGGTTTTTTGAGGCGGCAGGAGCGCGCAATTGCCCGCGCGGTTTCCGCTGCCTTGGTCATTGCCTGCGGGGTTAATATAACAATTATTGCGTCTACAGAATCGTCATCCTGAGCCGCATTCAGAGCCATCACATAGCGTTCTGGGTCTGCGTCTCCGAGGACATCTATAGGGTTGCCGACGCTGGCAGCCGCTGGCAGCTTGTCGCGGAGCGCGGTTGCCGTGCCTTTGCCCAGGCTTGTTACCTGCATGCCGGCGTCTTCGACTGCGTCAGCTGCCATTATTCCGGGCCCTCCGGCGTTGGTGATGATGGCCACTTTCGGTCCTTTCGGGAGAGGTTGCATTGCAAAAGCTGTAGCGTAGTCGAATATTGAGTCGAAGTTTTCGGCGCGGATAATACCGGAGCGTTTAAAGGCCGCGCCGTATGCTATGTCGGCTCCGGCGAGGCTGCCGGTATGAGAAGATGCGGCTTTCACACCTGCCTGCGTAGTTCCGGCTTTGAATGCCACCACAGGTTTCTTTGATGATGCTTCTTCCGCGGCTTTCATGAATTCATTTCCGGACCCAATGCTTTCCAGGTATGCGACGATAACTTTTGTTTTCTCGTCTTTGGCAAATGCTTCGAGGAAGTCTGTTTCCGAAAGATCAGCCTTGTTGCCTATGCTGACAAGTTGCGCCAGACCCAGTCGCCGACCGGCCGCCATGTCGAGTATGGCCGTGCAAAGGGCTCCTGACTGCGACATTACCGAAATATTTCCCGGTTCCGGCATTTGCCTGGCAAAAGAGGCGTTCATGCTGTTGTGGGTATTGATAAGTCCCAGGCAATTCGGTCCTAGAAGGCGCGTCTTGTGTTTTCTGCACAGGTCCGCTATTTCCCGTTCCAGTTGAGCGCCGTCTTTCCCGGTTTCCTTGAAACCCGCAGTAATGACTACTATGGATCCGGCTCCTGCGTCTATGGAATCCTGTACGGTTTGTTTAACGTATTTGGACGGAACTGCGATCACACTGAGAGTAATTCTTTTATTGTAATCGCTGAGGCTGGGATAGGTCTTGATGCCCAACACCTCTTTGGCGGATGGATTAACAGGCACTATGGCGCCCTTATAGTTGCTTTCGAGCAGGTTGGACACCAGTTCATATCCGACTTTGCCCGGTGTGCGAGAAGCTCCAATTATTGCTATTGAATCCGGGTATAGCAGAGATTCAAGCATGATGCATTTATTCCTTATTTTTTTACTGTTTTTGCAATGTTTGCAGTCGTGTGGTGAGTTGCTCAGACAGCTTTGAGCGCGTGTTCCAAGTCGCGCAAAAGTTTTCCAGTTTCTTCTATGCCTGCCGAGAGCCGCACTGTATTTTCCTTTACACCAAATATTGTTCTGCGTTCAGGCGGCAGATAAAGCATTGTTGTGAGGTAAGGAATACAGATCAAAGACTCTGTTGCCCCAAGACTTACTGCATGATATATAACGTTAAGATTGCTGACAAACTTTTTCGCGTCTTCCTGGGTTTCTCCCACGTCGAAGGCAAGCATTCCGCCGAAACCGTTTTTCATCTGTTTCTCAGCCGTCTGGTGCCCCGGATCATCTTTGAGGCCGGGGTAAAGTATTCGCTGTACTTTGGGGTGTTGAGCCAGGAATTCGGCCATGGCCATGGCATTGGCGGCCATTTTTTCCGATCGCAGGTCGAGTGTTTTCAATCCCCGCTCGAGAAGAGATGCCGAATAACCGTCCAGAGTGGTTCCGATTGCCTGTCTTGTGAACCACAATTCTTCATACCTTTCTTTTGATCCCGCTATTGCTCCGGCCATAAGGTCGTTGTGTCCGCCCATGCCCTTTGTTGCGCTGTGGACTACCAGGTCCGCGCCGAGTGCCAGGGGGTTTTGATGACATGGGGTGGCAAAAGTATTGTCAACTACCAGCATTGCCCCCGATTTCTTCGCTGCCTGGCTGGCCATTTCTATGTCGATGATTTTGCAGAGCGGATTGCTTGGTGTTTCCAGGAAGATCATGCGGGTATTATCTTTGATATGTGCCGGCAAATCTTCGCTGTTTGAAGCGTTAAGCCATGTTATATCTATTCCCAGGCGTTCGAGGATAAGAGATACCTTGAATTGGGCGCCGTAGACGTCATGGAAGATGATCAGGTTGTCGCCTTTGCCGAGGTATGTCAGGTAAACCATGGTACAGGCTGCCATCCCGGTGGTGCATATTACACAGTCTTCTGCTTTTTCAAGCCGGGCGACCTGTTTTTCAACAGCGCGTACTGTCGGGTTGTCATCTCTGTGATAGGTATACCCGTCGATTTCCCCGTCGGTTATCTGTCGAAGAACCTCGAAATTGAGGTATTCGTAGTTAACCGCGTTCACGATGGGCGTGACCATCGGTTTGTTTCCATATGGTGTTAAAGGATCCGTGCTCATACATTTATTCCAAAGTTGATTAAGCGAGTAGATTGCTACGAAGATAAAGAAAAATCAACATATTTTCTTTTCTCTGCCGGATGGTCTTCCGGGCAGGAATTTCAATGCTTGATTTTTTCGAAAGTAAATGTGATTTTATTGAGCTTGGTCGTATATGAAATTGAGCGGGAGTAATTCAGAGGCAGAATGTCAGCTTCCCAAGCTGAACGTCGGG
>CAZIXB010000014.1:0-21500 GCA_964543205.1 uncultured Victivallales bacterium
GTCGCCGCCCTGCGGCAAGTGGCCACTTAGCGATATCATCGCTGACGTGGCTCTACTATTCGCGCACAAAAGATATCCGTGCTAACTAATCAATATAGTCGATTCGGCCTGACCAGCACCTTGATCGGGCAGCAGCGGTAGCGCTGAATAGTTTTTGAAATTGCAGCATATTGAAAGTTAATGTATCTTTAAGTTCATGAAAAAGAAACGCTCAGGATTCAGGATTTTGGCAAGCAGGCAAATTTTTGCGGCAGTTTTCGGTGTTTTGGCTGTTCTGCAGGCTGCCCCGGCTGCCGCAGAGAGTGAAACTAATGCGCTTGAGGTAATGCGGGCAAGAAACAGGGTTTATGTTGACAACTGGTTTCGCGAGGCGAAAGACAAGCATGAGAAAAACAGCGACATGCTGGCGCTGCCGGGCCTTCTTGCCGACAGAAAAAATAAGAGTATCACCGCTTATGCGGAAGCCACAGGTCTGGATGAAAGCGGTTCTCCGCCGGAATTTTTTATTATATCGCTGAAGAGCGGGCATGATTATGAAGCGCTGCTGATTTCCTTTGCCTCGCCCGGCGATGTTCACAAAGCACTGGAGTTTATCGGCATGAAGCCCGGCCGACCTGTAAACCCAGCGGATCTTGAATTCTGGCCGAAAGGAGAGAGAGTTGTCATTGATGCTGTTTACGCTGACGGCGAGGACAAAATCGGGCCTGTGAGGCTCGGCCGGCTTCTGGTTGATGCTGAAACCGAAGAGCCGCCGCCGGAAAAGGGTTTTGTATTCACAGGTTCAATGATGGTAAAGGCCGGAACCAACGGGATGGTCTACGCGGCGGATGCTTTCGGGCCCAGATCCATTGCCAGCAACTACAATGAACCATACAGCGTTCTTGATGTGCCCAGGGTGGCTCCCCAGGGAGCTGTATACAGGACTTTTGTTGTTAATTCAAAATATGTATTTCCCGCAGGGGCTTTGGTGGAACTGAAGTTCAGGCCGGAATATCCCGGCGGGAAACAGAGAGTGAGGGACATGTCGCTGCGCGTTGAAAATATTTCCGGCAAGGGCGCCAGATTCAGTCTGGTTGAGGGTAAGCGGGAAGTTTTAGAGACACAAAAAGCTGATAGGCTCATGAAAAGTCTAAGTGATATCAGCCGCTCGGGACATGATCCATTTCTGCAAATAAGTTTTGGCGATTTAATGAGCCTGGAAGACATCAGGGCAATATGCGCTGGACTCTCGGAGATTGAAACTCCTGAAGGCATCAGGGTGGAGCCGCCCCCGGAGGGTAATCTCTATTACAAAGCCTTTCTTCCCGACGAGAAGTTCCGGAGCAGGGAAAAGCGTCCTGCGCAGCCTTGGGAGCTGCATCTTGAAACGGCGAAAGACGGAGGAATCAGCGCCACTCTCATTCAGATTGAACAGGTCTGGAAAAAGGGTCAAGTCTGGCCGGATCTGGTCATAAAGAAACATTCGGTGGACAGCGGGAAACATCTTGCGTCACAGCTCAGCGCCATGTCCGGGGGCGGGCAGTTGCCTGTTATCCTGGTGTATGCCGACCCAGATTTGCGCTATGGCACACTCATGGGCTATATCCTGCCTGTTATTGAAGAGTATTCCACCATACATGTATTCCTGGTTGACAAAGAGGAACCGGATGCAGTGGCCGATGAATAGGTCCAGCCGGGTCATTGAATGTTTTTGAGCAAATAGATCAGTTGCGTTTGTTTTCTTTTTCTCGTTCCGCGTCTTCTTCCGGAACAGCAACTTTCCCCAGGAGGTTGTAGTGTTTAACGCCTTCGATAATTCCGTCGGCATAGGAAGCCTTTGAGAAATACACACGGGGATCTCCGTCCAGCTTATCCAGCTCGTCGCTGTAGTTGCCGACCACTACACCCAGGGTATTGCCCTTGAGCATCTCCTCGTCATTCCCCGAGTCGCCCGCCACTAGAATCTTGCCGATGGGGATTCCCCATTTAATGGAAAGGTAACGGACGGCCAGTCCCTTTGATGCGCGAATGGGAAGAATATCCAGGAAAGCCTTATGTGAATATATGACGCGGACCTTGATTTTGTTTCTTCGAAAGATTCGCACTATTTCCCTGTAAGAAGGGGCGTTTTCATCAACATCGTAACTTATCTTGTATTCCCTCTGGCACCTGGCATCTTCCTGAAGGGTGAGCCCCGGCGTTTCCGACATCAAAGACCTGATCTTGTCAGGCTGCCAGAAATAATCCAGGTGATTTTTCCATGTCCTGTCCGGCACAAGTTTGCTTCCGTAGTTGATTTCCGTTCCGACGGAGGTAACGAAAATATCCGGGGTAGGGAAATCATGTTCTTTTAACACTTCGACTGCGCTTCTCAGATATCTGCCGGTTGCTATTCCAAAGCCGAGGTTGTTGTCGCTATCCTTGAGCAGTTTTTTCATTCTGTCCAGAGCCTCGTCGTCTCCCAGCAGGGTGTTATCTACATCTGTAATGATAAGTCTGTCTACCCTGGTCAGGCGGCTCTTTTGCGGGATAAAAATATCCTGTCCGTAATATTGTTTGTCCATAAGTTTGTTGACCCGGTTGATGTATTTGTTGCTGTGCGCTTTCCATGAGAAATGTTTTTTAACGCCTTCTATTCCATTTGCGGAGTATTCACGCCATTTACCCCGGTCTTTCAGGATCTCTTCAATTGCGTCGCCGATCTGCTTTGAATTCAGCGGATCTATGAGCATGCCGTTTTTGCATGTTCCGATAATATCGTTGGGGCCGCCGTCGTTTGTCGCCACTACCGGCACACCGGAGGCTGCGGCTTCAAGGAGGGTAAGTCCGAAAGGTTCGGTGAGAGCCGCGTTTGCGAATACGCCTTTGCGTTGTGCGGTCAGCCTGTATATCTGTGGCACTTCTTCGGGATCATGATGCTTTGGGAAAGCCGCATGTCCGTACAGGTCGTATTTGTCTATAAGCAGAAGGATCCTGGTCAGAACTTTGCGCCGTCCGGAATCAAAGTTCCGGATGTCGTCTCTTTCTCCGGCGACTATTACCAGGTTGCAGTTTTTGCGCAGGTAATCGTTTTCTCCAAAGGCTTCGATCAGGGTTCGGAAGTTCTTTTTTTCGTCAGGGCGCGAAATGGTGAACACCATCGGTTTTTCGGGATCGTGGAGAAATTTATCGATCTTTTTCTGTATGCTTGTTTCTTGATTTTTATCTGACTCCGGCGGGAAGAAGGTTTTCAGATTTATTCCCGGCGGAATGACTTCGGTTCTTTCCGGAGCATACTGGTCATATATCTCGTACTGTTCTTTGACTTCCTGTTTTGTGCTGGTTACTACGAGCGCGGAAGTATCCAGGGCATATTCTTCTGCCTCGATTCTTCGGCCGATTGAGTATTTTTTTTCAACTGTCTCCCTGTCCATGCCGCTGTCGAGCAATCGCTGGAGTTTAACGCGTCCGAGAGAATGGCCTGTGAAGATGAAAGGTACGCTCAGGAGCCGGGCAAGCTGTGCGCCGGTATATCCGGCGTCCGCGTAGTGTCCATGTATGACGCTGGGCAGCCTGCCCACTTCCCGAAAATGCAGGAGGGACTGGTCAACAAAAACGTCAAGATACGGCCATAGGCTTTCTTTCCTAAGGTATCTGCGGGGGCCGCAGGTAATTCTGCGGATGTAGACATTATTGCTTATCTTTTCCGAAGTTTGAGCGTATGAGTCGTCCACCTTGGAATCCATGATTTGTCTTGTAAGAAGATCAACGCGCCAGACGTCCGGGTGGCGGCCAAGCGCTCGCGCCAGTTCCACCACATACTTGACCTGTCCGCCAGTGTCCGGATCCCGCCCGAGTTCCAGATCTTTGCCTCGTATCAGTCCGTGCACGCTTAACAGGACCAGGTACAACCCCGAATCGGGTTCGGCGGACATATATGATTCATCGTTTTCGGGCATAATTCCTCTTTCACGAACAGCGGGAACCCGCTATTCACAATAAGTATTACTTTGAAACAATTATGACAGTCAGGCAAGAATTTTCGATTCCCTTGCTGAAACGTTGGAAAACACTAACCTGTATATCTCACAGAATTTCGTAGCGAGAGTGCGCAGAGTGCTGCTGCGGTGGCGCAAATTGGTGAAACACCGGAGCAGCCGTATAGACATACTGCAATCTGGCGTTTTGCCAATTCGTGTTGTCGCAGTGGCGCTATCCGCGCTCGCAGCAGGAATTTTGTGAGATATGCGGGCTAATCACTTATTGAAAAAGAACGCCACTTTATGTACTATCCCCAGAATTATGGAAAAATACGAACAATTCGACCTTACCCACAGCGCAGAACTGGCGCTCAACTACCTTACACAAATGGTAGACGCCAGAAGAGATTACCTGCCCTACTGGCTTGTTCAAATCACCAAAGCTCCTGCCTGGGCCAGGCATTGCAGGGTCGACGACGCGGAACTTGTCGCAAGCTGGTACGAGGCCATTGTCTGTACGCGTATGATTCTGAATACAAACGACGGGGAAGAGGTCAAAGAAGGCTTCAAACGGCACCTTTACAAACACTGGCACACAGACGGACTTCGCTACCACGAGCCCTATCCATGGACACATACAATTCACCATTCCTTCCACGAAGACAGCTACCTGCTGCCTGCGCTGAATCGCATTATCGAGGTTGAACATGAATCACGGGCAGAGGAATTAGCCGCCGGACTGGTTCGCGCATTACGCGGCCTTGTATATCAGCGGCAGACACGTTGTTTCTGGTCGGGCGATAAGCCGATAACAGAAAAGGTCTACGAATTTCCAAACGATGTCTACCTGAAAGACCGCGGCTTTGATTTCACTTGCGTCACCGGCAGAGGAGAACAATCTATAAGGAACGGGATCATGTTGCACGGCCTGGTCCGGCACTGGCAGATCACAGGCGATAAGGTCAGCCTTGATCTCGCCGAAGGCATTGCCAATCACCTGCTGGGCCAATCTCGCTATTTCAACTATAAGGGCGAGTTTTTCGGTCATGTGCACTCCGCAATGTGGGTTGCAGCAGGCTTGGTATTGCTTGGAAGACTCCGTCAAAACGAGCGATACCTCGAATGGGGCCGTATGATCTACAATTATGTGGAGTCGATTTCTTCGGAATTCGGCTGGGTGCCTGAATACGCCCAGTTGAATCCATTGGCGGAAGAACATTGTGAAACCTGTTGCATAAGAGACATGATTTTGTGCGGTTTTGAACTCATAGATGCGGGCGATGATAAGCCTTATGATCTGATTAACCGCTATGTGCGCAACCAACTCTACGAACAGCAGATTAAAACCGGCAGTTTCGTCGGGGTTGACAATGATCGTGAACCCGAAGATCCTGGAATCACTTACCGCGATTTAGACCGGCGCGTTGTCGGAGGCTGGTCAGGCGGAGGCGAACCGGCCAGCATATCCCTTGCAAGGTTCCGATCTATTGCAGGTTGCTGTGTAGGCACCGCACCGCAAGCTCTTTACCAGGTCTGGAGCCGGATCATGGAAGAACGCGACAGCCGGATATTTGTCAACTTCCCGATTGCCTTCTCCGGAAATCTAGGCGAAGTTGCAATAGGCTACCCCAACGAAGGGCTGCTCACTGTAAAATGCGGCAAGCCCGGAAATTACGCGATCCGCCTTTACGATTTCATGGTCAATGAACTTGCTGTTTACGTCAACGACACCCGGATTTCTCTGGTCCGCGATAAAGGCTGCATCATTGTCGAAGGAATTAAAAAAGGCGATTCCATACGCCTGGAGCACTCACTTGACCCACATGCCACCAGCGAAAGAGTTCGGGGCGTGGACATGAAGATCAAGTGGAAGGGAAGCGACGTCGTTGACGTCTCTCCCCATGGTGAACCGCTTCGATTATACCAGCGCAAACTCGGCGTTCCAAAAGACATTCCGCCTCCGCCCCGAATGTCCAAAGAAGTTGCCCGGATAGACGCCGCGCCGACCGAACAAAAACGATAACCAACTACACGTCAAGCTCCTCATCATCAATCACCCTTGCCATCGTACGCCACGTTCTGCTAATTTGTCCTTCTTGAGATGGGAGAAAAATCATGTTGGATATAAAACTGTTTCGGGAAAACCCCGATATCGTAGTTGACGCCGTCAGGCAGCGAAACGGCGACACATTGATTGTTGAACAGGTAATCAAACTCGACACAGAACGGCGGGGAACACTCTCCGAAGTTGAATCCCTCAAAAACGAGCGCAACCGGGCCTCAAAAGAGATAGGCCTGAAGAAAAAAGAAGGCAAAGACACCTCTGAAAAACAGGCCGAAGTACGGCAGCTTGGCGAGAGGATCGCCGGCATTGATGAACAGTTAAGACGCATAGACGCCAGACTTCAGACCGCCTTGCTGAAGATGCCTAATATCCCCCACTCTTCCACGCCCAGGGGCAAGGACGAATCCGGAAACGTGGAACTCAGAAAGCACGGAACCCGCCGGGAATTCAGTTTCGAGCCGAAATCACACGTCGACATAGGAGAAAGACTGGGAATCCTGAACATGGCGGCAGCCGCCGAGATGAGCGGAAGCGGGTTCCCCCTCTTTATCGGCAATGGGGCAAAACTGCAGCGGGCGCTTATATCCTTCATGCTTGACCTTCATACCATGGAACACGGGTATACCGAGATCCGGCCGCCGCTGCTCTGCAATGCAACAGCAATGACCAGTTCCGGCCAGCTCCCGAAAATGGCCGAGGATATGTACAAGGTGGAAGAAGAGGAACTGTACCTGGTGCCGACAGCGGAAGTGCCGCTTACAAATCTTTTCCTGAACAGGGAAATCGACCAGCCGCTGCCTTTGTGCTTCACCGCATACACCCCATGCTTCCGAAGGGAAGCAGGCGCAGCAGGCAAACAAACGCGGGGAATCATCCGGGTCCACCAGTTCGACAAAGTGGAAATGTATAAATTCGTAGACCCGGCCGAGTCATATAACGAATTGGAAACACTGCTGAGTAATGCCGAGGATGTTCTGATAAAACTCGGTCTGCCCTACCGGGTACTGGAATTGTGCACCGGCGATATCAGTTTTGCCGCAGCAAAATGCTACGATGTCGAGCTTTGGGCGCCAGGCCAGAACGACTGGCTGGAGGTGTCTTCATGCAGCAATTGCGAAGACTTCCAGGCAAGACGCGGGGGCATCCGCTACAGGGATGAAAACCGCAAACTCCAGTATCCGCATACGCTAAACGGCTCGGGAGTTGCGCTATCACGGCTCGTGGTGGCCATCCTGGAGAATTTTCAGCAGGCCGACGGTTCGGTAACCCTTCCAGAAGCAATCGTCCCCTATATGGGCGGGATAAGCGAACTCAAGCCTGCCTCCGGTTAGCGCATTGTCCATGCACAATAAAAATTCACAACTGGTCAGAAAAATCCACAAGAATATCCTTGAAAAACACCTGGCCGGCCAGGGCGCGCGTATAGTGGTTGCAGTCTCAGGCGGAGCGGATTCCATGGCGCTACTGTATATTATGGAAGAGCTGGCCGGAAAACTCAACCTGGAGCTCATTGTCGCCCATTTGAACCACCATATCAGGGGCAAAGAAGCCGACAAAGACGAAGCCTTCGTGTTCGAAGTCGTCCGCAACATGGGCCTGCAATTCGTCGCGGGCTCATCTTATGTCAGGCGCATTGCCTCCCGCCGCGGCATATCCCTCGAGATGGCGGCAAGAAAAGCAAGATACAGTTTTTTGGGCAAAACAGTGCGGACAACCAATTCCTCCTGCGCGGCCCTTGCGCATACTGCCGATGACCAGGTGGAAAACGTGATCCTGAAACTTTCCCGCGGATCAGGACTTCGCGGTCTTTCGGGTATGGACTGGAAATCGCTGCCCGCAGGTTTTCCCGTTATCCGACCGCTGCTGAATGTTTACAAGGACGAACTGACCGGCTTTCTCAAACGCAAAGGCCTCGGCTGGCGCGAAGACGCTTCGAACAAGGATCTTAAAATAATGCGCAACGCTGTAAGACACGAAGTCATCCCGGCGCTGGAATCACGGCTGAATCCTTCGTTCAAGGAAACTGTAAGGCGAAATATGGATATTCTGCGCGAAGAAGACAAGTGGCTCCAGACTCTGGCCTCACAACTCCTCCGCAGGTGCGCCGGCGCCCGGGACAAAACCGGCCGACCCGCGCTCAACATCCAGGAACTGAAAAAGCTGTCTCCTGCTGAACTCAGAAGGGTTGTCCATTTGTGGATTGTCCGCGCAAAAATCGCGTCCGAAAGCCCGGATTGCGCCACTATAACGAGAATAGAGAAACTTGTTGGAAACAAAAAAGGAACCGGCGCGGTTCCCATCGGCAATGGTTGCCTCGTCCACCGGGTCTATGACAGGCTCGTGCTCGAAAACTGCGCAGGAAAGAACGCCATTGAATCAAGCCGCGGCAGGTTCAGGGCCGTTACTATTTCCATTCCCGGCCAGACAAAATTGCCCCGAACCAGACTGAAAATCACCGCCCGGAAAAAACCCGGCCTGTCGCTGGATAAGTCAGGAAATATCGGCTGCCCGCCCCTGTCGGGCACGGTCTCGCTCGAAAAACTCGGAAACAGAAAACTGACCGCCCGGACATGGAGAAAAGGCGATCGCATAAGTCCCACCGGGATGAGCGGATCAAAAAAGGTGCAGGACATATTTGTCGATCAAAAAGTGCCCCCTGAACAGAGAAAAACTATACCCCTGATTGTTTGTGAAAATGAACTTGTCTGGCTTCCCGGCTATTCCGTAGCGCGGGACTGGACAATAAAGGATCCATCCCGCCCCAACATCCAACTAAGCCTCCTCAACGAATGAAACCGGCTTTGCCCACCCCCGGCAAAGAGATGCATAACCGCGAATTTACGCCTCTTTTAGCAAAATTCGCTTTTGCTAAATGGATTTATACTGTTAGTATCTCATCATGGGTTCGATTCTTGAAGTTTGATTCCGTTAAGAAACCATGTGATTTGAGAAATGAGATAAGATCGACGCCCAATTGCTGTTCGCAATCGTCATCGTAATCGTAGTCGCAATCGGTTTCGGGCTGAAAATCGATTCAGATGACGATTAGATACTGGAATCGAAGTTAATGAGCAGATCACTTTCGCGCAATAAGTTGCGCAAATGATCCATGGTTAGTAAAAAGGATATTACCTGCACAGTTGTTAATGCCTCAGCAAGGCTGTAATCGCGCCCAGGGAGGGAATTGACAAAGTATGCAGGCACAGGGAGGTTAGCACAAAAAGTGACAGATACGGGAAAAAAACCTGATAATCAGCAGCGGCGTCCGCAAAAAGGCAACATAGAACGGCGTCCCCAGTCCCCTTTAAAGGGAATCCTGGCCTGGGCAGTCATCCTGGGCATAATGCTTCTTATGATCACCATGTTCGCCGGCAACCGCGACGAATACAAAGAAATACCATACAGCCCCGATTTTGTCACATTGGTCAAAGAAGGCGATATTGAGAAATGCCAGGTCATTAAGTCCCAGGCAACAGACAGCGTTTCGGTTAAAGGAACTGTAAACCAGGAAGCTGCAAGACGCGCCGGTATCCCTGAAAAGTTCAAGGTTAATGTCGTTGACAGCGGTCATCTTGCGGAATTCCTGGACAAACACCAGGTCAATTACAGTGTGCCCGAACAGAATGCCTATGTCTGGCACATCGTCACAAGCATAATACCGATAATCCTTATCTTCGGAATACTGTACTTCTTCTTTATCCGCCAGGTCCGTTCGGCGGGACACGGGGCGCTGAGTTTCGGCAAAAGCAAAGCCAGGCTCCTTGCCCGCGAAAAAAACAAGTTTACATTTGAAAATGTCGCGGGAATTGACGAAGCCAAAGAAGACGTCCAGGAAATAATCGACTTTCTGAAAGATCCGAAAAAATTCCAGCGGCTTGGAGGACGAATCCCCAAAGGCGTAATGCTCATGGGCCCTCCAGGAACCGGCAAAACATTGCTGGCCAAGGCCATTGCGGGCGAAGCCGAAGTTCCTTTCTTCAGCATCAGCGGATCGGATTTCGTTGAAATGTTCGTGGGCGTCGGCGCTTCGCGCGTAAGAGACATGTTCGAACAGGGCAAAAAAAACGCGCCTTGTATTATCTTTATCGACGAAATTGACGCAGTGGGTCGAAGCCGGTTTACAGGTATAGGCGGAGGCCATGACGAGCGGGAACAGACCCTTAATGCGTTACTGGTGGAGATGGACGGTTTCGAAACACAGGAAGGGGTAATCATTCTGGCGGCAACAAACCGACCCGACGTGTTGGATCCGGCCCTGATGCG
The DNA here is from genome assembly GCA_964543205.1 of uncultured Victivallales bacterium. Taxonomy (GTDB): domain Bacteria; phylum Verrucomicrobiota; class Kiritimatiellia; order UBA8416; family CAYSRM01; genus CAYSRM01. The sequence goes on from CAZIXB010000014.1 coordinate 10,267, forward strand.
CCCTGGCAGATTCGACAGGCAGATATCCATACCCTTGCCCATGCTGGAAGGAAGGGCCCAGATCCTTGCCATGCACGCCAAGAATATCAAGCTCGCCAAAAGCGTCAATTTCATGGACCTGGCGCGCGGAACTCCGGGTTTTTCCGGCGCGGACCTTGAGAACCTGCTCAACGAGGCCGCCCTCCAGGCAGGGCGACAAGGCAAAGAGTTCGTGGATCAACATGACATGGAAGAAGCAAGAGACAAGGTTCGATGGGGGCGGGAACAGAGAAGCCGGGTTCTGGACGAAGACGAAAAGAAAATCACCGCCTACCATGAATCGGGGCACGCCATGGTCACACAGCTCGTTGAAGAAAGCGAGCCGTTGCACAAAATAACCATCATCCCCAGGGGGGTGGCTTACCTTGGAGCGACTTTCCAGCTTCCGGAAAAAGACCGTTTCATGGAAGGAAAAAATAAACTCAAAGGCATGCTGGCCAGCCTTATGGGCGGAAGAGTGGCAGAAAAAATGATGTTCGGCGATATAACATCTGGCGCCGCATCGGATCTTAAAGAAGCCACCAAGATTGCAAGGCTGATGGTTTGCGAGTGGGGAATGAGCGACGACCTCGGTCCGCAGGCTTTCGGCGATAACCAGGAACTCATGTTCCTGGGCAGGGAAGTCCAGCGAAGCCAGACATACAGCGAAGATACCGCCCGCAAAATAGACGCGGAAGTCGATAAACTGCTGCGTGAGGCATATGGCCATGCAATGAATATTCTCGAAACAAACCGCGACAAGCTCGAAATACTGGCAAAGTCTCTGCTCGAACATGAAACCCTGGAAGGGCGTTGTGTAGGTGAAATCGTGGAATTCGGACGCATACTTTCCAGGGAAGAACGAAAAAAACTTGGCCGCGACAAAAAAAGCGGCGGAGAAAACAAACCGGAGCAAGAGGATACCGGCCCAGACAACCGGTCCGAATCTGATGAGACCGGATCCGATTCACCGGCAGATCCCGAAGTTGAGGACAACCTGGAAGAAAAAAACAGGGAAAGCAGCAAAGACAGCGCTCAAACACAAAAATGAACCAGATCATTCCGTTACATTGGAAATGCGGCGAAACATCGTTGACAATTTCAAAGCGCCCCCTCCTCATGGGAATACTGAATGTAACGCCTGATTCTTTTTCCGATGGGGGCCGCTACCTCGACACCGGGCAGGCAATCCGGCGGGGACATCAAATGGAAGAAGAGGGCGCAGATATTATTGACGTTGGCGGAGAGTCAACCCGGCCAGGAGCGGAAACTGTAGATGCCGCCGAAGAAATCAGCAGGATACTTCCAGTTATCGAAGCGCTTTCTTCGTCCAGTTCACTGCCAATCTCAATCGACACTCGCAAGGCGGAAGTAGCCAGTCGGGCATTATCCGCAGGAGCATCCATAATTAATGATGTCTCCGGTCTTACCCACGACAATAGAATGCCCAGGGTGGCTGCAGACAACGGCGCGGGGGTTATCATAATGCATATGCAGGGCGCGCCCCGGACAATGCAGAAACAACCCCGCTACGATGACGTTCTGACCGAAATCATCGACTGGCTTGAATGCCGCGCCCGGAAACTTGAGGAAAGCGGCATAGACCGTAATTGTATTGCCGTGGATCCCGGGATAGGGTTCGGAAAAACCCTTGACCATAACCTCAAGCTGCTGGCTGGCGTTAAAAAACTGGGCGATGCCGGCCGGCCGGTAGTCATCGGCGCTTCGCGAAAGAGTTCCCTGGGCCGCATAACCGGCAGGAAAACAAATGACCGCCTTGCCGCATCTCTTGCAGTTTTAGCCTTTTGTGTATTGAATGGAGCGCATATAATGAGAGTGCACGACGTGAAAGAATCGCGCGACGCTGTTGAAACTCTCGCGGCTATAGAGAAGCACAAGGAACAATAGAATGTGGATATGGTTCGGTAATATAGTGCAGGTCCTTATGCTGGCGGGCATATTCTACTATGTGTTCCTGTTCCTGAGAGGAACAAGGGGAGCGCAGGTGCTGCTTGGCCTGGTAGTGCTGCTGATGTTTTTGATCGGGGTAACGCATGTTTTTCAGCTTGCGGAAATCAACTGGCTTCTGCGCAGGTTGTCGGTAGGCCTGGCAGTGGCTTTCCTTGTAATTTTTCAACCGGAAATGCGGCGGGCTCTCGCCGAACTGGGCAAACAGTCCAGCTTCGTGGCTCCGGCAAAGAAAAGAGATATTATCGACCATGTTGTGCGCGCGGTGGACAACCTTGCCGAACACCGGGTAGGCGCGCTGATAGCCATCGAACGCGAAATAGGAACAAGGGCAATCCAGGAATCGGGAATCAAGCTTGACGCAACTATAGACCCTGAACTGCTGGCCAGCATATTCTTTCCGCATACCCCCCTGCACGACGGGGGCGTGATTATACGAGGAAACCGCATTGTCGCGGCAAAATGCATCTTCCCGCTGTCGCTTAACCCTGAGATCCACAAGACACTGGGCACCCGGCACAGGGCCGCGGTTGGACTTACTGAGGAAACAGACGCGGTGGTCATAGTGGTATCCGAAGAAACCGGAACAATATCGGTAAGCTACCGTGGCCGCTTGAGCCGCGGACTCGACTCGGAGCGGCTGCGGCGCTTCCTGACCGCCCTCATAGTCAAAGGGCGCGGCGCCGAAAGCGCGTGGAAAAGAGCGCAGAAAAAACTGGACCTTACGCCGGAAGGAATCGCTAAATCGGAACAGAGAGCCAAAGACCTAAAAGAAAATGATGATGAAGAAAATTAAGTTCACATGGATTGCCGGGTTTTTCTCCAATAACAGGAAATTGAAGCTGCTTTCCCTGTTGCTGGGGATACTCACCTTCTACGCAATCAGGGGAGCCACCAGCGATGAAACCAAACTTCAAATCCCTGTAAGCGTCAGGATGGAAGAAGAAGGCATCGCAATACTGGAACAGGATCCATCTTCAGTGGAGATCACGTTCAGGGGATCCACCGAAGACATCCTGCGGCTTGCCCAGAAACATATTAAAGGCGAAGTCAAAGCCATAGTCAAGCCCAAGGCCAAAAACCCTACCGGATCAGAACAGGTCGCCATTAATACCAGGAACATCACCGGCACTGGCGGCGGAGTGCGCGCCGTAAATATCGATCCCAGGACTGTCGATATAACCCTGGACAGAGAAGTTGAAAAGGAATTTCTGGTTGCGGAGCCTGAAACTATAGGAAAACCGCTGCTTGGCAAAGTGGAAATCAGTTACCAACCCCGAACCGTCAAGATCTACGGACCGAAGAGAAGACTGGAAGAAGCAAAAAACGTGGTTGCAACAGAACCGGTACAGGTAGAAGGCAGGGTGGAATCTTTTACCGAGGAAGTTCGCGTAATCCCCCCTATCGCATGGGGATCTGAAATAGATCCTGAAACCATTGAAGTAACCGTCAATATAGTAACCGAATCGGTCAGCAGGCAGTGGACCAATATTGCCGTTCTGGCAATGTCTCCCCAGGGAAGGGACGCTGAGTACCGGTTTAATCCCCCGACTGTGGACGTGACGGTCCAGGGCAGAAAGAAACTGGTTCAAAACATCCTTAGAAAACAGGTCTATGTGTTAGCCGATTGCACCGAAATCAACCAGTCTGGAACCAACATGGCGCCTGTATATGTCTATCTTCCGCAAAGAACAGAGTTGCGCACAACAGTTGAACCCGAAAAGGTTCGTGTTCTTACAATTGATTCAAAAGACATAACAACAAACACTGAGCCGGAAACCATTTCAGAAGACCATGGCGGCAGCAATGAATTAAAAGGAAATTAGCGCTATGGGAAAATCAAAAAAGAACATCGATTACGGACTCAGACGATTATGGGGGTTGTTGATTCTTCCTATCTGTGTTTTTCTTTTTCTGAGCCTTTTTTCATATCACTGGCAGGATGTTCCATTCCTTAAGCAGCCGCCGAACCGCCCCGCAAATAACCTGATAGGGCCTGTGGGCGCATGGCTGTCTTTTGCCCTTTTCTACCTGTTTGGCATAGGCGCATACCTGACCCCTTTCTGGCTTCTGGTTTTCAGCGCGGCGCTGTTTACAAGAATAGAACGCATATGGAACAAAGTCGGATGGGCAGCCCTTTCCATGCTTGGCCTGCTGTCAGTGTTCCAGCTTCACGATTTATGGCCGGTCAAATGCGCAGAGATGAACATCGTGGAGCCAGGAGGCATCATAGCGGGCCTTGCAGTTCGCGGACTGGTTCTGGCCCTGAGCCCCGTGGGAACCGGCATTCTTATGTGGTCAATACTCATCGGATCGGCAGTCATGCTGCCGGGCCTTCACGTCTACTCCAAGGCAGCCGCCGGCATTGCCTCCGTTTACTGCCTTGCTGCGGAAAAAGTCAGGGCTTTCCTTGCCTCGCGGCAGGATAAAGCGCGCCTTATGGCAAAACGGGAAAAAATACTGGAGAAGGAAAGACGCAGACTGGAAAAACAGATGAAGGCCGAGGAAACCAAGGCAGGCCCACGGCAGAACCGCAAACCTGTCACGCAACCACAGACGGCCGCTATCGAACCTGAACCGACCCCCGCGCAACCTCAATGGCAGGAGGAAGAAGAAGAAATTCCGTCTCCTGCTCCGCCCCTGGAAACACCCGGGACAGAGCAGACCCAAACCGCGTTGCCCCCCTCGGAAACGTCTTACCAGCTCCCTCCGATCGACCTGCTCGAAACCAATACGCAGAATAAAAGCAAGACTGTTAAGACCGATCTTTTAACAACCGGCAGGATTCTTTCTGAAACGCTTGCTGAATTCGGCATTGATGCCGAAGTCACCAATGTGGAAAAAGGACCGGTGGTCACACGTTACGAACTGAGACCAGCCGCAGGTGTGCGAGTCGAGAAAATAAGCGCGTTAAGCAATAACATCGCCCTGTCCCTTAAGGCTACCAGCGTTAGAGTTCAAGCGCCTGTGCCCGGCAAAGGCGTGGTAGGAATAGAAATCCCCAACAGTACCGCGAACCTGGTTACCATACGGGAAATAATTGAAAGCGACGAGTGGCAGCAGAAAGAAAGACACCTTCCGCTGGTGCTCGGCAAGGATGTTGCGGGCAATAACCTTGTGGCAGATCTCGCAGATATGCCGCATCTGCTGATAGCCGGAGCTACAGGAGCAGGAAAAACCGTATGCATGAATTCAGTGTTGGCCGGATTGTTGATGTCCAAAACTCCAGAGCAACTGCGAATGATGCTGGTCGACCCGAAAATCGTCGAATTTTCGGCCTATAACCATCTGCCGCATCTTGTCGTTCCGGTCATAACCGACCCGAAAAAAGTTGCGCTGGCTCTGCGATGGGCTATCAACGAGATGGAAAAACGCTACAAGCTTTTCGCTAAAGTCGGCGTCCGAAATATCGCAGGTTTCAACAACAGGCCTGTCGCAACCCAGGAACAGCTATTCGAAGATACGGAAACAGATGAGATTAAGGACGAAACACCTGCCAAGCTGCCCTATATTGTGGTAATTGTCGACGAACTCGCCGACCTTATGCTTGCGGCACAAGCGGAAGTCGAAAACTGCATTGCCCGCCTGGCCCAGTTGTCGCGGGCGGTAGGCATTCATATGATACTCTCTACGCAACGCCCGTCGGTCAATGTCATAACCGGCACCATAAAGGCCAACTTTCCGGCCAGAATTGCCTTCCAGGTTGCCCAGAAAGTGGACAGCCGGACAATACTTGATACAGTAGGCGCAGAGAAACTGCTCGGACGGGGTGACATGCTGTTCCAGCCGCCGGGAACAAGCAAAATTGTTCGCGCACAGGGGTCAATGACGTCAGATAACGAGATCCGCAATATCGTCGACTTCATCAAGAAACAAGGCCAACCGGAGTATGAAAGCGCTATCCAGGAAAAAATTGAAAAAAGCAACGCGCCGGGCGCTGTTAATAACGAAGACGATGAAATGATAAACCAGGCCGTTCAGATTATCCGGGAAACCCATAGAGCGTCAACCTCATCCTTGCAGCGCCGTTTACGCATCGGATACACACGCGCTGCAAGAATAATGGATATTCTCGAAGAAAAGGGACTAGTCGGTCCCCCCCAGGGATCGGAACCGCGGGAAATACTCATTGATCTTGACGGAGAAATCCCCAATAATCCCTGAACAGGCATAAGGAACAAGAACATTTATGGCACTCGGAAGAAAACTGCGCGAAGCCAGGGAAGAAAAAAAATTGTCCCAGTCCGAAGTGGCTTCCGGCACAAGGATGAAAGTCCAGATGGTCAGCGCCATCGAAGAAGAAGACTTCAGCGATGTGGCAGCGCCAATATACGGCAAGGGCTTCATTAAACTCTACGCTGAATTTGTCGGCCTTGATCCGCAACCCCTGATCAATGAATATGTAAACGAATTCGTCAATCCGCCCCCTCCACCAGCTCCGCCCGGCATTAACGATGCCGTACGGGAAGTCTCTACGCAGGAAATAACCCACACGCAAGAGCAGGAATCCCAGCCCCAAGAACAACCTGCCGAACAACTTGAACCCGCTGAACCCGAAGAGCATGAGCCCGACCTTTTTTCAGCGTCTTACAAAAGGCATGAGCCAGGAACCTCGCCGCGGCCTGCAGCCCAGCCCGGGCCAAAACCGGCATTCAATTTCTCTCACGCACAGCAGCTTGCGCAGAACGTCTTAAAATATATAACACAGGCATTCAACAAGGGCGTCAACTCTCTACGCCCGGCAACAACGCGCGTCGCCCGCCGCCTCCGTTCAAAACAGTGGGCGCCGCCGCAGCCGTCAATCCCTCAGACCACTGGCGGCAAAGTTGCGGCAGGAACAGGCATCCTTCTTGTCGTGATTCTTGTGGTTTCTTCCCTGCATAGCTGTTTCAGCCGCTCAAAAAAACCGGAACCCGGGCCGGCGGACACAGAAATAAAGCATGACCTTCGCCCGGCTTTCGATCCGCCTGAACCATATATCGACCGTTAACCCGGCCCCCGTCTGCCGGAAAACAAACATGAACCATAAACCAACCGCCAAAACCCCAACCCCTAAAGGGACAACATCTGGCGAGTTCTCTTCCTCCTCGCCCTCTCATTCCCCTCATCAACCATCCACTTATAAAGTCTCCTTCATCAGCCTGGGTTGCGCAAAAAACCTCGTGGATACCCAGTTGATGGCAGGCTCACTTCTTAAAAACGGCTTATCCCTTTCCCCCACTCCCGATCAGGCCGATGTTTTGGTGGTCAATACATGCGCTTTTATCGAAGATGCCAGGGAAGAAGCGTGCGAAGCAATCGAAGAAGCCTGCAATATTAAAAAATCCGGGCAATGCCGGGCTGTAATTGTAACAGGCTGCTTTGCGCAGAGATATAAACATGATACGCTTGATCGCTTTCCGAATGTGGACGCAGTTCTGGGGTTGGACAATATTGATCAGCTTGCGGAAACTGTCCGCGAGGTCATGGCCGGTCACAACAAAATTCTGCGAGTGGACCCGGCGGCAAAAAAGCTTTTTAATCCGGATGTCCCTGGCATAGTGTTCACCGGCGGACCGTTCGCTTACCTTAAAATCGCCGAAGGCTGCAACCACGCATGCGCTTTCTGCACAATACCGTCAATCAGAGGCAGATACCGGTCCAGGCCAATCAAGGATCTTGTGGCCGAAGCAGAACAGCTCCTTGAAAACGGACGCAAAGAACTGAACCTGATAGCACAGGATACAAGCTCATACGGAAAAGACCTGAACGGCAATTTGGATATCTGCGGTCTACTGAAGGCATTATCGGAAATTGGCGGTGAATTCTGGATAAGAATATTGTACAGCTACCCCCCGCGTATAGACCGCAAACTTCTTGAATGCATAAGCTCCCTGCCCAGGGTTGTTCCCTATATCGATGTCCCGGTCCAACACAGTCATCCAGACATCCTGAAAAAGATGAAAAGGGGCAATACCGTCAGACAGGTGGAGAACATGGCAGGCTTCATAAGAAAAAACCTGCCCGGCGCAACTGTAAGAACCACATGCCTTGTCGGCTTTCCCGGCGAAGAGGAGCGCCATTTTGAACATCTGGCCAAATACGTTGAAACCCAAGAGTTCGACCATCTGGGCGTTTTTGCGTACTCCCCTGAAGAAGGCACCCCCGCAGAACAAATGCCCGAGCGTCCTCCTAAAGCCGTTGCCGAAGAAAGACGCGACATAATCATGAATATCCAGAAAGAAGTTGTTAATAAAATCAACAGCAACCTTATCGGCAGCCCCGCATCGGCGCTGCTTGAATCACAAACCGAAGAAGCAGGCTCATGGATAGGCCGCACACAAAGATTTGCCCCCGAAGTCGACGGCATAGCGCTAATAAACGACGTCCCTGAAGACGCCTCCCCCGGCGATATCATCCCTGTAGCCTACACCGACCAGGCCGGCTACGACATGATAGCCACCGCACACCCCAGTTCCCCGCACAACCAATGACGCGAGCAAAGCGAGCAAATGACCAATGATTAATGACTCAGCCAGAGGCTGAAAATGATCCCTGTTTCGGGATAACATTGACACTTCCCCAAAAACAAACGAAACTCACACCCGCAAATAATTGGGAAATTTTATGACAGGATGAACAGGATCAACAGTCGGAATCTGTGGAATTCTAAAAACGTCTCCCCGGTATCCTGTTGATCCTGTTAATCCTGTCGAATATGCCTCTTTATAAAGTCTCAGTCGTTAACTTTTGAACGGTGCCATAACAATGAATAACGAATGGAATATAAAATCAATGGAGCAGAATTGCTCCGGCTGCGAAAAACCTTTTCACGATAAAGAAAAGTGTTTCTCCCTTCTTGATTTCACGGAAGCAGGCTACGTCCGCTCCGACTACTGCCTCGACTGCTGGAACAGGCGTCAAAACGAAAGCCCGCCGTTCAGCGTGTGGCAGACAATATACACCGTCCCGCCCCCGGAACCCGAAGAGCCGCTCAAAAAAGAAAACGCGGAAAATCTTTTGCGCCGCCTGATGGAAAAAGACGACAGTTCAAAAGATGGCGTCCGCTACATCCTTGCCGTGATGCTCGAAAGAAAAAAGCTGCTCGTGGAACGCGATACTAAAACAACCGAACACGGCGACAAGATAAGGATATATGAACATAGAAAGACCGGGGAAACGTTCATCATCCGGGATCCGCAGTTGAACCTCAACAGCCTCGGCAAACTTCAGAGGCAGGTAGCGGAAATGCTTTCCTGAGCGAACCAATCAACCATGCTGGATATCAGAATAACAGGTGGTAAGGTTTACAACGGTACAGGAAGCGACCCTGTCATTACCGACGTAGGAGTTACAGATAGCCGCATCTGTGAATTGGGCAACCTTGCCAAGGCCGAATCCCGCCTTACCATAGACGCAACCAACCTTACAGTATGCCCGGGTTTTATCGATGCCCATTCCCATTCTGATACATACCTTTTTATAGACCCTTCAGCCACCAGCAAAATATTTCAGGGGATCACAACTGAAATTGTCGGCAACTGCGGGAGCTCGGCAGCTCCTCTGTATCCACCCCACCGGATGCCCTCGGACTGGGAAGCGCAGACATATCCGAAAAAATGGCGAACCATGAAAGAATACAGGATGTTGCTGGAACAAATTGCCCCGGCTGTAAATGTGGCGCCGCTCGTGGGCCACCGTAACCTGCGCGTGGCGGCTATGGGTTTCGAACACCGCAGGGCAACATCCGAAGAGCTGAAACAGATGAAAAGACTTCTTGAGGAAGCCTTGGATCAGGGTGGCCGAGGGCTCAGCACAGGCCTGATTTACGCGCCGTCATCTTCTGCGGACATCGAAGAAATATCCGCCCTGGCAGAAATAGTAGCCGCAAGGGAAGGCGTCTACACCAGCCACATGCGCAACGAAGGCTCAGCGCTGATCACAGCCATCGAAGAAACATTGTTAATCGCCCGAAAAACCCGGGTAACTACTGAAATATCGCATCTCAAAGCATCCGGACGTCAAAACTGGCCCCTCATGGACACAGCTCTTTCCTGTATCGAACATGCCATAGACTCCGGATTGCCGGTCGCCGCCGACCGTTACCCTTACACTACCGGCTATACGGATCTGGACGTAGTCTTCCCGGAATGGGCCCACGACGGGGGACGCGAGGCTCTTCTTGAACGGCTGGCCGACCAGGATATTGTCGCCAGAATTCGAGAAAACCTGCTCAAGGCGAGAAGCGATGAAGACTGGGCTTGCGTGATAATCGGCTCAACATCGCACCCGGATAATATGTCTTTCCGCGGGCAAACGCTTACTGATGTCGCCTCGAAACTGGGGCTCCATCCCGTAGACGCAGTAATTCACATCACAACAACGGACAAACTGCAAACAACCGCTTTCTTTGGCGGGATGAACGAGGACAACATGCGCAAAGTACTGGCTCATCCCTACATCATGGTCGGCACCGACGCTTCCCTGAGAACGCCTGGCGGCGCTCTCGGGCAGGACTTCCCCCATCCAAGGGCCTATGGAACATTCCCCAGGTACCTTGACATCTGCTCAACCATCCCCGGCATGACCACAGCCGAAGCAATAAGAAAAGCGACATCATTGCCGGCCAAGCATTTCGGACTGAAAAAAAGAGGCGAGATCAAGCCCGGCAATTATGCGGACCTTATCGTCTTGGATCCTGAAAACTTCAAAGCCCATTCCACCTACTCCGCCCCGCATCAGCTAAGCTCCGGGATCACACACCTCCTCGTGAACGGCCGACTCGCCATCCACAACAACCGCCTCACTCCTGCCCGCTCGGGCAAGGTCCTCTGACCGACAAGTACAGCTATCCCGCATATCTAACCCGCATATCTCACAGAATTTCGTAGCGAAAGTGTGGAGAGCAATGCTTCGGGGGCGCTATCCGCGCTTGCAGCAGGAATTTTGTGAGATATGCGGGATAGTCTTTAAGTATAATGATTTTCCAAAATTAAAGGGTTGATTCCCCACTTCCCCCACGCTAATATTCAATTTTTATTGCAGGGCGAGATAGCTCAGTCGGTAGAGCAGCGGACTGAAAATCCGCGTGTCGTCGGTTCGATTCCGACTCTCGCCACCATGCCATATCCTCAATACAAAATTTTGCGTCCTTTCTTTAGTCACGCCGTAGGCAGAAGCGTTGCACCCGCCATAGCCTTGGCGACGGCGGGCATTTCGTAGTTAACCCGCATATCTCACAAAATTCCTGCTGCGAGCGCGGATAGCGC
>CAZIXB010000015.1:0-21436 GCA_964543205.1 uncultured Victivallales bacterium
TTCGAAGTCTGCGTCAATCACATCTCCTTCCTCGTTCTTCGATGCACCTCCTTCTCCTTGCTGTTGTTCAGTTGCTCCGGAGCCACTCGGTCCGGCCTGTCCTTCTGCGCCGGCGCCCTGCTCCTGTCCGGTTTTAGCCTGGGAATACAATTCCGATGAAATCTCCTGCATCTCCTGGTTCAAAGCGTCCATCTTGGACTTCATAGCATCAGCGTCCTCTGACTGGACTGCGGACTTCAGGTCCTCTATGGATTTCTCGACCTTGGCCTTTTTGTCTGCATCGACTTTGTCGCCCTGTTCCTTAATCAGTTTTTCAGTCTGATAGATTACGCTTTCCGCTGTATTCCTGGTTTCAACAACCTCTTTGCGTTTCTTGTCTTCATCGGCGTGCTGTTCAGCGTCCTTTACCATCTGGTTTATCTCGTTTTCGGATAAGCCGCTGGAAGCAGTAATAGTGATTTTCTGCTCCTTGCCAGTTCCGAGATCCTTGGCCGAAACATGCAAAATACCGTTGGCGTCAATATCAAAGGTTACCTCGATCTGCGGAACACCCCGAGGGGCGGGCGGAATGCCGCTCAGATGAAAACGCCCTATGGACTTGTTGTGCGCCGCCATTTCACGCTCGCCCTGGAGAACATGAATCTCCACCGTGGGCTGACTATCAGCCGCTGTGGAAAAAATCTCGCTTTTCTTTGTGGGAATTGTAGTGTTCTTCTCAATCAGCTTGGTGAACACACCGCCTAGAGTTTCTATGCCAAGAGACAGCGGTGTTACATCCAGAAGCAGCACGTCTTTAACATCTCCCTGAAGAATGCCCCCCTGGATGGCCGCGCCTACAGCGACCACTTCGTCAGGGTTGACGCCCTTGTGAGGATCCTTGCCGAATAAATCCTTAACCTTCTCCTGAACCTTCGGCATGCGGGTCATGCCGCCAACCAGTATAACTTCGTCAATATTGGAAGCGCTCGCGTCGGACATGGCTTCCTTACACGGACCAACAGTCCTGTCAAGCAGGCTGTCAACAAGCTGTTCGAGCTTGGACCTTGTCAGCGAAATATTCAAATGTTTTGGACCCGCAGAATCGGCCGTAATAAATGGAAGATTGACGTCTGTATGCTGCGAACTGGAAAGTTCGCACTTTGCTTTCTCTGCAGCTTCCTTAAGCCGCTGCAGCGCCATGCTGTCCTTAGCAAGATCTATGCCCTGATCCTTCTTGAACTCCTCCACAAGCCAGTCAATGATGGCCTGGTCAATGTCGTCACCGCCAAGATGCGTGTCTCCATTGGTGGCCTTCACTTCAAAAACCCCTTCTCCAAGCTCAAGCAACGAGATGTCAAATGTTCCACCGCCAAAGTCGTAAACTGCAATATTCTCGTCATTGTTCTTGTCCAACCCATAGGCAAGGGAGGCCGCGGTAGGCTCGTTTATTATCCGCATCACCTCAAGTCCGGCAATTTTTCCGGCATCCTTTGTGGCCTGCCTCTGGCGATCATTGAAATAAGCCGGAACGGTAATAACCGCCTGGGTAATTTTTTCACCCAGATACTGCTCTGCATCAGCCTTCAACTTCTGCAGAATCATAGAGGAAATCTCCGGAGGAGAATACTTTTTGTCATCAATCTTTACATGCGCATCTCCCTTATCGGACTTCACTATTTCATAAGGAACAAGCGTAATCTCATGAGCCACCTCGTCAAAACGCCGCCCCATGAACCTCTTGATCGAAAACACCGTGTTTTTCGGATTGGTCACAGCCTGCCTCTTGGCAGCCTGTCCAACCAGCCTTTCTCCATTCTTTGTAAACGCAACTATCGAAGGAGTTGTCCTTGAGCCTTCCGAATTCGGAATAACAGTCGATTCGCCACCTTCAATAACCGCCATACAAGAATTGGTTGTTCCTAAATCTATTCCTAAAACTTTTGCCATAACAAATGCCCCCTTAAATTTTCCTTATTCCAATTCGGGCAATATTATAAGCATATAGCATGCCAAAGAGGAGATAATATCAGTTACGTGTACCTATATTGCGTATTAGCAATGGGTTAGCAATTCATGGAAAGACTCAAAATGGAATCAAGTGGCGCGTCGAAATGTCTCATACTTAACCGGGTGGCCCCACGGAGGGACAACATGGCACTCTTCGCTTCAGACTCCAAGCTCTTCCTGTCTTCCGGGGCTCTCCAGTCCGAAGCGCTTGTAACAAAGTTCGGTTACAACTCTTCCTCTGGGCGTCCTCCGTAAATATCCTTCCTGGATAAGGTACGGCTCATAGACATCTTCAATAGTATCGGCTTCTTCGCCGACTGATACGGCAAGAGAGCCAAGTCCAACCGGGCCGCCAGAAAATTTGTGGATTACAGTCTCCAGGATACGCTTGTCCATTTCATCGAGTCCGTATTTGTCAATATCAAGCATTTCGAGGGCCCGGTCGGCAACTTCGCAGGTTACTTTGTTGTCGGCCCGGACCTGGGCGTAATCACGAACTCTTCTGAGCAGGTTGTTTGCAATCCGGGGCGTCCCGCGGGCCCTTCCGGCAACTTCTTTGCCTCCCGGTTCGTCCACGTCCACGTCAAGTATGCGGGAAGATCGCGATATAATTCTGAAAAGGTCGTCCACACCGTAATAATCAAGCCGGCAACCTATCCCGAACCTGCCCCGCAACGGAGCTGAAAGCAGCCCGCTGCGCGTAGTGGCGCCCACCAGGGTAAACCTTGGCAGCTCAAGACGCACGGATCTGGCGCTGGGACCCTGATCTATCATTATGTCAATAACATAGTCCTCCATCGCCGAATAAAGGTATTCCTCAACGCTCTTCTGCATCCTGTGAATCTCGTCGATAAACAATACGTCTCCACGCTCAAGACTGGTCAAAAGCCCGGCCAGGTCCCCGGCTTTGTCTATCACCGGACCGGAGGTCACTTTGATATTCACGTCCATGGCATTGGCAAGAATGTGGGCAAGGGTTGTTTTGCCAAGGCCCGGCGGACCGGACAGAAGCACATGATCCAGAACGTCTTGCCTTGCCCTTGCTGCTTCCACGGCAAGCTTCAACCGCTCACAGATTTTTCTCTGGCCAACAAAGTCGTCAAAAGTCCGGGGACGAAGACTCAGATCCAGTTCCCTGTCCGGCTGGTTAAAGCTTTCTGCAATAGGTTTTTCAGACATAGTTTACAATTCTGTTCAGGAAGAGAGGGCCTTCCTTATAACTTCTTCAACATCAAGAGAACCGGGCTCTTTTTCAATAACCTTCCTGACCATCCTGCTTGCTTCATTTTGTTTGTAGCCTAAAGCGATCAGGGCCATTGCAGCGTCCGCAACTCTCTGATCAATCTTGTCCGAATCTCCGGCGCCGGCCGCTTCAAGCGCGTCCCCTTCGTCAAGCCTGTGTTTTATTTCCATCACAATGCGTTCAGCGGTTTTCTTGCCGAGCCCTGAAATCGAAGTCAGCCGCTTAACGTCATTATCAATAATCGCGGACTTAAGTTCACGGATAGACATGCCGCTCAATGCGCTGAGAGCCAGTTTGGGTCCAACCCCGCTGATGCCTATAAGCATAAGAAACATCTTTTTTTCAGATGGAGAGGAAAACCCGAAAAGTTCATGGCGATCCTCGCGCACATAATAGTGAGTTAGAATCAAGCATTCTTCTCCAACCCTGGGGAGCTTGTCGTAGGTCAACAGTGAAATCAACGCGCCGTAACCTATGCCCCCTATATCTATTATAACATGAGTCGGCTGTTTTTCCGCCAACCTGCCCTTGAGGTACATTATCATACTAAACGATTCCTACTCGATGCCTATATAGGCTTTGCCAGCATCAGACTGCCGGACACATTATGCAGGTGGCAAATAGCCATGGCAAGAGCGTCGCCCGCGTCTTCCTGCGGTTCTTCTTTCATAGCAAGTATCCGCATCAGCATCTTTCTTACCTGTTCCTTGTCCGCGCTTCCGTACCCGACCACAGCCTGTTTAACTTTCCGGGGCGCATATTCAAAGACGGGAATACCCCTTGCAGCGCAAGCCGCGATCACCGCCCCGCGCGCTTCTCCGAGTTTAACCGCAGTTCTCACATTGCGACAATAAAAGATGCCTTCAATGGCTATCGCATCAGGCCGCTGGCGCTTAATCACAGCCTTCACACAATCGCTTATGCGAAAAAGGGCTTCAGAAAGCGGAACACTGGAACCGACATTCACGTTGCTGCATTCAATAGCAGACAGACTGCTGCCCTCGGCCTGAACCACTCCCAGACCGGTAGACCGCAGGGATGTATCCACCCCAAGCACACGAACCTGCTTTCCAGACATAAGGCTCCACCCAGAGCTACTTTCCCTTCTCCAATTCCTCCAGAATTGAATCGTCAATATTCATGTTGGTATACACATTCTGCACATCATCGTTGTCCTCAAGATCCGAGACAAACTTCATTGTCGCCGAAGCAGTGGACTTGTCTTTGACATCCACATAGGTGTAAGGAACAAGACTGACCTCCGAACTGATGGTCTCTATCCCTGCCTTGTCAAGAGCTTCAACAACATCAGTTAAAGCGGAAGGCTCGGTTAATATCTCGTACTGTTCGCCGTCGCGCTTCATGTCCTCTGCTCCGGCGTCAATCACCAGCTCCATAAGCTTATCCTCGTCCACCTGGGACGAATCAATGAATATCTGGCCCTTTCTTTCGAAGTTTCGCGTTACTGCGCCTTGCTGGGCAAATTCAGTGTTGTTTTTATTGAATATGTGCCTGATCTCCGACGCCGCCCTGTTCTTGTTGTCGGTCAGAGCTTTAACAACCACTGCTACCCCGCCGGCAACATAACCCTCGTAGACAGCTTCCTCATATGAAGCGCCTTCAAGTTCGCCTGTGCCCTTCTTGATCGCCCGTTCAATGTTGTCCGAGGGCATATTGACGTTTTTTGCTTTCTGTATGAGTGTGCGCAGAGCAGCGTTCTTGTCCGGATCTCCTCCGCCTTCACGGGCTGTCACCAACAACTCCTTGCTCATCTTGCTGAATACTTTTCCGCGCTTGGCGTCAGCAGCGCCTTTTTTATGCTGAATAGTCTTCCATTTACTGTGGCCGCTCATAAGCCTCTCTCCTTACTCTGTTCCTGACTTCATATTAAACCCCACAAGCTCCTCGGGCGTATCATCAAACTCCTGCAACCACCCCTGTTCGAACCCGCAGGATTCAAAAAAATCAACTACCCTGCCGTATGCTCCGGGGTCAACCCGCCGGTTCCATCCGTCTCTATCGGACGCCTTGTAAGCCGGCATGTACTGAGACATTACGCTCACAGCCGGCCGACTGTCGAATTCGTTCGCAAGCCAGCGCAGATTGTCAATAGCCTCTTTTTCCCTTCCCGGCAGAACCAGCAGCCTGCATATAACCCCCTTGCGGGCAATACCCCGAGAATCAACCTCCAGGGCGCCTTTCTGCCGCCACATCTCTTTGAACGCAGCCCTGGCTACAGCCGGATAATCCGAAGCTCCCGACCCTTCCTCCGCGCTGCCTGCATCAGAATACCTTAAATCCGTAAGGTAGACATCCACAAAACTTTCAATTTTGCCGAGGGTCTCAACTTTTTCGTAACCGCTGGTATTATAAACCACCGGGATGCCGCCGGGCAAAGATTTCCCCCGCCCAAAAGCTTCTTCTATCATAGGCAGCCATGGGGTCGGACTCACGAGGTTGATATTATGGCTCCCGGCATCAGCCAGGTTGGCAAAAATGTCCCCAAGCTCGCCGTTTCCAATCACCCTGCCCCCCGCTTGCTGGCTCCAGGGATAATTCTGACAGTAAATACATCTCAGAGTACAACGACTGAAAAACACTGTTCCAGAACCGGCATAACCGGAAACCGGCGGCTCTTCTCCATGATGCGGCCCTGATCTGTAAAGCCTTACCCTGGAGCCGGCACCGCAATATCCCTTCTGTCCAGCCTCTCGATCAACCCCGCATTCCCGCGGACACAGCCTGCAATCTCTGAGATTCTCCTGCAAATTCATGTACCAGCCTGGCCTGCCGCTCCCTTCTTCTAAGACGGCCTTCGGCCGCAGCCAAAGGCATTAGCTAGGCGCTAGACTCATAACCAACGCCCGAAGCTAACGACTAATATTTTCTCTTCTTCTTTGCTTCATCATTGGACATTCCGTGCTCATCATTGGATATTCTATCCTGCTTACTCTTCTTCCTTCTGAGCCTCGGCAACAACCTTCTGCGCAACATTGGACGGAACCTGCTCGTAACGCGAAAACTCCATCTCAAAAGAGCCCTGGCCGGCAGTCATGCTGCGCAACTCCGCGCAATACTTGAATAATTCGGCCTGCGGCACGTCGGCGGTTATGACCTGCATGCCTTCCTCCGGGCTCATGCCCAGAATTCTTCCGCGCCTCTGATTAAGATCTCCGTTGACATCCCCGAGATGCTGATCGGTTATTGTAACCTTAACTGTCATGATCGGTTCCAGCAGAACGGGTTTGGCCTTGCTCATGGCTTCTCTAAACGCTTTGGATGCCGCTATTTTAAAGGCCACTTCAGAAGAATCAACGTCATGATACGAGCCGTCATAAACGGTTACTTTAACATCCGTGACAGGATATCCGGCGACTGCTCCCGACTTCATGCCTTCAACCAAGCCTTTCTGGACTGCCGGCATAAATCCTCCGGGTATAACTCCGCCCACGATTGCGTCCACAAACCAGTCCTCTTCTTCGGGCTGTTTCGGTTCCACTTTGAGGTAAACCTCGCCATACTGCCCGCGCCCGCCGGATTGCTTCTTATGTTTGTGATGGCCGTCGCCCTGAGCGGTAACAGTTTCGTGATATGGAACCCTGGGGGTTTTCAGGTTCACCTCGACGTTGCTTCTGCGTTTCATAAGGCTTACCGCAACATCGATATGGACGTCGCCAAGTCCCGACAAAACCGTCTCATGGGTCTCGCTGTCTCTCCTGAAATTCAAAGTGGGATCCTCTTCTGTAACTCTTGCCAGAGCAGTGCCCAGCTTGTCTTCGTCGGCCTGGGTCTTTGCAAACACAGCCATAAAATAAACAGGACTGGGAAGTTTAATTTCAGGCATTGTCCTCTCTGAACCGCCTCCACAAAGCGTATCTCCAAACCCGGTATCTTTCAGCTTGGGAATGGCTACAATCTCTCCAGGCATTGCAGAATCTACGGAATCCTGTTCTTTTCCGTTCACAACCAGGAGAGATCCGGCCTTTTCCTTATGCGACAGCGAAGCATTCATTATCTCCGCATCCTTTTTGAGCTTTCCACCGAAAACCCGCACAAATGAAAGCTTTCCCACAAAAGGATCGTTCACGCTGCGCCATACCTGCGCCACAAGCTCGCCTTCAGGGTCAACATTAACGGTATTGCCTTCAGCGTCTGTAACTGCCCTGTCCACCGGAGAGGGGAAAAACCTTTGTGCGCCAACCATAAGTTCTTCTATGCCAAGCTCTTTCAAGGGCATACATACAAAAACCGGCACAAGTCCGCCGTCCACAACAGCCTTCCTGAGGCCGTTGGCAACCTCGTCAGCCGAAAGTGGTTCTCCTCCAAGGAATTTCTCTATCAACTCATCATTGGTCTCGGCGGCTTTCTCTGTAAGACCGGACCTGGCTTCTTCAACCTGATCCTTCACAGCATCAGGCGCTTCGCCATCGGCAAGAACATCAACAACACCGCTTCCGTCCGGAAGTGGCAAAGTCACCGGAACACAACCGTCACCGAATGTGCTCTGTATGTCGGAAAGTATTTTTGAAAAATCAGTGTTATCCTTGTCAAGACCTGTAATAACGATTGAACGGGCAAGGCCGTTCTGTTCGCAGGCTTTCCAAACCTTGTGCGTCCCCACCTGGATACCTGAGGCCGCGTCAATGGCTATAAGTCCGGTCTCGCACGCCCGGCAGGCACATAATACTTCGCCGAAAAAGTCCATATACCCGGGCGTGTCTATAAACACTAAACGCGTTTCCTTGCCGCCGGCCTTATGAGTCGCCGCAAACGGCTTGGCGGAAATGGTTATCTTCCGGTCCTTCTCCTCGTCAGTGTAGTCGGCCATGCTGCTGCCGGAATCCACAAGGCCCATCCTGCTGTTAACCCCCAGTTTGTAAAGCAGAGCGTCGGCCAGGGTCGTCTTACCGCTTGAGGTGTGCCCCATTAGTCCAAAAGTTCTGACATCACTTACAGGTATATCACTCATATCACTCAACTCCCGTAGTACTTACTTCACCGTTTTGACCGCAAAAAAGCGTGATTATGCCACATCCTGTTAACTTGCGCAACATCTTCTTGATGCAGGGAATTTTCCGCCCACAAAACATGGCGCGCCCGGCAGGAGTCGAACCTGCAACCACCTGATCCGAAGTCAGGGGCTCTGTCCAGTTGAGCTACGGGCGCAGAGATCAGCAGTTACGGTAAACCGGCATATTGCAACGGCCCGCATTACATGAACTATTGCGGCTGATTTTTCCCAGACGATCGGCGCCGTTTCCTGGCGCGGAATTCGGGCGCTTCTTTCACGCACTCGCCAAGAATCTTGAGCGATTTGCCGATCAAATGCAGACTGTCCGGTTTCAGTTCCGCTGGTTGACTGCCAACGTCTTTCCAGCCGGGCGTTTCCAGGTCATCGGGAGGCAAAGCAAGATTGTCCCAGTTTGCAAAGAGTCTTCCCCACTGACTGTGGAGCAGATCCCGCACAATCTTCTGGTGAGTGGTGTACCAGTATGAATCATGGTAGACAACGCTGGCAATGTATGCCCAGGGTGCCAGTATGGTTTTCAGCGACCATTCGACCGGTTTGCGCAGCGGACCCCAGTAAATTTTGTGCTGCATCCTGCTGGCAAAGGTCATTTTCTTGTAGGGTCCCACAAAATGCCAGTTCTCCTTTGCGGCATCCTGGTCTCCAACTATCTCTATTTCCTTCGGATCTCCGCAACCAAGACCTTTTTCGTGCGCAAGCCTGATGAATTTGATTTTTAAAGGGTCAAACCCCATCAGTTTTGCGGCAACCGCGTCAATAGCCACCTGGTCGGATGATGCCAATATCACGTCTTTCACCTGCGGCAGCATGCACCGGGGTCCCGGCCCATCCCCGGCAAAGGTTCCGTCCATAACCGCCATAACGCCGCTGTGGATTTTTTTCTGGATCATGAGAAGGTCTACAAGCGTCTCATGTATGACAGGATGGGTGTAATGCCTGCGTTCGTTGAGCAGACCCCCGAATGCGTTCTTCATTGCTCCGGTGGTAGTGGTAAACACATGTGTTTTCACAGTCGGCAGATGAATGATGTTCTCTCCTATAAATCGTTTCGGTATCATGAAACCGTCCGGATAAACCTCGTTAAGGCAGAGAAAATCGTCCGCGAGGTCGCCTACAGCGTCCCGGATGTTTATCCATTCTTCGCCTTCGTAAAGATGAACATTTCTCAGCTTGTGGGCTTCGACAACATTGACATGCTTGTTTTCGCGCTCCCCAAGATGTGCGTCTATCACCACAGTCCGGTTATGGCATCCATGCACCAGGTTCGGGTCATATCCGTCCTTTTTCAACGCCCTGATCACCCCGTCAAGCTGCCATGGGGTGGTCGAAGAAGCGGGAAAAAAGAAGTGCCAGCTTATATTTATCTTCAGCGCGGTGTCCCTGTCCTTGGGGAGAACATCCTGGTAGCCGGCAAGATTCATAAGCCGGTGATAATCATTAAGCGCTGTTTCAGGCTTCGTTTTGAGTATTGCGACCTTGGATTTATTCATAACTGTGGAAGTATAATCTTTGTTTATTGCCCCTTGCAAGAAGAGCTTTACGAAATGTCTCGATCCGGGCTTGAGCCTTGTTTTTACTGATGATAGGATGTGGGGAATGAAAAAAACACTTGTAATACTGGCTGCAGGAATAGGACGCAGATACGGGGGGCCCAAGCAAATGGACCCTGTGGGACCTTCAGGGGAATTCATTATCGATTATTCGATCTATGACGCGTTGAGAACTGGGTTCCAGAAAATCGTATTTGTGATTTCGAGAGAAATAGAAAATGACTTCAAAAACACAATCGGTTGGCGCATTTCAGAACATGTGGAGACTGAATATGTGTTCCAGGATCTAGACGCCCTACCCAAAGGCTTTGCGCCTCCGCAAGAAAGAAAGAAACCGTGGGGAACCGGTCATGCGCTGATGGTGAGCAAAAGAGCAATAAGCGGAAAATTCGCCGTAATCAATGCCGACGATTTTTACGGCCTTCAATCTTACACTATTCTCTCAAGCTTCCTGGATTCTGTCGAGCTCGAAGCATCCGCGTATGCCATGGTGGGGTTTGCCCTGAATAATACCGTCTCAAAACACGGCTCCGTGGCCAGGGGCATATGCAAGATGGACGCCAACGGCCATCTTGCTGATATAGTAGAGCGAACCCAGGTGGAGCTTCGCGAGAAAATGCCGGGCTACGTGGATAAAAACGGTCAATGGCTGCCTTTGACAGGGCACGAACTGGTTTCCATGAATATGTGGGGCTTCACACCTTCAATTTTCCCTCGCCTTGAGGCCGAATTCAGAAAGTTCCTTGCCGATTGTGCCGCCGATCCTTCTTCAGAATTTTTCATTCCTCTTGTTGTTGATAACCTGATAAAACGTCAAGAGGCAACAGTTCGAGTTCTGGAAACACCTTGCGCATGGACAGGTGTCACCTACAAGGATGACAAGGAAATTGTTGTGGCCCGCATTTCCAGCCTCATCAAGGCGGGAGAGTATCCTGAAAACCTGTGGAAGAGAGGTTAGCCCGCAATATCTCACAGAATTTCGTAGCGAGAGCGTGGAGAGTGCTGCTGCGGGGGCGCAAATTGGTAAAACGCCGGAGCAGCCGTATAGACATACTGCAATCTGGCGTTTTGCCAATTCGTGTCGTCGCAGTGGCGCTATCCGCGCTCGCAGCAGGAATTTTGTGAGATATGCGGGTTAGATTCTGAACCGATAAGTTTTGTTCGTTTATGTCAAGCCGTAATCCTGTAGCAAAGGCTGATTGGGTAGAAGATTTGAGAATCCAGCATCCAGAAACC
Source organism: uncultured Victivallales bacterium (assembly GCA_964543205.1). Taxonomy (GTDB): domain Bacteria; phylum Verrucomicrobiota; class Kiritimatiellia; order UBA8416; family CAYSRM01; genus CAYSRM01. Next base: position 11,045 of record CAZIXB010000015.1, read on the forward strand.
AGCATCCAGCGCCCAAAGATGAAGGACAGAAATTGTCTGCAGTCTGGCGAGTACAGCAGGTTGTTCTTCAACCTGCTGCTGTTTGTGCTTTTTGCGTACGTTCTTCGGACAGACGCAGCGGAAACTGAAGTTCATGCAAAAGCAGAAATCGTATCATGCCACTTGTGGCGCGGCCGAACGCTTAGCGATAGTTCCTGTTTCCAGCCTTCTGTTTCCATTTTGTCAGGCGGTCTTGGATTGAATCTGTGGGGAACATTTGATCTTGAGTCAGATTCCGGATCGGAGCGTCGCAACAGGCTGGACACAACCGCCTATTATTCAGCCCGGCACGGGAAATACCTGTTCTCAGGCGGTCTTGTGGGATATTTCTACCAGGATGATCCTGAAGCCCATGCCCGGAACACAGGCGAAATATTTGCCGGCTATTCTTTAAATATGCTGCTTGCCCCGTCAATGACCTTTTACTACGACTTCGATGAGGTGGGAGGCTACTACGCCTCTTTCTCTGTAACCCACAGTCTGCGGGTGGCCAAAGGTTTATCCAGCCTTGATATGCAGCTTTCAATAGGGGGCGGCAACGAGGATTACGCAGCCTCGCTCCTGAAATTCGAAAACGAGGACACAGGGGAAAACTACGAGCCGGACGGAGAAACGCTGATGGATCTGACAGTGCGGTTGTCCATGCCAATAGATCTTGGCCGGAATGTGCGGCTCGTTCCCGGCGCAAGATATATGCGGCTGCTGGATCACGATGCCAGGCAGGCAGCAAGAGATGCAGGTGAAGACACAGATTCGGTTGCTGCTGTCATCGGGTTGGTTGCGGGCGCAGGCGGGAAACGGTAAGGTGGAATTCCATCCGCAGTCTCCGGCTATCCCTCCATTTCCATCTCTATAATCGATGCGCCTGTTTCCCAGGTCCGCAGCGCCTTGAGATCCATTGTAATCTGTGTGCGCCGCTCGCTGCCTTCTGGAAGAGTCTCCCTTTCGGCCTTCAACTTCTTGCGCCACATGGCAAGTATTGCGTCTTTGGCGGCATCAACAATCGACAAATCATCGCCGCGGATCTTCGACGGCTGCATCAGGACATAAGCGAAAAATTCCTGAAGTCCTTCGGGCGGATTATCCGGAAAAGATATTGCTTCATGGACCTGCTCGCCTTTCTGTGAAGCGTCGAGACAAGCTTCTGCTACCGCCCTGCATGCCTGGTCGGTAAAAAATTCAAGAGGGAGCTTCCCGCGAACAAGCTTCTCTATCCCGGGATAATCCTGAATATGGATGATGCATTCACAAAGGGCAACTTCGTCCGGAGGCCGGGATTCTTTCTTTTTTCCTCTTCTTCCCGCATTGTCCCTGCCGCCCGTCGACCTTCGACGGGTCGCGCGCTTGAGTTCGTCACTCAATGCCGACGCCGGTACTCCCAGCCTGTCAGCTGCCTCCTGGATCAATTTTGCCTTCTGAACCGAATTCGGGCTCCGGCTTATTGTATCAAGAATCTCTCGTGATATCCTCATCAGTCCAACCTCGGTGTGAGCTTTCTCCCTGGAAGAAAGCGCCTGGATCTGATATGCAACCACGGAGACAGCGCCTTCCATCAGCGCCCGGAAAGCTTCCGCGCCTTCTTTAAGAATAAACGAATCCGGATCCTGCCCTTCCGGCAGAGCTGCAATTCGCACAGCTACGCCCGCATCCATAAACAACCTTGCTGTTTTGATTGCCGCATTCTGTCCGGCAACGTCCTGATCAAAGGCAATAACAACACTGTCGGCATAGCGATTGACAATTCTAACATGGTCTTCGGTAAAGGATGTGCCCTGGGGCGCTACTGCAGTGTTAAACCCGGCCTGATGGCACCTTATGACATCCACCTGGCCTTCGCAGATAATCGCTTCGCCGGCGTCTACTATGTTGCGCCTGGCCTTGTTGAGGCCGTAGAGAATACGGCTTTTCTTGAAAAGGGGGGTTTCCGGGGTATTAACGTATTTGGCGCCGCGGTCATCTGTCTCAAGTGTTCTTCCGCTGAAACCCACTATCCGGTCCTGCTCGTCATGTATCGGAAACATTATCCGATTGCGAAAGCGGTCGTAGCATCGGACGCCCGATCCCTTGCTCTTCTCCTTGCAGATCACAAGGCCAACGGTTTCAAGCTGATCGACAGTATAGTTTTTCTTCTCAGCTCCTTTTAGCACCGCGTCCCACTGGTCTGGCGCAAAGCCGATCATGAATTCCTCAACGGTGTGCTGATCGAGTTCTCTCTTTTTCAGGTAGGCGCGCGCAACAGCCGCGCTTCGCCCTTTGAGTAATGTGCGATTATAAAATGACGCCGCGTCTTTATTGATCTTAAACAGCTCGTTCTTGTTCTTTGTGCCGGAGTCGTCCTCTTCCAGCTCCACATTTACACCGGAGCGGTCCGCCAGCATTTTTGCCGCGGTTACAAAATCAACACCTTCGCGTTCCATGATAAACCCGAAAACATCCCCCCCGGCGCCGCAACCGAAACAGTGCCATATCTGACGTTGGGAATTAACGTGAAAAGACGGAGTCTTCTCCTTGTGAAACGGGCATATCGCCTTGTAGGTTGATCCGGATTTTTTCAGATTCAGATACGATTGTATAACCTCGACAATATCGTTTCGGAACCGAATCTCCTCAAGAATTCTTTTTGATATTATTCGCGCCATATCGGCAATTCCTTCCCCCCACCGGCCCGAACCCAGTTTGGCCCATTGAGCAAATCTGGATCAACGATCCTTTTCTTTTTGGCCCGGCACAGGCAGTTTTCTTTCCTTGAATTCTTCACGAACTGCCGGCATAGCTCGAACAACTGCTCTGCCAAGAATCGATTCGCTGCCGAAAACCCGGTTCAAATAGTCGTGCGGCCACAGGTTGATCCCCAACAGAACAATCGCCACAAGAAATACAGAGCTGATAAATCCGGCAACTAGTCCGGCCATCTTATCAAATTTTTCCGCCACAACCACTTTCATTACCCGTTTCAGAACAAATCGCAATACGAGCATAAGCGCAAAGGAAAACACAACTGTAGCAACAAAAGCAAACGCATAGGTCGACCTGGCGTCCAGTCTTGAACGTTCGGTAAGCCATGCGCCAAAAGGATTGCAGAACCTGATGCCGAATATAAACGCGGTTACAATGCTGAGCAGCCTGGCTAGTTCCCCTGATAATCCGCGTTTAATGCCAAGAAGGCTTCCAAGTGCAATTACCGTAAAAGCAGCGATGTCAACGACATTAGGTACAGGAAAATTCTCCATGACTCACTCTGTTAATAGACCCGGCCGGGTATGCCGGCAAGGCAGCAGAAGCAACCAGTCTGCGCCGGCATACCGTTTGGCGGAAAAAGCGCTGGCTGCCATTTCAGTTCCCAAGAAAATCCAGCCAGTCCCTGGCTCTTTTCCCAAGTCTTTCCTCTCCTGAAAGCTCGGCGCACTGTCTAAAATGGGTTATGGCCAGATCCTTCCGCCCTTGCTCGTGGTAAATAAGGCCAAATACAAAATGCGGCTGAGCGTATTCCGGTTTCAATTTCAAAGCCTTGTTTAGATTCTCACGCGCATTTCTGTAATCATCCTGTTCAAACTGCACAAGGCCGAGCATGTAAAAAGCCCGGTGGTTGTCCGGTTTTATTTTGACTGCCTGTTTCAGAACAGTCTCGGCGGACTTGTATTCTTCCTTTTCCCTGTAAGCAACCCCAAGATTGTATGCCGCGTTGAAACACTTGCTGTCAAGCGACATGGCCTTCCTGTAATAATCTATTGCTTTCTCTATATCGCCTGCCTGATGCAACTGCAGCCCCCGACCCCATTCTTCAAGGGCTTCATTAGGCCTGCGGGGTTTATCTGTTTGCCCGGGAGACCTTGAAGCAGCCCGTTTGGCGGTTCTCTTTTTTTCCACCCTGGGGTCATCGGGAAAAAGGCGCGCAAACTTGCTGTAAACTTCGTCTGCTTTCTCTTTGTCTGCCAGGTGGCGGTCGTATACAACGGCAAGTTCCCATAAAAGATCAGCGTTCTGTGGGTTTTTATCAAAAGCTTTGTTAAGAACAATCAGCGCCTTATCGTATTCCTTATCCTCCAACGCTTTGCGAGCTTCCTGGATAGCATCAGGACTGTCTGGTGTGCGTTGCGGCTGCTGCGCCGTATGCCCGGCAAGTTCTTTCGCCCCTGGTTCGGGTTCCGTTTCAGCGCGCTGGATTGAGGAGGCCGGCCGCGATGCCGTGTGGGCGCCTTCCAAAACAGATCCGGACCTGAATTCCTGCAAGTATCGGGAAGCTTTCTGCTCCCGCCCGGGGTTATCCGCAACTTCCAGATAATCCTCGAAGTACTCAGCCGCCATGGAGGCATCCATTTCCCCGGGGCCTGGCTCAATGCCCGGGGCCTGCCCGCTGTGCAACATTGCCAGGTTATAAAGGGCCGGTCCGTACGCAGGATCAATTTCCAGCGCTCTTTGCAGAAACATGCGTCCCTTCGCAAGATTGCCGCTCTTAAGTTCCACAAGCGCAAGATGAGTTATTATCTTGGTAGAATTAATGTTGCGTTCAAGAGCCGAATAAAAAGAACGCCTGGCTTTATCCCAGAGTTCAAGTTCAGCATAAATCAACCCTTTGTATTCGTGAGGCAGAGGCTCCTCCCGGTTGATTTCAGATGCTTTGCTAAATGGCTCAAGCGCTTGCCTGTATTCGCCCATCTGCCAGTAGGCAATACCGAGGTTGCAATGCGCCGCGGCGTTGTCCGGATTCCTCAGAATCGCTTCCTTGAAGAGTTTTTCCGCTGATTCGTACTTCTCCCGGTGAAGTTTCCTGATACCCGCTTCGGTATGAGACTGGCCGCTGTGGTCGCTGCAACCGGTCAAGATTATCCCCGCTACTGAAACTGCCAGCAAAACAGAGCAAAATGTTCTTGCTGTATCCATCCGTTTCCTTCCTGCCCGGCACAACCGCTTTTATGTAGATTCCAGCATGCCGTTATTCGAGATACCTTATAACACGATGATAAGCCGGTAGCAACTAATTCCTGAACGCGTTCAAAGATTCCCGATCCAATGGATACCAATTCACCCACATACTCGCAACCATCGCTCTTCAATGCTTTTTTCAAGCTTTGATCCAACACGGCTTGATCCGGCGCCATGCCCGACCAGCCTGATCACTACTTGTTCCAATCCTCGGGCAGAGCGTCTTTTTCACGCTCAAGACTTTCTTCCATTATTGCCTTGGCATCGCTGATGTTGTTGACAATTGGATCGGTGACAAGCGCTTTCAAGAGGATGCTTCTGTCACACTTTACTGCCGCCTCCGCAGTCAATTCGTGAGTATCCAGGACCTGTTGCTGTAACCCGCATAAACCGGCAGGCATCTCGCCTACAGGGATAGGAACTGGTCCTTGCAGGTCGATGTGGCAGCGTAATTCAAGAAAAGCGTCATCAGCCATGTTGCTGACTGCGCCCCTATTTGCAGTATTAACGTAGAAAGGCTTTCCAAGCCCTCCCCACATTGACTCAATGATATCTGTCGCATGGTCTGACATGCCTTTGTCCATGAATTCCCCGATTGGCGTATCTCCTTTGGCATAGGCAACAGTCTGCGCCCATCGCTCATCCATTGCCCGCTGTCTTTCACCGGCGTCAAACAAGACTATAGGCTCAGGATCTACTTCAGCGGCGCCATATCCCTGGAAATACGGAACATACTCCTTGGTATGCGCAATCCTGTTGGGGTATGCCCCGAAAATATCCATAAGCTGCAGTGAATACGCCGCGTTGAATCTACTCTTGGCCCGGGCATTCGCATCGGCCCTGGCGCCGGCGTCCGACTGTTCTGCGTTCGCGCGTTCTTCTTCCACCTTGCCGACAAGCCATTTTCTATAGGCTGGCATCATGTCTTTGCCGTCATAAACAAAACGTGTAAGCCATGTAAAGTGATTGATACCGGAGATCCTGAGATCAAGCTTATCTTCCACTTCTGACGGTATTGACTTTGCTTCTTCGGGCAGAATACCCGCGCGCTTCAGGTCTGTGAGCCTGCAGTAGGGCTCATGCTGCCCGTCACAAATTGCGAAGCTGCGCGCTTTTGTGTAGCGCATCAAGGCAATGCCGATGACCGATGTCGGGTTTACAAAGTTTATTAACCATGCGTTTGGCGCAAGTTCCTGAACATCTTCAGCCATTTTTACAGCATGAGGGATCTCCCTCAGAGCCCTGAATATTCCGCCCGGACCAATGGTGTCGCCCGAACACATTCTAACGCCATGCTTCATTGCAATTTCGCAATCCAGCCCCCTGAAATGCGTGTTCCGATCACTGAAAGTGAGCACAACAAAATCAGCGTCTTTCAGCGCTTCCCGCCGATCAGTGGACCCTATAAGCCCGGTTGAAACGCCCTCATGATCGAACACACGCCGGGCAAGCTGCATCATGGTGTCAAGGACATCCGGCTTCGTATCAACAAAAGCCAGTGTCCCTTCGCGCAAGACCGGGCTTCTTGCCATATTCCACACGATGGGCTTGCCGAAAAAATAACTTCCAGCCCCGATAACTACTACCTTGGGTTTCGACATATGTATTCCTTCCCTTATTCCATACGATCAATGTCTACACAAAATGTTGACAGCTAATCCGCATATCTCCTATTTCTCAGCAGTCCTGATATCTTCTTCTGACAGGATGCAACCTTGTTTGCGCAATTGGTTCTGGAGAACGCTGGAATCAAGCTGCCGGGGAGCGACGCTCCCACTCAGTGAAACCGCGGCCGCGGTCCCCGCCGCTTCACCCATGCCGATGCACTGCACCATGACACGGATAGAGCCTAGCGCGATATGAGTGCAGCTCACACACCTGCCGGCAGTGAGCAGATTCTCAACGCCTCGCGGACAAAGAATTCTGTAGGGAATGTTATATTTGAATCCCATGGGCGGTCTCCAGACTGTCGGATCCATGCCCGGACCGTCAATGCAATGAATGTCCACAAAAAACGATCCGTAGCAAATGTTATCATCAAACTCCCGTTGTGCCTTTACATCTTCCTCAGTAAGAACATAGTCGGCCATAATGCGTCTCGACTCTCTGATGCCGACCGTGTTTGGAGTTGAAACCATGTAACATTGCTCCATGCCGGGTATGTACTTTCTATAGACTTCAATAGTCTCATAGGCCTGCTTGCGCGCTTCGATTGTTGCCCTGGTCAAGTCTTCTGCCCTGGTTGATTCGATGTGGATGACATGGGTGAAATTCACTCCCACCTGGTCAGGCCGGGTAGGCGTATGCCACCAACCCATGTTGCCGGTTTGAAACGGCCGCATGTCTCCGCGATCAATCGCTTCGGCATAAACGCGTTGAAGTTTCCATGACTGTTTATCGTCGGGGTTCTGCCGGCGATATTCTTCCTTGAAATTTTCTACGCGATCCCAGTCCACCCCGCCGATAGTGAACATAAGCGTAACCGGCTGACATCTGCCGTCCGACGGACGGCCTGATTCATAAGGGCACCCGGCCAGAAAGGCCACATCGCCATCGCCGGTGCAGTCGACAATCCGCCTGGCTCGAATAACCTGGCGGCCGTTCTTGTTCTGGACAACAGCGCCGGTAACCTTTTGATCTTTCATAACCACATCGCTGAAAAAGGTATGATACAGCAGATCCACACCTGATTCCTCCGCCATGTTCTCAAGAATGAGTTTAAGTCCCTCTACTTCAAACCATATCCCATGTGAATTGCGTCTTCCAAAAGCGCGTTCGACCACCTGGCAGCCGATCTCATCGGCTATTCCCCCTACGATGCGGCGCCCCGTGCCGCTTTCGTCGTATTTAGAAATATGACCATGGCCGCCGGCTGTGGCAACGCCGCCCAGACAGTTGAATTGCTCCACAACAAGCGTTTTGGCGCCGTTGCGGGCGGCGGCGAGGGCCGCGCCGACTCCGGCAGGGCCTCCCCCAATGACGAGGACATCCACATCGCCGGATACAGGAAGATTCGAGCTACTGTCAGATATCATGTGTTCCTCTCCTTTCAAATCAATTAACCCACGCGAAGATACTCAACCAGGGCCTTGCCAAGGTCAACGCCAAAACGCCGGGCTGACGTCGGGTTAACCTCTGCTCCCCCGACATTCGCGTATGGAACTTCAATACTTGAAGCCAGCTTGATTTTCGGCAAATCGGCAATCCACCGGGCAAAGCCTTTTCCGCCTGAAAAGTTCTTACTTGTGTTCCATTCTTTTCCGAAAGGCAGAAAGTTACCGGCCCGAAAAGGCAATATGCCGTCGGCTGACGACTCCAGTATTTTAGAAAAGCGCTTTTGCTCGGCATCTATTCGCTTAAAAGGAGAGCCTACCAGGTAGATCGCTTCGTTGTATCTGCCTGATATATGCGGGCAGTGAATATCAAGGCCGACACGAAGGCGTCCATCGCTCCAGGCAGGAATCCGCTCCCGGATAGATCTTGTGGAGGCATACATGCTTTTTCCCTCGTAATCGCGGCCGTGATCGCGCGGACCGCGCCCCTTGCCCTGGTCCCCATCTTCAACTCCGTCCTTGTCAACAAACGGAACAATAAAAAACTCCACATTGTCGCGAAGCCATCCTGCACCTTCATCTTCAAGAATCCATCGGATCAAACCTTCAAGAACGTCGTCCGCCATCATTTCGCAACAGTGATGCCTGCACGTGATAGCCACGCGGAGCCTTGGCGGTTCATTCCCCCAGCCAAGTGTCAGGCATTCCACATCCCGCCCTTTTTCACTGAGACACAGCCGTTCCTGCCGAACTGCCGGATTCGTTCCTGCATCCTCCATGAATTGGCGCCAATGGGACTGCTGATAGGGCATGGCAAAGCTCAGCCTGACTTCTGTTGAGTTTTCGGGTATCAAACATTGAAATGAATTTCCATCTACACACTTGCTTCCCAGCCATGCCCAGGTTTTGCCACCATCAACAGACATTGCCGGCCCGCGTACGCCTATAGCGCGGCTTCTTGTGAATATGAATCGCAAGTTTCTGCCCGCTGCGCCTTTCACCCTGAAACACCAGTAGAACCAGTCGATGAGAGTGTCTCGAAGATCCTGATGCACACGCACCTCGTCGCCGTCTATACCTTCAACCACAATGTTTCCCCCGGGAAACGCGCTGTCAATTTCAATAGCCACAATTCCTCCTCGTCTTTTTGAAGATCACTGCAGGGGTAGCTTCATAAACAACCGCCTTGAATATTCAACCTACAACCATCCTGTTATCTCCGCCAGTAATTTCGAATAGTAGACAAAGTTCTCCAGGGAAATATCAAACGGAACCCCATGATCGCAGCCTGGAATATAACCTCCATCTTTAACAACCGGTTCAATGCGCGCGATCTCGTCCTCAATCACCTTTCCGCCTTTGGCAATACATCGTTTGTCTACACCCTGTCGATATGCCATCTTCCGGCCAAATCGCGAGCGATAGTCATTGATGTCGCATCCGGCGGCAACTTCGATCGGGTCGCAAACATTTACACCAGCTTCCATCCATATCGGAATCAACTCGTCAATGCGGCCGTCAGAGTCAACATCAAAGATCGGAACTCCGGCCTGCCTGGCTTCCAAACCCCAGCGCTTCCATCCGGGCAGCAGAAACTCACGCGTCATCTCAGGACTTATCATACTTTTTTCCTTGTAAGCCATGTCCTCGCTGATACGCATGCAGTCAACCACTCCAGAATCAAGAACCCGCGCCATTGTTTTCGACACAAAACTGATCCAAAACTCAGCCATCTCCTTTACGAATTCCGGCTGCTGAACCAGCATAAAACATAGAGGCTCAAACCCGCACCACTCCCGAAGCTGCCAGAATATTCCGGAAAAAGATATCGTGACCACATAATCACGCTCTTTTGCGATTCCTACAAGTTCGTCGAAATTATCGGGATACCGGTCAGGATCGTCCGGGTTATACCGCTTTTTCATTTCCTCGAAATCGGCGGGAGTTTCAACGGGAAAGCTGTGCCATTTCCGAGTAACAAAATCCTTTGCCCGCCGAATGTAAGTAAAATCATATTCATCAGAAATCTCTGTAATGTTGCCCATCCAATCCTGGACAATGTAATGACCGTTTTTGTGCTCAAGAACCTTTTCTTCAAAAGTCGGATTCATCCTGAAATTGACTGTTGGCACAGCACGCATTTTTTTTGAAGGCTCTTTCTGCACACCAGCCTTCTGACGAACATAATCCTGCCAGGACATGTCCTCAGGCAACCCCTCCTGGTGCCATCTCTTCAGAGTCTTTTCTCTGGGTCCGCCGGGCGCAAAAGGAATTTTATCCGGTTTACCGAACAGAAGAGTCTCAAGATACCGCTCTCTCCCTGTCATACAATACCTCCTTTTATCTCTTGCAAATCAAACAAACACCAGTACAATAA
>CAZIXB010000016.1:0-20865 GCA_964543205.1 uncultured Victivallales bacterium
CTCCACTCTCCCTCTTACTGAAACGTTGGGACACTACTGTTTCCAAATCATAATCCTAATTCTAATCGCCTTTCACCCCAAAACCGATTACGATTACGAATTGCAGTTGGACGTCTCCGTGCATCCTTTGAGTAATGCGGCCAAACGTACAAAGCGGATTATCTTATATTGAATTCTCGACAAGGAATAGTACAGATTGTATCTAGTGTGCTAAAGAATTAATCCGGGCCAGTCATTAAATTGAAGACAAACAGGAGCAAGAATATGGACCACCGTAACCAGGCATTTGCCGGCGTTGAATACATACGGAATATATTCGGCATAACATCTGTGCATGCCTGCATTGTTATGGGCTCGGGCTGGAGCGAAGCCGCGCCGCTGGACGAAGCAGAAGCCTCGATAAAGTACGCCGACATTCCAGCTCTTGGGAAACCTGAGATCCAGTCGCACACAGGAAAGCTTCACCTCTTACGGGCAGATGACCGCAATATTCTCCTTTTTGCGGGGCGGCGTCACTGGTACGAAGGCTCAGGATGGCTGCCGGTGTGCCTGCCGGCAATAGCAGCAAAACAACTTTCTGCGCGATACCTGGTGCTGACTAACTCCGCCGGAAGCATAAACAGTAAACTGCAACCCGGCCAGATTGCTATCATTGATGATCACATAAACATGATAGGAAACAATCCCCTTCTCGACCCTTCATTACGAATCGCCTCTTCAGTTTTTCCGGATCAGTCTGAAATCTACAACATGGAACTTAACGGGATAATTGCCGAAATCCTTTCCGGGCTCGGACAGGCCCCTTTCCGAGGAGTCTACCTGGCCACTTCAGGTCCCAACTACGAGACGCCCGCAGAAATCAGGGCGTTCCGCACCATGGGCGCCGACCTGGTGGGCATGTCTACCGTGCCCGAGGCAATAGTGGCGAACGCAGCGGGCATAAAGGTAGCTGCCGTGTCCCTTGTGTCAAACCTTGCGGCCGGACTTTCAGGGCATACCATCTCACACGGGGAAGTGATGGAAACAGCGAAAAATACCCGCGCAAAAATGCAACATTTACTGAAAAACATTATAAAAGCCTTAGCAGGGTTATCCTATGAATGAACCGGGAACAGATCTGGAATGCTCAGCACGCGAAGTGGTGCGGACTCTTCAGGAGAATGGATTCACGGCGCTGTATGCCGGCGGATGCGTCCGGGATATGCTTCGAGCCGTTGAGCCGAAAGATTATGATATTGCCACAAACGCCCTGCCTGAACAGGTGGAAAATCTTTTCCAGCAAACCGTAGGCGTTGGAAAGCAGTTCGGCGTAATAATCGTAAGAAACGGCAGTCATGATTTTGAAGTAGCCACGTTCCGCGAAGACAAGTGTTATACCGACGGAAGACGCCCCGACCAGGTCGCATTCACCGATGCGCGGCATGATGCCAGGCGCCGCGACTTTACGATCAATGCAATGTTCTACGACCCCTTAGCCGGGCATACTTATGACTACACGGGTGGACAGGAAGACCTTGCACGAAAGCTGATAAGATGCGTAGGCAGCCCCGAAGAACGCTTTATCGAAGACCACCTGCGCATGATGCGCGCAGTACGTTTCGCCGGATCCCTGGATTTCCGCATAGAGCAGAAAACATTCGACGCAATCCGCAAGCACGCCCCTCTTATTAAACGGGTAAGCCCTGAACGAATAGGACAGGAACTCACTCGTACGCTTCTCGAGTCTAACAAGGCAGGTCAATCAATAGTTCAGATGCAGAAGCTCGGTCTTCTGGAAGAAATATTGCCGGAGGTAAGCGCAACAATAGGCCAGCAGCAACCGCCACAATTTCATCCGGAGGGCGACGTTTTTACACATACAGTGATCATGCTCGATATGATGGAAACAACTTCTCCCGTGCTGGCATATTCAGCCCTGCTCCATGATATTGGCAAACCTGGTACAGCCAGGCATGCTCCGGATCGCATTCGTTTCGACGGCCACGCAGGCCTGGGCGCAGATATGGCAAGGACAATATTGAACAGGCTCAGGTTCCCATCAGAAACCATCGAAAATGTCACCCGTTGTATACGGGATCATATGAGATTCATGGATGTTCCCAGGATGAAACGCTCAACCCTTCGAAGGTTGACAGGTTCTCCAGTCTACAAAGAAGAACTGGAATTGCACCGCCTGGATTGCCTTGCAAGCCATGGAGACCTGAAGAATTATTATTACCTGAAGGATTTCGAAAAAACGCTTAAATCGGAACCGTCGCTCCCCGATCCTTGGGTAACAGGACACGATATCATGGCCCAGGGCATTCCTGAAGGACCCTCCGTGGGATACTGGCGAAACATGGCCTATGAAGCCCAGCTCGAGGGAAAATTCTCCAACCGCCAGGATATTCTGGAATGGCTGCGCCATAAAATTCATACAAACCCGGCAGATAATCAAGGCGACCAATAACGCTCAAGCAATTTTGAGCGCCTTATGCGCGGCGCCTGAGTCAATTGCCATATCTCTCACCATGGGTTTTGTTATGCGAATCTCGCCGGGCTTGTTCATGCGCGGGGCTTCAAACATAACTTCAAGCATCAGTCTTTCAACTATTGCTCTCAAGCCCCTGGCTCCAGTTTTTCTCTTTGTGGCTACGCGCGCAAGCTCTTGCAAAGCGCTTTGCGTAAATGAAAGCTCAAAACCTTCCATGGCCATCAATTTCTGGTATTGCTTAAGCATACAGTTTTTCGGCTCCACGAGGATCCTCATAAGGTCGTCCTCCGTCAGGTCCTCCAATACAGAAACCACCGGAATCCTTCCGACCAATTCGGGAATCAATCCGTACCGGGTCAGGTCCTCTGGCTCTACCTCGGCCATAGCGCCTTCTTTGACCAGTGTGGCCGAGGCGCCATCCTGTTCGGTGAAGCCGAGAGTGTGCTTGCCGCTTCTCCTGCGCACAATCTCATCAAGCCCCACAAAGGCTCCGCCGCAAATAAAAAGGATATGTTCGGTGTTAATCTGAATATATTCCTGCTGGGGGTGCTTTCGCCCGCCTTGAGGCGGGACATTTGCCACATTGCCCTCAAGTATCTTCAGCAAAGCCTGCTGCACACCCTCGCCTGAAACATCACGGGTAATTGAAACGTTCTGGGTCTTGCGCCCGATCTTGTCTATCTCATCTATATAGATGATCCCTCTTTCCGTTTTCTCAATATTGCCCGATGCGTTCTGGTAGAGCTTGAGAAGTATATTCTCCACATCTTCGCCCACGTACCCCGCTTCCGTGAGTGTGGTTGAATCCACTATCACAAATGGCACATCAAGCATCCTTGCCAGCGTGCGGGCAAGCAGCGTTTTTCCGCTGCCAGTCGGCCCTATGAGCATTATGTTGCTCTTTTCAATATCAACACTGGAAAAGGGATCATCATCGTCAAAATAGATGTGCTGTTTCAGGCGCTTGTAATGATTATGCACAGCCACAGCCAAAGTCTTCTTAGGCAGTTCGTGCCCGACAACATACTGGTCAAGGAATTCCTTGATTTCGTGCGGTTTCGGGACTTCGAGCAAGGATACATCCATTTCCTCGTCCTGCTTCACCTCCGACTCAAGCAATGAGTTGCACAAACCAATGCACTGGTCGCATATATTGACGCCAGGACCGGTTATCAATTTCTTCACTTCTGTCTGCCGCTTTCCGCAGAAAGAGCATACTGTTTTCTCAATAGCCATTAGCTCCCGCCTGATCTTCTACTGTTGCTTCTTTGAGTTTTTCTTGCCTTTTACAGCCTCTTTTTTGCTCTCCACTACCCTGTCCACGAGTCCATATTTTACAGAATCATCCGCAGACATAAAGAAATCCCTGTCCGTATCACTGGCAATTTCTTCCACTGACTTTCCAGTGTGTTTTGCAAGTATCTGGTTGATCTTGTCCCGTATTCTGAGGATCTCCTTAGCTTGAATGCTTATATCCGCAGCGACTCCCTGTACGCCGCCCCAGGGCTGATGAATCATTATCCTGGCATGGGGCAACGCATATCGTTTGCCCTCTGCGCCTGCGGCAAGGAGTACCGCTCCCATACTGGCTGCCTGGCCTACGCAATAGGTTGCAACATCACACTTAAGGAACTGCATGGTGTCGTACACCGCCATTCCGGCAGTCACTGACCCGCCAGGCGAATTGACATACATGCTGATGTCTTTCTCAGAATCCTCAGCCTGGAGAAAAAGCAGCTGCGCTATCAACAGGTTGCTTATACTGTCGTCAATTGCCGAACCGACAAAAATTATCCTGTCTTTCAACAGCCTTGAAAAAATGTCATACGCTCGTTCGCCCCTTCCGGTCTGCTCGACCACCATGGGCACCAATGCCTGGTTCATTTCAGTCATAGATTTCTCCTATTTCTTGATTTTTGCCTGCCCGAGAAGAAAGTCCAGTGTCTTTTCCTGCCGAAGTTCGGACTTTATTCTCTCGAGGGCATTCTGTTTCTCAAGTTCAGCTTTCATCCGCGCCGTTTCCATGCCGTAACCGCTCGCTATCGACGCAATCCTTTCATCAACTTCAGTTTCGGCAACTTCGATATTCTCTTCCTCGGCAATACGCCCCAGTATGTACATCAGCTTGATCCTGTCCACCGAAGTTTTTTCCGCTTCGCTCAGAATCTGATCCTTGTTTTCCTCAAGCTGCTGCCTGCCCAGCCCCTGTTGAGCCATGCTCTGGATCATATTCCGGGCAATTGCGTTTTTCTCCTGCTCAAGTTGTGAAACCGGGACATCCAAATCTGTCTTATCAAGCAAATGCCGGGAAATCTCATTTTTGAGCCGGCGCTTTTCGCTGTTTGATTTTGCCGCAACTAGCTCTTCTCTGACCTTTTCACGAAATTCCGCTTCATTTGCGGCGCTTACGCTCTTGAAGAACTCATCGTCCATTTCAGGAAGAACTTTCTTGCGAATCCTCTTGACCGTCACATCATAAGAGGCATCTTTCCCTGCAACTTCCTTAACATGATAGTCTTCCGGAAAAGTTATGTTCAAGGTTTTGCTGTCCCCGGCGCCCGCGCCTTCCAACTGTTTTGAGAAACCCGGCAGAAACTCCTGGCCGTTGAGGATGATCCAGAAATCCACGCCTTCGCCAAGACCAGTTGTCTGCGGGGCTATTTCGCTTACCGGTTTGCCTTCTATCGCGCCTGAGTAATCCAACAGGAGCATGTCGCCCTGCCCGGCAGGCTGTCCGCTGTTTTCCTCGTAGCGCGCCATGCTGTCCATTACCCGGTGAACGGCTTCTTCGATTTCTTTATCAGTAACGTCTGTCTTCTGTCCTTTAAGGGATATTTTTCCATACCGGGGAAGCTTGAATTCAGGCGCAACGTCTACGGTAAAATCAAAACTCAAGCCTTCATCCTTGCCAATGTGTTCATTGGAGACATCTATCACAGCCACAGGCGCTATATTTTCCTCTTCGACAGCCTCCCTGTAGATGCGGGGCAAAAGGTTCTGTTTTGTATTTTCAAGGATATCCCTGAAAAATCTCTTTTCAACAACTTCGGCCGGGGCGCGCCCTTTGCGAAATCCAGGTATCCTGGCAACCTTTCTGTACTCCTGAACTAATCGATCGTATTCAGGCTGTATTTTCTCGGCAGGCGCTTCAATATGAACGCGTTTTCTACATTTTCCCTCATCTTCTACTTGAATTTTCACCCTTTTCCCCTGTCTTATCTTTTAAATACCTCTCGAACAGCGTTCCGGCGTCTCATCTGGCTTGTCTATTCCTTCATCGACATCAGAAATTCCGCGTTGCTGTTGGTCTTCTTCAATTTGTTTACAATCATCTCCATAGCTTCAACTGGAGGAACACCGTTAATTGCTTTCCTGAGAACCCATATCTTTCCTAATTCGTCCGGATGCAGCAACAATTCCTCTTTTCTCGTTCCCGACTTTTCAATATTGATAGCCGGAAATACGCGCTTGTCAACCAGCGAACGGTCCAGGCAAAGCTCCATGTTCCCTGTTCCTTTGAATTCCTCAAAGATTACTTCGTCCATCCGGCTGCCTGTATCAACGAGCGCTGTAGCCATGATTGTCAGGCTGCCTCCGTCTTCAATATTTCTGGCAGCCCCGAAGAATCTCTTGGGCTTATGTAGCGCATTCGCGTCAACGCCTCCGGAAAGAATCTTGCCGCTGTGCGGCTGTATGGTGTTATAAGCCCTGGCGAGCCTTGTTATGCTGTCCAGGAGAATGACCACATCCTCGCCGCTTTCAACCATTCTCTTCGCCATCTCGAGAACAACGCCCGACAGTTGCACATGCCTTTCGGGCCCTTCATCAAATGTTGAACTTAACACGTGCGCGGAAGTGTTGTGGATCATATCGGTGACCTCTTCCGGCCGCTCGTCGATAAGCAGAATAATGAGATGTGCGTCAGGATGATTGCTGGATATGCTGTTTGCTATCTTCTGCAATAACACTGTTTTTCCAGTTCTGGGCGCTGCCACTATCAAACCGCGCTGACCGAAACCGATCGGCGTGAAAATATCCATTATCCTCATAGATGTCTCTCGAGGATCATGCTCCAGATTGATCCGCTGATCGGGAAACAACGGTGTGCGGTTCTCAAATGGAATCTTGTTCCTGGCATCGTCGGGCTCAACATCATTGACAGACTCTACGCGCAGGAGCGCAAAGAATCTTTCTTTGTCTTTAGGCTGCCTTATCTGTCCGCCGACCTTATCCCCGGTCCTGAGCGCAAACCTGCGTATCTGCGAAGGCGAAACGTAAATATCCTCCGGACAGGGCTGATAATTGTTGTACGCAGATCTCAGAAATCCAAAGCCGTCGGGCAATATTTCAAGCACACCCATGCTGAAAATGGTTCCGCCTTCCGCGGCAACAGCCTTAAGGATTTCAAATGTCAGCTCATGCTTCCGAACGGCTCCCAGCTCTACAAGGCCGAACTTGTCAGCCATCTCCCGCAATTCCGGCACTGCCATGTCCTGCAAATCATGAAGGCTGAGCTTTTCAGGTATGTTGCCATTAGCCGGTCTACGCGGGGCATCCTGACTGGACTCGGAGCCGTTCCCTGACTCTTCCTCGCTTTTTTCCCGCTTTCTTGGCCTGCGCCGGTTGGAACCGCGTCCGCCTTCTTTATGGGATACACCCTTCTTTCTGCCGTTGTTACTATTACTTCTTTGAGCCATATTTCTGCCTCCGGATATTCCTCATCACCCTGTTTGTCTGCTTTCTAAGCGAATCCTTGCCGCCTTCATTGCGAATAACATAGTCAGACCTGACCGCCTTTTCTTCTACATCCATCTGCGCATCAATGCGCCTGACTGCATCCTCGTAACAAAGGCCCCTCTCGGCTAAACGGCTAATCTGGCTGCTTCTCTCACACGCTACACATATCACAGCATCCCAACCCTGGCCGGCTCCAACTTCGTACAAAAGCGGCACAACGGCCACCGCGCCATCTACGCCAGTTGACTTTTCCTCTACTCGCAGCCATAAGTCGATAGCGTTCATAACCGCAGGATGAACAATCCTGTTCAACCTGGTTCGATCCATCAAAGAGGAAAAAATCACGTCCGCAAGCTTTCGCCTGTCAATTCTTCCGTCTCCATCCATTATTTCCGAGCCAAATTCAGATATTACCCGCTTGTACACATCGGCGCCGGGCCGCATAAGTTTCCGAGCAATATCATCTGCCTCCAGCACATGCATTCCAACGTCGGCCAGCATTGCCCCTGCAAGGCTCTTGCCGCATGCTATTCCGCCGGTAAGTGCAATCTTCAACATTGATCTCGGATAAACGCCTCAAAATTAGTGACTCGCGCAGAAATGGATATTAACAGGACTCTGGAAATTCTTGCTTGGTGCAGTTAAATTACACTTATCAGGCTATTTATGCACATCGGGACAAAACATGTCAACAGAAAATAAAATTTTTTGAAAGTTTTTATCAACATCTGAAAATTGCATCTACGATTCCGTTCAAAAAACGAACTAGCCCGCCCTCTATCTATGTCCGTAACCTTAATCTTAATCGTAATCTTAATCGTAATCGTAATCGACTTTCAGTCCAAAACCGATTACGATTACAAACTGAGGCGTGGCAGATGCCCCACATCTATTTTAAACACGGGGGGGCGACGAAATCACATCTACAACAACTGCCCCTGTTCAAGCTCCCTCGCGATACTATCGAATTCCCATTTTCGGCAGAAATTTATCAAAGCCCTGTTGTCGCCGCCGGCGACCTCCATATCCTCCAGGCTGAACGGGCAATCCAGGTCATTCTTCAAGCTCACCATCTGAAGATTCTTCAAAACCAGATCCCTGTCCTTCAGAATTCTGGATAGCGCCTTATCTTGCTCTCCGCCCGGTTTTCCGTCAAAAATCTGGTGTAGCGGGCCGTGTTCGTTCAACACCTTTGCCGCTGTTTTTCTCCCGATCCCTTTTACTCCCGGAATATTGTCCGAAGCGTCCCCCACAAGCGCAAGCCAGTCAGGCACCATCCCCGGTTCAACCCCGGTTTTTGCCCTGACTCCGTCCGAATCCAGAAGGTCTTCTTTGCCTGCCACAGGTATAACCTTAACCTTGGAGTCTACAAGCTGGTACATATCCTTGTCGCCGGTAGCAATTAGTATTTCGTTAAATTCTTTCCGGTATCGGGCCACAACCGAAGCTATAACATCATCAGCCTCTTCGTTGTCCACTATAGCCCGGCACAGCCCCGCTGCATCCAGGAATTCCTCGACTACAGGTTTCTGTGCTCGCAGATCTTCCGGCATGTCGGGGCGCTGGGCCTTGTACTCGGCATGCAGATCCATGCGGCGCTGTGGTAGTCCCCCGTCGAAAATTACCGCTTCGTGTGATGGCTGCCACTTGCTTTGCAGTTGCCGTAGCATCCTGACAAAACCGAACACCGCATTCGTAGGTTGCCCGTCGGAAGTTGAAATATTGCGTATGGCAAAAAAAGCCCTGTAGACAACAGCCATACCATCAATCAGAAGCAGCCTTTTCAGCGACATCAGGCAATCCTTACAGGGAATCTGGCGCCGACAGTGATATGTTTCTCATTTGCTTCAATCGCCCGGGCCTTCTGCCAGCCTCTGCTCAAGAATCGTCGTATCGTCAGCGGGCGAGAGAGGCTTTCCTGCAGGATCAACAAGTCTTGCAGTAACAAAGATCAGCAGATTCCTCTTTTCGCTGCGATCGTACTTGCTTCTGAAAAGCCTGCCTATCACAGGAATATCACCGAGTACCGGAACCTTGTCATCAACGGTTTGCCTGTCCTCTGTTATCATGCCGCCCATTACAACAGTGGCTCCATTGTATATGGAAAGCCTGGTCGCAACCGTCCTGGTGTGGAAAAACGGCTGTTCCATATTGAGGATCACTTCGTTGCCTTCGCTGTCAATGAAGCTGCTTCCGTAGTTACGCCAGGTCGGCTCTGTAACTACCTCCGGGGTCATGGTCAGGTCAATCATTTGACCGTCGTCGCTTACTTCTGGAACCACACCGAGTATGACGCCTACCTCTCGGGTCTCAAAAGCGCTTGGTTCCACAATTCCACCGATAATCACATCAACATCGTCGTCGCCCGCGGTCACAGGGGTAACCGTAAAGTCCGTGGGGTAGATATATTCGGTGACAACCTTGATCTCAGCGTCATGTCCGGCCTGTGTGGTCACCTTCGGCGCGGAAAGCATATCCGCAAAACCGCGCTGCTCCATGGCGTGCAGAATAAACTCCAGTTCCGGATTTGTAAGCACCCCGGCCACCGTCAACAGGCTGTCTGACACCGACGCGTTATTGAGCCCTTCGCGCACAAACCTGTTTGCCTGCGTAAAACCGCGTCCGCTGCCAATAGGCGCCTGGTCGTTTGCCCGGACTACGATTCTCTCCTGGCTGGAAGGCAAAACGCTTGATCCGCTGCCCGGGTCAGTCGCAACTTCCCAGTCGTCTGTAAGCAGCCACTCGAAGCCAAGCGAACTGAGATCGCCTCTTCGAACCTCGACAAATCTCGCTTCAATCTCAATCTGGTATGGAACCACATTGATCACCGAAAGAATCTGTTCCAGCACGGCAAGGTTATCGGCAGTATTGGCCACTATGAGCTTTCCGATCGAACCCACATATTTGATGGAAGAACCCTCCGGCCAGTCAACGCCCATTTCCCTGAAACCATCTTTCCAACCTCCTTCTTCCTCTGGTTGAGCCGCAGCTCCTCCGCCGAAACCGCCGAAACCGCCCATGCCTCCAGCGGCGGTACGCGAACCGCCGCCCGCAAGCTCTCCTTTAATCCTGGCTATCTTCTGCTGTGCGCTGGGAAGAACGCTGTACCATCTTACGATAATATCGCCCCTCGGCTTATCAGACGGCACAAGTTTAACTATGCTCTCTTCAACCTCGACCCTGAGGTCGGCGGCATCGGCAACAAGTTTTAAAGCCCGCCACAGCGAAATGTAACGAGCGCTGAAGGTAATGAGCTCCACATCTTCACCGGCGCCCTCGGGTTCCACCGCCGTATCTCCGGCAGCGCCCCAAAGGCCGCCGCCTCCCGCCGGCGCAGGCGCAGCTTCTCTTTCAGGCCCGCGCCCGGCGCCAAGCTGCAGAATGATGTTCACTCCCTTTCGGTCGTCATCGCTCTTATCAAATTCAATGCTGGCGTCAGTCAGAAAATCGACCACGTCGTATATATTGGCCTGCCTGAACGTGATTTCCGGAATTTCGATGTTTTGCATCTTTTCAATCAGTCTTGTCCTTGCAGAAACCCTCATCTCCGGCTCCGGACGTGTGGTCGTTTCCCCATCCTGGACTCCTGCCGGGCTGACTTCCGCATAGTCCCTGGGGTTCCAGGTCTCAACGAGACTGGCGATCATACTGTCACGGGTGGTTTCCCGTTCCATCACCGCCCTGTCTTCGCGTTCTCGCGCAACTTTTGCCAGCAGCCGAATTGACTCGGTATTGTCCGGATGGTCTCGAAGAATCTTCTCAAACTCGTATTGAGCTTTGTCATACTCGCCTGCCGCGAGGTATCGCTTGCCGACCCTTAACGATTTTTGAACATCTGCTTCCTTCTGCCGGAAATCTCTGGAATCAATATAGTCGGCAGGACGCGACACATCTATTTTTTGCGGTTCTTCCTCTATGAGCCGTTTCAGTGTGCTCACAAACCTTGCGGCTTTTTCGTGGCCTAGATTTGCGGCCTTTTGCGCCCTGGCGCGGGCTTTTTCGTATTCCCTTTGCTCTCTAAGCAACAGGGCTTCCTGGTAATAAGAATTTCTCAAGCCGTCCCGCGCCCTCTTGCGAACCCAGTCTGTTTCGGGACGCCGCGGTATCCTTTTATCCAGCGCTGCGCTGAAAAGTCTCACAGCCTTTTCAAAATTGTTCCTCTCAAGAGCAGCCTCGCCTTCAAGCATGGTTTCCCTGGCATATTGCTCCAGGGCAACGCGGCGCAGCTCTTCCTCTGTCATAACATTGCTGAGTTCCGGTGAAAGCGCAGGTTCTGCCCTGGAAACTTCTTCCGCTGCTGGAACCGGTTCTACCGCTTGCACAGTGACCTGCGCCTGCGCCTCCTGGTTCACCGGCGTTTCATCTTCCTGTTCTGCTTCCTGAAGAATCTCCTCCTCTATAGAGGCAGCGGCCTCGTCCACCATCCGGGCAGTCTCTTCCATCCGTTCGTCGGCAGTTTCAGTTGCGGCAGCATCCGGCGTCTCGCCGGCTGTTTCGTCTTGAGCGGCTTCTTCCGGGGCCGCAGCCTCTTCAGGTTCCTCTTCGGTCTCACCCAGCAAAGCTTCCAGCGACATGTCTTCGTCCCCGGCATCGGCCTCTTCCTCGACTTCTGTGTCTTCCCCGGCTTCTGTGTCGACGGTTCCTTCATCAGTCTCATCAAGACCGCCCAGCAAATCACTCAGGTCATCTTCTTCATTGTCATCAGTGTCTTCTGCTTCTGCAGGCTGTGTTTCAGCGGCTTCATCTGTTGCGCCCTGATCGCCGTCTTCTTCAAATAATCCCCCGAGATCGATTTCCTGTTCACCGTTATCTCCGGCTTCTACGTCTTCGGCAACATCACCTTTTTCGTCTTCTTCGCTGTCGCCGGAAAGAGGATCAGTGTCTCCGCCCTGGTCATCTTCATCTTCTCCCTCGGCAGTTTCGTCCTGTCCTTCATCAAAACCAAGGAGGTCTTCCAGCGACGCCTCACCGTCGGCCGCAGGGCCCCCGCCATCATCCTGGGCTGAAGATACGTAGATCCCCAGAAAAAGTGTAATTGTAAGGGCGCAAAAAAGCGCTGTGCCATATTTCCTTAATGTCATTTTATTTGTCCCCCAGAATTTGGAATTCCAATATCCACAATACTACATGTTCCGTTTAATCTGAAACCGGCAAAACCAATACCTTCGGCTTTCGGATCAGGTTGCGCATCTCTCAGCGGGGAGCCATTCCGACCTTGATTCTATCCCCGGTTGGAAGCTTGCTAATTAAAACTTTTTTCTCATCCGTGTCAATATCTAATACTCTATATTCTATTCCCTTAAGCGCAAACTGGTCGCCTTCCCTCACACGAAACTCTCTATTCTCTTTATCAAAACTCAGGATAGCGGAATACTTTGTATATTCCCGTTGTTCTCCGAGCGCCAGGGCTATTTCCTCTCCGCCTCTCGTAAGCGTAAGTTCAGACGCGTCAACCTGCACCTCGCGCCCCAGCGATTCTTTAAAGACAGTGTTGGTCTTCTGCTGGTAATCTGAGATCGTAAAGCCCTCGACCTTTTCTCCCACCTTGACAAAATGGGTCCTGCTGAAATCTAATGCGTTTACTCCAAACTGAAACGACCCGTCAGGCAGACGGACTTTGCTCCTGAAAAGTAGCGGAAAAGCCTCGGCGTCAAGGCGCGCCAGGCGCAAATCATTTTCAGGCGGAGGAAAATCTTCGGGGTCGTTCGGATCAGTGCCGGCCTCGAACTCGCTCAGATTGCTGTAGCCGTCCCCGTCAGCGTCGGCTGCAGCATCCGAAGGATCATTGGGATCAAGGCCATGCTTCCGTTCCCACTCGTCCTTCATGCCGTCCTTGTCCCAGTCTTCGCGTTCACCCTTTGGTTTCGGCTGCACATGCCCGCAGAAATCGCAGACCCGGGCATCAAAGGGGATCGGCATCCTGCAGTCCACGCACCAGACGCGCCGTTCTGGAACAGTAAGCGAATTTGTCCATGCCTCATGATTCAAAGTGTCTGGATTCTCCAGCATATTGACCGCCGCGCGATAAGGCCCGACATCAATATTTGAAGCATATTCATGCGTGGGTTTAAGCGTTTCAAGCTCCCTCTCCAGTCTCTGCCGCATAGACTTGGCCCCGCCCACAAGCATCATGAGGTACAAAAGAGAGCCAAGAAGCAGAACTAAAATCAGTCCCGCCATAAGGCGGTCGTAATGAGTCCTGACCACTTGAACAATTCTAGACGTATTAAACTTCAAGATCTGTTTCCTCTGCAAATTTATAGACATCCAGTTCCAGGCGGATGCTCATCGGTTTTTCAAGTTGCAGACCGCTTACCAGCCTATCCTCCCTAAGAGGCGGTTCTCCATTGTCTTTGTCTACATTCTTGCCCGCGGCCGCGATCTCCGCTGGATGTTTAACATCGCCTTTCTGCTTTTCAACGGAAAGGTAAACGACAACAGCAAAAAGATCATGGTCAGTTAGGGCATTGAGAGTCTTAAGCAACTCTTCCTCTTTCGCCTCAAAAGACAAAACAAAACGATATTTGCCGTAAAGACTTCCTTCCGGCACAAGTCCAGCGTCGGGGTTCCTAAGCTGAGCTGCGCTACGCCCGCGTGATCTGCCTCCGCCTGTGCCGGCGGCTGATTCAAACACTTCCCTTTCTATCCTACCAACAGTTTTGACGCCGGCACGGCTCAAAATCGAAGCAAGCTCCTCAATAATGGCGAGCTGTTCGGTCAACCTGGGAACCTCTGCGGGACGCGGCGTCCTCATGTCTTCGGCAAGATACTTCTCAAACCCGATTGATATGCTCTCGTTGCGTGAGAACATATCTGCGATTTCTTTGTGTTTGTTCTGCAGATTCAGAATAAACACAGAAGGGCTTCTTTCATTGCCGGTTTTAATCTGCCGTTCCCGCAATGCGGCAAAAGTTCTTTCAAACCATTCCCTGGCAACAATAACATTCTCGCGCTCAACTTCCACATTTTCCGAAGATGGAAAAGGTTCCTTCTCATAGAAGTTGTGAAGCTGTGTCTTCTTCTTATTGACCCGAGCTTCTTCTCTCCTGAATTCGCTTATACCGCGAAACAGCAGAATGGCCGAAACAACAAACATAACCGCAAGCACGGCTGCTATAGAGAGAAAAAATATTTTCTTCCGGGTCATATCTGGTTTCTCACCTTATCTGTATGCGCTCGGCAAGTTCCGCCTCAAGAGTAAATTCCTTGACTCCCGGCACTTTTGCAAGCGGCATCTTTGTAATGCGTACGTTGTCGCTGAAAACTTCGCGCGTTTTAAGATGATCCCTGTAGATTTCCATCGCTGGCGCCTCGGATTTTTCGGAAACCAGTTCAATCATATCCTGAAAACCGGCGGCTTCAATGGTAATGGCGGTTATCTCGTTATTATTGCCTGTTGTCACCGGGGCAATCCTGCGAATCCACATTCCCTTGAATATTGAGTCCTGAACAGCCGAAATTATATCGAGCCACCGAGTCTTCTCCGAAATCAAAGAGGTTAAATTCCCTATCTCGCCTTCAATTTGACTTCGCTCATCCAGTACCCTGTTCAGTTTTTCATGCGTTTCTTCCAGGCCTCCGATCTTGTTGTCTACAGTTTCGGCCAGCTTTGTCAGCATCTTCTGTGTCTCGTGAAAGTATACCCACCAGCAGAGCATGATCAGTACAACTCCAGCCGCGGAAAGAATAAAAAATGGCTGTCGTCTCCTCATGGTCTTCTTTGCGACGAGGTCGGGAGGCATCAGGTTGATTTCAACCGGGCAGCTCAGAGCGCCGCGAAGAGCGAGCCCCGTGACTTCGCCCAGCACGTGCATGTCGCCCTGCACCCTTTCAGAGGATAACGCTTCATTTACGGCAACCCTCTCAAACGGGTTTATAAAAGCCACTTCAGCATCCAGCTTCTCCCTGAAAAACGTTTCCAGATGCGGAATAATAGAACTTCCGCCCGCAAGCAAGACCAGGTCCGGGGTCGAACCCCGCTGTTGGCTGCGGTAGAAGTTAATAGATCTGTTCACCTCGGCATGCAGACGGGTAACAACATTTCTTACAATTTTCGATACCTTTTCGCCAACTTCATTGTCCGGCCCGGAATAAACGCCTCCAAAAGCGACAAAGCCGTGTTCCATTTTCAGATCTTCGGCTTCCGAATAGGAAACTTCAAATTCCTTCGCAATTTCACGAGTAAGCGCATTTCCTGCAACAGGAATACTCCTGCTGAAAATACGGCTGCCTTCTGAAAAAATCAGGTTGGAAGATTTTGCCCCTATGTCAAGGAGCATTGTGCAGCCCTGCAAGTCGGGGTTGTTGTAGCGAACCGCGTTATAAAGCGCCATGGGGGCCACATCAACTACTTCCGGCTCCATGCCGATTGCAACAAGGCTGTCTGTTATCTTCCTGACGCTTTCATTTTTGACGGCGACCAGCATAACGTTCTGTTCGCCTTCTTCGCCCTCGATAAGCTGATAGTCCCAGACTACCTCTTCTATAGGGAAAGGCACGTTCTGTTCGGCCTCGTAGCGCACAATCTGCAAAATTTTATCGCTGGAAACGGGCGGAAGCTTGACAAAGCGAGGGAAAACGGCCTGTCCGGATATACTTATGAAGGTTCTGCCCTCACGTATCCCCTGTTCCTTCATCACCCTTCGAAGGGTCTTCCTGATATGCGCAGCGGCGTCTTCTGTCTCAGAAACTTCAGACTCGTAATACCCGATCCCGTAGTTCAGCAGTTCCGGCCCATCCGGGTTAAACGCTGCGACCACAAGTTTGCTGGCGCCGATATCAACGGCAATGATGTTTTTCTTTCCGAACATATCCTGACACAACAGCCGAAACGGCAAACGCCGCACAGCAACCTATTTCCTGATGTATTCGTAATCCTGCATGTTAATGTATTTGAATGGCGAACTGGCCCTGTCCATCAGATACCCGTCTCTTTCAGTCACTACATCGCTGTTCAAAACCCTTTTGTTCTTCCACCAGTCCTCCGGAAGATCCCTGTCCTGTCTATCTGAGACATAAGCAATAAGGGTTCCCTCGAATCTTATTTCAACGGCAATGGCAACAAGCTGACCAAACCGCAACAGCGCATGCGGCCTGAGATATGCCGTGCTTATGTGTTCACGCCCCTCCTGGATATCGCCATAAGTGACATTTTCTTTATAAAAGCTGTAAACGGCCCGTCCGTTAACCTCGCCCCTGCTCATTGCGTAATACTGAAATGTAAGCGAATCAATCCATTCGGGAGCCGTGTCGTAGGTCGTCTTGATCTCAACCCATTCACGGGGACGTTTAACACTACGTCGCACATCGGTATCATAACGCGGGGTTTCTATTAAAGCCCTGCGGCTCAAACCTTCCAGGGCCCTTATCTGCAGTATCCCCGGATTATCGCCTGTTTCCGCGCCAGGATAAACAGGCCTGCCCTGCCCAAAAGACCTGAACGTTAAACCCGAAAACAACATCAGAACAGTCATTACATATAGGATACGTTTCATAGCAAGCAGTTCCCTCCTAACCGTGGGGTTGAACTATACACTCCCGTTAATAAAAAAATCAAATGAAAAAATCAGCCTTATCCATTCAGGCTCGTTTCTTCTAAGTCAACCACGGATTAAGCTGATGTCACGGATTACATCCTCACCAGTTGCCTGAGCATGCGTCTATTGTTTCATCCCATGTAATCTGCTCAACATGGCCGTCCATAAAAACCGCATTTGCCTTGCCGTTGTGATATGTGCCCACGGACTCCACGGGATACTCCTCGCCGCTGCTCTTCACCCCTACCAGCCGTCCGTCATAAGACCTTCTATGTCTATCATTTGAGTCATATTCCATGAGATTGCGTTTCGCTATAGTTTCACCCTTGTAAGCATTGGTTATTCCCGCATCGGCAAACAGCAGCCTCCTGCTGGCCTGTACACCGGTTATATTTGCCCCGCCGGCATCCTGGTTCATAACATAGCTTCTAACAATGGGATTATTGTCGTTGATCGGGTTCCCCTCCGGATCCTCAAAAACAACCCTTTTAAATTCAGGACACGCATATACCTTGAGGCTTTCGCCCGTATATTCCCACAGGGTCCCGTTTGTCACAGAAAAAACTCCCTTTTCCCCCCACCACTTGGCTCCATCGTGCCTGACCTCGCTGCTGCTGTTGTTTTTATCAAAATCAGTCCAGTCTACCCAACCCCATGTATCCTGAACCCATTTTCTATAATTCCCAAAATCCTTTCTGTACCCTCCGCTTTTTGACGGGGGCATGGAACCGCCATGGTCGTAGGCATAGTTCATAGCAGCCACCTGAAGCTGTTTAAGATTGTTTGTGCACTGAACATTCCTGGCCTTAGTGCGCATTTTCCCCAGCACTGGAAAAATCATTCCGACAAGAACGCCTATTATCATAATTACAATAAGGAGTTCCAGTAGCGTGAAGCCCTTCTCCGTTCCGGGCTTCCCGTTCCCCGACCCATTAAAACGTATGAATTTCATCCGCCGCCTCCAGTTGAGAAAACCTTATAGCAATCCCGAATCCCGCAGAAGTGTCACAACAGGCTCCGCAAAATTCATTAATCTGCGGCTAATACATCTCTACTTATAACATCCCTCATAATAATAAACAATTAAAAATTCTGCAATTCCTGAATCCATGCCGATCTTCATCCCTGTTCATCATTGTCACGACCATCGCCGACAAGAATCAAAACAATGACAGGAAAAGGCAAAGGCAAGGAATGGTTGAAAACCTGCGCCATGCGCTCTCATTTTTTTGCATTTAAGCGTTGACGGTAACACGCAAATACGCTAATTTAACATACAGCGATAAGAGTTTATTCAGGAGTCTTTTGTAATAAGGAAGGAAAAACAAATGAAACCAATAATAAAAAGTGTATTGTCAATTGCAGTTCTGGCAAGTGTGGCTATAACATCATACGCTAATACTACTAACGAAATACCTTACGTTAACGATTTTGAAAGCATTCCGTCGGGAACGGCGCTGGTTGGCTCGAATGGCTGGTATGGAGCGTCCAACAGTTATGCGATTGTGACCAACAGAGATTACAGCGCTTTCTACTCCAACTACCCGCTTCCGGCCAGCACACACTCCAACGTTATGCTGCTGCAGACCGAAGGCACAGTGGTTACCAACGAGCTGGAAGATCTGACCGATGATGAAACCAGGAGCAATGTAACCAACGTATGGTTTGACAGCGTGATCCAGTTTACCCACTGGTCCGAGGACTCTTACCCTGATGCTATAACCAGCAATGACCAGGTTCAATGCGCTTTCTTCGTTAACACTAATGACCACCTTGTAGTGAGTCATTACGACTTCCTGGGAAGCTCCAACACTTTCAGCGTTATCACAAACAGCTCTATAACCAACGGGCAGTACACTCGCATAACCATCAAGATGGACTACCTCTCAGACGAGGTATTCGGGACCATCGATCACACTTATTATCAGCTCTACATTGACGGCAATTTAATGACCAATTCCGCTGCGTACCAGTCCCCTAATGACGCCAGCGGAAAACCGGGGACATGGTTTATGACCGCTAATGACGCGGTTGCAAAAAGATATTTAACAGGGCTGGGATTCTCCGGGAACGGAGTTTTCGACGATATGATAGTGTCAACAAATGACACAATGGGACCTCCGCCTGACAGTTACACGATCTTTACGGAAGTGAACGATCCGGCGCAAGGCGACATAGACCCGGACAGCGACACGGTATTTGAAGGCAACGATAGCGATGAATTTGCCATTACGGCAAGCAATGGCTACTATGTAGCACAGCTTCTCACCAATTCCGTGCAGGTATTCACCAACAGCGACGCGTCTGTCACATCAACAAACTACACATGGCCGAGCGTCATGGCCGACGGAACGATAACGGTAAACTTCGCTACATCACCCACATACCTCGTTACCGGAGTAGTGGCAACAGGCCAGGGCACAATTGATCCGGCAAGCTCCAATGTGGTGGCAAACGAAGATGCGTCATTCCAGATAGACGCAGATACCGGCTGGTACATACAGTCTATCACAACAAACGAAACCGCCATACCGGGCAGCCCGTTCGATGTCAGCCTTACATCAACAAACTATACATGGCAGAATGTTGCAGCCGACGGAACAGTAACTGTGCATTTCGCGGAATGGCACCTGATAACCGGCGTGGTCGCGACAGCACACGGATCCGTGAATCCGGCAAGCAGAATAGTGGCAGATGGACAGGACGCCTCGTTCGACCTTGTTGCCGACACTCATTACCATGTCGGCCTGCTTGAAACCAACGGTACGGCTACCGGCGGACCTTGGGACAACAGCTCCACAAACGAAAATTACGTATGGACTTCCGTTACCGCAGACGGAACTCTGACCGTTACATTTGTGGAGAATGTCTGGACCAACAACACGCCGGAAACATGGCTGAATACCTTCTACGGTTCCACAAATTATGAGCAGGCTGCATCGAGTGATACCGACGGGGACGGGCAGGAAGCATGGGCCGAGCACCTCGCTGGAACAGACCCGACCGACAGCAATTCGGTATTCCGCATAGATGATACCTGGCATGAAAACGGAACAAACTTCCTCAAGTGGGTCAGCCATCATGTCGGCGATCAGACATCACTCCCGCCCTATAACATCGTATACGCCACCAATCTGCTCAACGCGGACTGGACCGTGGTAACAGATACGGTGGAGCGAACAGACGGGACACATACGAATGTCTGGTCCTGGGAAAGCTTAGAAGGAGCTTTCTACCGGATTGTAGTAACTAACCAGTAAAAACAATCAAAGCACTGAGAAAAGGCGGCGCAAATTGCGCCGCCTTTTTTTTTACGGCAGAGTTCATCGATGGCGCTCAGGTTAACCCGCATATCTCACGAAATTTCTGCAACAACATAAAGCCGCTCGATAATATGAACCGCTGCACGGAAAAAACTCTGGCTTTTCAGCAATTAATACCTTATTATAATACCAAGAAAGGGAGACAGCATTGGCCTGTAGCACTATTGTGCAGATTACCGTTGAGACAGGTACGGATTATGCTGTAGCAGGTAAAGCAAGATGAAAAGATTTACTTATAAGTTCAACATGGCAAAACTGAGTTTGGTTGCGCTCAGCTTCGGGCTATGCGCGTTGTGGACATCTTCAGCGCAGGCGGATATGTATCAGGATTTCGACGAATGGGTGACACCGCAGTCATTTGGAAATTATGACAAGAACGGCTGGCAACTGAATGATGCCGCAGCTTTCGCTGAAGAAGGCAACACAAACGGACTTCTTAACAATACCGGCGCCAATCTACGGTCGCCTTATTCCTCAAACGGCATCGGGCGGGTAACCTGGAAAACAAGACTTCAGAGCCCCGGTTCGGTAACCTACGAGCTGCAGACTTCTGCATCTGCCGACTTTACCAACCCGATAACCCGAGCTACATATACCTGCGACACTTCAACCGCATGGCAGTATTTCACAAACGATCTGGCCCTTTACGACGGCTTGTATGTTCGCTGGCATAAAAACAGCTCCAGCCCCTGGATTAAAATCGACGATGTGCATGTGAGATTGCCCCCATCCTATGTCGAAATTACAAACGCACAGACACATCCCGCTACCCCTATTGTGGGAACAAACACTTTTA
>CAZIXB010000017.1:0-20470 GCA_964543205.1 uncultured Victivallales bacterium
CCCCGCGCCACATTCTAGCTCGCGCGGATACCATTTCAACCCACAGATTGTGCAGGTGATCCAAACAAAAGACCCGAAAGCCATATTTAACATTTATCCATTGCGTTGAGATGAGTTTCTGATAGCATTACGTCAAATATCGCAAAATTTCAAAACCTGATATGATGGAGGTTGGTAATGAGACAACACGCTTTGATGTCAACTGTTAATTTTTTCTGTATGCTCTCCTTATTCCTGTCCCCGGCGCTATGCTACGGCCAGGATGCGCCCGAAGTTGTAGAGGTGGGCAACGAAGCCAGGTGGTATGGAAATTTAGGTTTCGGCATAATGGATTTTGAAGGCAACCAGGACTACGAGGATGCATTTGTTACTACCTTGAGATTGGGCTATGACTATTCTGATCCATGGTCATTCGAAGGCGTTCTGACTCTTGCCCCCGGGATTGACGCAAACAAAGATTATGAGGAAGAACTCGACTGGGACAGCGCAAATGCTGTGGGGCTGGCCATGGACGGCCTGTTTCATTTCACAAGATGGGACCGACTGGACCCCTATATCGCCGCTGGAATCGGGCTTATGAGTTTTGACGAAGATCCACGAGAAGGAGATGCCACTGACTTTCAGTTCAGGATAGGCGGAGGCGTTTTGTATCATTTTAATGACGAATGGGCTGTGAGAGCTGATTATCGCGGAATGCTTGCGGGTTTTGGCGGATCGCCTAACGCAAATTCTATAATAGACGCTGGCGTAGTCTGGACCTGGGGCGCGCGCTATCCGCATCAGATTATTGCAGTTGGCGCTGATGCCGATACCGATGCGGACGGACTATCCGACAAGCGCGAGATGGAAATCGGAACCGATCCCTATGATCCTGACACCGATAAAGACGGGCTTTCTGACGGAGAGGAAGTGCTCGAATACAAAACTGATCCACTGAATCCAGACAGCGACTGGGATCTTTTGAAGGATGGGGAGGAGGTTAATAAGTACAAGACCGATCCGCTCAAAGCGGATACAGATGACGGTGGTGTAACAGATGGGCATGAAGTGCTTGAAGACGGGACGGATCCGCTTGACGGCGCTGACGATCTGGTGCTGTATACTTTGAATATAAATTTCGACACTGATTCGGCTGAAATCAAGCCCAGGTATTTTGATGACATAAACATAATCGGCAAAGTACTCAAACGGAACGAGGGTTCCACTGCAGTCATTGAGGGACATGCAGACAAACGTAAAACATCCTCCGCGCCCTACAACAAGAAGCTGTCGTTAAGGCGGGCAAGGTCGATTAAGAGCTACCTTGTCAAGAGATTAGGCATAGCGGAAAACCGTTTGACCTCCAAAGGATACGGATTCGAAAGGCCAATTGCTCCCAACGACCCGGAGACTGGAAATCCAGAGAATCGCCGTGTAGAGGTTTATATTCGAGGCGTTGACAAAGACAAAGAAGCAAGTCTTTCAACTCCGGACGCGGAACCAGAACGAGACATCGATTCAGAACTGGAAATAGTCAAATAGGGGAGGCGCTCGTAACGAGACTCGGCGTTATTCATTAACCCGCATATCTCAGAGAATTCATGCTGCGAACGAGAAGAGCTCCACTGCGACAGCACGAATTGGCAAAATGCCAGATTGCAGTATGTATATACGTCTGCTCCGGCGTTTTACCAATTTGCGCTCCGGCAGTAGCTCTCTCTCCAAGCTCTCGCCAGGTAATTCTGTGAGATATGCGGGTTAACATTTTGCTGGGTGCTCGAATCAAGTGTTTGCGGGCTAAATACTAAGAAGCAATATGCTCACTGCAGGTTCGCCGGATCGGGTTTTAAAGCGAAGACCACAGTTTTGCTGCCGAATTTACCCGGCGCACGGGCCACTAGAAGGCAGACCTTGTGGTTGGGATCGTATTCCATAT
Source organism: uncultured Victivallales bacterium (assembly GCA_964543205.1). Classification (GTDB taxonomy): domain Bacteria; phylum Verrucomicrobiota; class Kiritimatiellia; order UBA8416; family CAYSRM01; genus CAYSRM01. The sequence continues at coordinate 1,916 of CAZIXB010000017.1, forward strand.
TGTAGTTCATCCCGCACGCAAACGGAAGTGTGGCCGACGGAATCTGTGTCCAGGCATCTCTTTCCAGATCATAGCACCACGTCTCCGCCGTGCTCTTCTCAGCCCCGTCCTTGTCGGGTGTCCGGTCCACTACTATCACCGTCTGCCCGATGCCCTCGTTAAAACACATCGGGTTATGCTGATCTTTAGGCGGACGTTTACCAGGTGTAGGCATCTTCGTTTGTTCGCCGGTGGCCGGCTTGTATATCACGATGTCATTCGCATTACGGTTGGTCCCGAAAATAACCAGCGCCTTTTCTTTGCTATCATATACACAATTATCGTGCCACCCGAAGAAGCGCTTGGATTTTACGGATTTCCACGAACGCGGTTCGCCCGAGAGCTCCGCAAGCTTTCCACCCGCACACCCGATCAGCACATGCCGATCAGTGTCCATTGCAGCGCAATGCGGAAAGAAATGCCTCGGCTCGCACGGCAAAGGCCGCCATGTGTGCGTCGAGCAATCAAAAGTCCAGTTCGGATGGCGCTTGATCTTGCCCCACAGATGCTTGACTGCATGGCCCCATTTGTCCGGCCTCATATGCGCGGGATAACACACAATCACCATCTCGTCCCGTGGTACGTCGTAAATAACGCACCCGAACGTGTGCATGGCCCATGGATGATTCCCGTTCTTCCCCGCCACGGGAATTCCCTCATCATTAACCTTGTAGGTCTCTTTGGGATCCTCAGGGTAAGCAACGGACCATTTTTCATCGGCAACGTTAAAAAAGAACGGGCTGTTCTTCCAGTCTCGGCTATGCGTGTCGCTGCCGAACAAGATCAGCCGCCCCCGTTTCGAGTCAAAACAACTCCCCCCGTGGCCCTGAAGTTTGAACCGGACCGTGTCATCAGCTTTCTGTTCGTGAAGCTTCACCCATTCATTGACTTTCATCTTCTCTATCCGGGGATTTAACGGCGGCGTCGCTGGCTTCTCCGACTCGGTATCAGGCCTTCCCTGAGACAATCCAGCCATAAAGGCTAAGGCGCACATTGCTGTAATGGGTTTGACTGTGTTCACAATTTATCCGCTTTCAGTAGCGTCCCAACATTCGTTTGGGATTCATGCCCTACGTGAACTTAAATGGTATGGGATTACAATCAGTACAGATATCGCAGCCCGATGTTTGCAGTTACATCTGTGCTGTTGCCATCGTCATCTTCCCATTCGTAGTCATAAACATCTGAGTCGGCCCAGTTCAGGTCCAGTTGCGCTGATATGGAAAGGATTTTTGTCAGGGAAACCTTGATTCCTGCTCCTCCGCTTAGCGTGAATACGGTGTCGTCATCTCCATCTCCATCCAGAAATCCCATGGAAGCGGCGATGTATGGCGCCACCGGAGATCCAGTCTTGAAATGGTATTCGCCGTATGCGCCAAGCCCCCATAGGTTGCTTTTGCCCCAGTAGCCTGTTTCCTTCTTTTCGAAGGAACAATAGCCTCCGAAAAGAACACGTTCCCAGTGATACCAGCCAAGGCCTCCGACTATGGCTGGATGATCGTCATCGTCTCCGGAATCAGAAATATCCGAAGACAATTCAAGCCTCATTTCATAAAGTGGCTGGCCCTCTGCGTTGTAACCCGCTGATATAAGGATTATTGCAGTCAGCAATGCAATCAGAAAAGCTTTCATTGGAACCTCCTTGACTATAGTTGAGTTTTGCGGGACAAGGCCCATTCAGGTATGGATAATTTCAAGTTTAGCTCATCTGGTCAAGATGATTTGATGCAAGTGTGGCAAATAATGAAATGCATTTCATATTTCAAAACACAATTTTACGGGTTGCGCTTATGGAATGAATGATGTACATTATCTTTTAATTATGTCTTCGGGATCGGGTGATTGGGGGTTTGATAAAAGAGGCCCTGAAAATCCCAACCGGCGGTAAAAGTCCGCGAGTCCTGATTATAGGGATTGACGTGTTGGAATTACACGACCGACAGTATAGTCTGGAAGGGAGAGGGCAGGTCTTTTTTCCGAAAGGAAAATGATCATGTAATATACCCGAAGGTTTTTGCCTTCGGGTTTTTTGTTGGATGGAAAGATTATGACCAGAAAATTGAATAGTGTAGAAGAAGGAATCGCTGCAATACGCAACGGAGAACTTATTGTCGTTACTGACGACGAGCGCCGGGAAAACGAAGGCGATCTTGTTATGGCAGCGGAAAAAGCCGACCCTGAAAAGATCAACTTCATGGCAAAACATGGAAGAGGATTGATCTGTGTTTCGCTCACTGCCGGGCAACTTGAGAGGATGGGCCTTTCGCGGATGGCATTGCGAGGCCCCGGGGACAGATTTGATACCGCGTTTATGGAATCTGTAGACGCTGCCAGGGCTATAACTACCGGTATCAGCGCCTACGACAGGGCTGCGACAGTATTGACCCTGGTTAATGATCAGTCTACTGGCAAAGACCTTGTGAGTCCCGGTCATGTATTCCCCCTGGAAGCAAAGGAAGGCGGTGTTCTACGGCGGGCGGGTCATACCGAAGCGTCTGTTGATATGGCCAGGCTGGCGGAATTGAAACCAGCAGGAGTTATATGTGAAATACTTAATGAAGACGGGACAATGGCAAGACTGCCTGATCTTAAGCGTTTCGCCGGAGAGCATAGACTCAAGATTGTAAGCATCGCAGATATTATAGCTTACAGGCGCAAGAAAGAGCGCCTCATTGAATACATCAGGTCGGTCAAACTACCGACTCAATACGGTGAATTTGAACTGAAATTGTATGAATCATCCGTTGATCGGCACAGCCATGTCGCGTTGGTTATTGGCGATGTTGATCAAGAGTCTCCCGTTCTCGTCCGTGTTCACAGTGAATGTCTTACGGGGGATGTTTTCGGTTCATTGCGCTGCGATTGCGGTTCTCAACTTCATGCAGCCATGCGCATGATATCAAAAGAGGGCAGGGGGGTGGTGCTGTATATGCGGCAGGAGGGCAGAGGTATCGGCCTTTCCAACAAGATACACGCCTATGCCTTGCAGGAAAAAGGCATGGATACAGTTCAGGCTAATGAGCATCTGGGGTTTCCAGCGGACCTGAGAGATTACGGGATAGGCGCCCAGATACTGTGTGATCTGGGGGTGAGCCGTATACGCCTGCTCACAAACAATCCAAAGAAACTTGTAGGGCTGGAAGGCTATGGACTGGAAGTTGTCGAGCGAGTGACAATGCCGGTTGCCTGGACAAAAGAAAACGAAAGATACCTGAGCACAAAAAGAGATAAAATGGGCCATATGTTTTAGTAAAAAGCGTTGGCCCGTGACAAAGAGGAGGGATCAAATGAAAGAATTTTCCGGAAAATTGACGGCGGATGGGTTGAAAATCGCCGTTGTAATAAGTCGTTTTAACGATTTTCTGACCCGGCAGCTATTGGAGGGAGCCAGGGATTGTTTTCTTCGACACGGTGGAAATGAAGATGATATCGGTGTTGCCTGGGTGCCGGGAGCCAATGAAATACCCCTGGTCGCAGACGTGTTTGCAAGGGGCGGAGAGTACAGTTGCATTGTGGCTCTTGGAGCGGTAGTGCAAGGCGCTACTCCGCATGCCGAACTCATAAATACCCAGGTGTCCCGGTCTCTTGCCAGAACAGCGATGGAAAGTTTTTTGCCGGTCATAAACGGGGTTGTGTGTGCCAACAGTCTTGAGCAGGCTATAGAGCGATGCGGCACAAAGGCCGGCAACAAGGGGTGGCAGGCTGTTCTTTCTGCGATCGAAATGGCGGGACTTTACGCTGAATTAAAAGCAAGCGGAGCCTGAGAGGAAAACACAGTGACCAATCGCAGGGAAGCCCGGGAATATATAGTGCAGCTTTTGTTTCAAATGGATATGAATCCAGCTCCTCCTGGTGAGGTTTTTGAAGAATTCTGGGTTGATAAGAATTCTCACGCTCGTACGCGTGATTTCGTGGAAACTACCGTTCAGGGTGTTCTTGCCGAGCTTTCACGCATTGACGGAATTATTCAAAAATATGCCATGAATTGGGAAATCAAAAGGATGGGCATCGTGGATCGCAATGTTATGCGTATGGCAATTTATGAGATGGATCGGTATCCGGATATTCCACCGGTCGTTTCCGTCAATGAAGCCGTAGATCTGGCTAAGTATTTCAGCTCCAATGAATCCTCGCGGTTTGTCAACGGCATACTTGACCGCGTTTTACGCGACCTTGACCGTCCCTTGCGTACAAGCGCAAAACAGGAATAGGGATCCTTTTACTTGAAGACTGATTCCGACATCTACTGGATGAAAAAAGCGATGAAGCTGGCATATCGGGGACTCGGCCGAACCCGGCCAAATCCGCCCGTAGGAGCTGTAGTTGTATCCGGCGGGCGAAAAATATCGGAAGGATATCATTCTTGTGCGGGTAAGGCGCATGCTGAGGCCAAGGCGATTACGAGGGCTGGAACCATGGCTCGCGGCGCAACGCTTTATGTTACCTTGGAGCCGTGCAGCGCCACCGGCCGGACACCGCCTTGCACAGAGGCTATCATCCGTAGCGGAATCAGGCGAGTTGTAATCGCATCTGAAGACAGCAATCCGGTCAACAGGAAGAAAGCGCAGAACATTTTGCGAGGCAAAGGCATTTGCGTTGATACAGGCTGCATGAAAGACGACATTGACCGCATGCTTCAGCCTTACAGAAAATGGTCGCTTACACGCATTCCCTTTGTGACACTGAAGCTTGGAATGACAATTGACGGAAAAATTGCGGACTACCGATATCATTCCAAGTGGATTACCGGCGCGGAATCCAGAGAGATGGTCGGCAAAATAAGACGCAAGGTCGACGCAGTCCTTGTGGGATCAGGCACCGCAACAAGGGATAACCCCGGGCTTACCGATGGTTTAAAATGCAGGGGAAGGCTTTTGAGGGTTGTTGTCGATAGCCGCGGTTCTACCTCGCCATCAGGAAAAATTTTTTGCGCAGATGATCCCCGGAGCACAATCATCGCAACCACGGCCATGTGCTCTAAGCAAAGGCAGGAACAATACAGACAATGCGGCGCAACGGTCTGGCAGTTTCAGCAATCGGGAGGCATGGTATCTTTGAAAGCCTTAATGAACAAACTTGGCGTCGAAGGGGTGCATCATGTGTTATGCGAAGGCGGCGGCATCCTGGCCGCAGGGCTAATGGAAAAAGGGTTCATTGATGAATATCTTTTTTTTCTGGCTCCGTCTATCATGGGAGGAGAGCAATCAAGGCCTGCCTTTATAGGACGCAACCGGAGTCTAAGCAAAGCTTTAAGGCTTAACTTTGGCAGCACAAGCCGCATTGGACGTGATCTGGCGGTTACTGCATTTCCAGATTCTCAGGTTTCCGGCGTGCGGGGTTCGGTGGTTTCACAGGCGCTGGCAGGAATTGTTTGACAATGTTTACTGGAATTATTGAAAAAACGGGAACAATCGGGTTAAAACGCGTTGAGGGCAATTCGTGCAGCCTTACCATCACTCACGAACGGTTTGACCAGCCGCTTTCCCCGGGCGAAAGCGTTTCTGTAGACGGCGTATGCCTTACAGTTACAGAGGCGCAAAAAGACCGGTTTCACTGCAATGTTCTGCGGGAAACTTTAGAGCGTACCTGTCTTGGAAACGCCTGGGCGGGACGCCGGGTCAACCTGGAAAGAGCTGTTCCTGCCAACGGCCGGTTTGGCGGACACTTTGTTTCCGGCCACATAGACTGTGTTGCGCCGGTTTGCGACGTCGGTGATGAGGGTGGGGATACGGTTCTCAGAATAAAGCCTGGCGCTTTATGTGCAGGTAATGTAGTCGACAAGGGTTCCGTTGCTTTAAATGGTGTGAGTCTTACAGTCTGCGATCCCGCTGCGGATACTTTTGCCGTTAAAATCATACCGTTTACGCTGTTTCATACGAATCTTACAGAAGTGCGTTGCGGCGACGAGGTCAATGTTGAGTTCGACGTGATAGGCAAATATGTGCGGCGGATCTTGGCAGAACAGGCAAAAGACCAAGTTACAGAGAAAAAGCTGCGCAATGCAGGCTTTATTTTGTAGCAACTGTTTGACAGAAGCGAGCCGCTTGTATAATGTTAAGTTTTTCAATAAGTAGATAAGGGGTTCTCGTGGATGTAGTCGACAAACTTCTCGACGTGCAGGAAAAAGACGTCGAAATAAGGCAGATGGAGAAAGAAAAGAAGGATATTCCTGCGCGCAAGAAAGCCGAAGAGGAGCGCCTCGCCGAACACAAGGCGAAGATTGCTTCTAACCAGAGCCTTCTGCAGCAGAAACAATCTGCAGTAAAAGATCTTGAGCTCGAAAGCGAAAGTTGCATAGAAAAGATTAAGAAATTGAAAAGCCAGCAATTGGAGATCAAGACCAACAAAGAGTACCGGGCAATGTCTGCTGAAATCCAGGGCATGCAGGACCGGATATCCGAGATTGAAGACAGGCAACTTGTTGCGATGGAAAGTGTAGAGAAAGTTAAAGACGAAATTAAAAAGAGGCAAGAGTCTCTTTCAGAAGAGGAAGCTGCGCTGGCAGAAGACCTCAAGGAGCTAGATAAAAGGGCCGCTGAAATAGAGACGCGTTTAAACTCAGCAAGGCAGGAACGGGAAGATCTGGTCAAAGGAATTGATAGAGACTGGCTCCAGCAGTATGAATCCATCATGAAAAGCAAAAATCTAGCCTTGGTAGAGTTGAAAGATAGTGTTTGCGGCGGATGCAACATGAAATTGCCGACTTATGTCAGGCATGACGCGAAAAAAAGGCTTGGAATGGTGCGTTGCGATTTCTGTGGAAGGCTGTTATATTAGGTTGTTGAGCGGACGGATCGATCGCTTCGGAATATCGCCATTCCGGAGAGGAAAGTCCGGACTTCACAGGGCAGGACGCCCCGCGAAATGCGGGGAGTTTCTCATTGAAACGGGAAATATGGAAAGTGCCGCAGAAAGTAAACCGCCTCGTTCTTAAAAGTGGCTAAAGTTGCTTTTATGACGTGGTAAGGGTGAAAGGGTGGTGTAAGAGACCACCGGAAATACCGCGAGGTATTTCGCATGGTAAACCCCGTCCGAAGCAAGATCGAATAGAGGATCCAAAGGTTCGCCCGCCATAATGAATACAATGTATTCAGGGTCCCGGGTAGATCGCTTAGATAAATGATCGAGCGCTGTTCAGTTGGCGTGACAGAATCCGGCTTATGAAGTCCGCTCAACTACTGCCGGACCTTCGTTTGCAGAACGAATCAAATCGGCTGATGAGGTTCAAATTGTAATGAGAATTCCCGTTCTTGATGATTCATTATCCAGATTCTACTTAAAGTTAGCCTGGTTGGTCATGGGTGTTGTCCTTGTGCTGACAGGATGGCTTGTAACACAATATATTCTTGCTGTTCCTGCTGTCTCCGCAGCAGCCCAGGCAGATGAGGCGGAGATCAAGACACCTCCTTTGCAGCCGCCTTCGATTGATAACGACTTTGACTGGGCGGTATTCAGTAATCCTTACAATATTGCATCACATTCGGAGGGATCCGGTCTTTCTTCAAAATTTGAACTTGTGGGCACTTATTTCGTATATGACCGCGCGATGAATAACAGGATGCGGAAGGCCATTGTTGATGATATTGAAATCGGAACCCAGTACATTGTTGGGGAAAAGGAGATCCTAACGGACGGCATCATTGTTGACAGCATATTTCGGGAAAAAATAGTTTTGATCCAAGGGGGCAAGGAGACCGAGTTATGGCTGAGTTTTTCCGGAGGGGGCAGGGGAGATGATACTAAGGATTCCGGTTCCCTCGAACAAGACAACAATAAGTTCGGTGCGAGGAAGGTTAACGACCACAGGTGGGAATTAGAGAGAGACGCCCTACTGGATTATTACCAGGAATTGCGGAACAGACCCGAACGGCTTGTACAAGTTTTTGATTCATTTGACCCAATATATAATGAATCAGGCGGAATAGAGGGATACGAAATCGGGATCGAGGGCGAGGATGAGTTTTTTAACGCCACAGGTCTTAAAGACGGAGATATTGTGCGGGAGGTCAACTCGATAAAGATGACCAGCCGCAGACGTGCTGAATACTTTATCCATCAATTTGCAAAAGACCAGGCGAATACTTTTGTCCTGGGCCTTGAGCGCGATGGAAAAGAGCGGCGGCTCATCTATCGACTTAGATAAAATTTTTATGATCGTGCCGCGCGCTGGCTGGTGATCTCCATAACACAACATATTGTGCCCCTTGTTGCTAGTGAGTAGACATAAGATATATTATGCGACGTACTATCAGGTAATGGTTTCCGCTTGACAGGGCTCTTGTCAGCTCAGCGAATTGTGCCCCAACGAGAGGAAATCGGCCAATAGACCAGGACTGCCGGTCCAACGGTGTTTTCTTCCGGAACTGTGCCCCAGTACCGGCCATCTTTGCTGTTTTTTGAATTGTCGCCCAAAACAAAATACTCGCCTTCGGGAATAAAAGCTGTCTGCCCGTCCTTTTCAAGAAACAGGTTGTATTCACTGCGCGCTTCTTTTCGAGGCAACGAGTAGTCTATTTTATTAAATATCGGGGCGTTTGTGGGAGCATGGCCGTTGATAAGCACCTCCGGCGGAGCCAGCGTTATATATTCGCGAGGCATTCCCACGAGGCGCTTTATATAATGAGCGCCTGGAAGAAGACCTTTTATGCCCTGGGTGCGGAAGACAATGACCTGGCCTCTTTCTGGTTTGGCAACTTTCCACCTCATCTTATCAACAAAGATGTGGTCTCCCTGGGTAACTATGCCGGACCATAAGACTGTTCCGGCGGGCACATGTTCGCCTGGATAATGCGAGAGCTCGCGCCTGTACACTGCGTCCTTCGGCACTTTGTAGATCTTTCCTCCAATCGCAATAAAGTAAACATCGGGGCGTTCCTCATGTTCAGTTGGTTGACTCATAATCCCGGACCTGGCAACCTTAATTGTCCGGTGCCATTCACCGTATATCAGCCATTTAACGTACTTGGCGGGGATTGAATCAGTCCAGTCGGGGTTCGGTTTATAGCGCGAATGTATCCCGTAAAGTGTTGTTTTCATCGAGCCGGTTGGAATTTTGAAAGGTTGATAGAAATATGCTCTGAAAGCCATTGCAACTGCAACCGCAACCACTATTACCTCGAAATTTTCACGTAATCCAGGCATTGTTTTTTGCGGTATAGCTGGCTCCAGCGCCTTTAGCAGCTTGTCACATGCAGTCTGTAATTCGCCGGTATCTGCTCGTTGTTTGTGAAGCCGTTTAAGAACATTTTCCGCATCTTCAATATTGCAGAGCCTCTCCTTCCGTATAAGGTCTCCGCGCATATTGCGTATATGTCGGGAATGACGAATGAGATTCTTTGCGTTTTTTCTTATCCTGCGTTGGCGAAAATATTTCATTAACCAGCCTTCATTACAGAAAGAAAAGCCTCCTGGGGCACATTGACTTTTCCAAATTGTTTCATTCTTTTCTTTCCGGCTTTCTGCTTTTCCAAAAGTTTTCGTTTTCTTGTAACATCGCCTCCGTAAAGCTTCGCTGTAACGTCCTTGCGCAAGGCTTTAATCGTTTCTCTTGCAATGATCTTTCTTCCAATCGAAGCTTGAACAGGCACTGCGAAAAGGTGCTGTGGAACAGCTTCCTTCAAAGCCTGGCAAACCTGTCTGCCGCGGGTTTCAGCTTTTGACCTGTGAACCAGCGAGGAAAAAGCGTCCACTACTTCCCCGTTCAGCAATATGTCAAGCTTGACTATATCGCTGGCTTCATAGCCGATGTGTTCATAATCCATGGAAGCATATCCCCGGCTCACGCTTTTCAGATTATCATGAAAATCGATCAACACTTCGTTAAGCGGCATTTTACACGTCAGCATGACGCGTTGTCTTCCCAGCGACTCGGTATTAGTGACGCTGCCTCTGCGATCCATGGAAAGTTTCATTATATCACCAATCTGATGATTAAGGCATATAATATATGCCTTTATCATAGGTTCCCTGATCTCTTCTATCTTTGTCTGATCCGGCATCATGTGGGGATTATCAATGCTTAGAACGGATTTGTCGCTGAGATGGATCCGGTATTCTACTGCGGGTTGCGTACTTATCACATCAAGATCGAATTCTCTTCTGAGCCGTTCGTAGATTATCTCCATGTGTAGCATACCCAGAAACCCGCACCTGAATCCAAACCCCAGAACCAGTGATGTCTCAGGATGGTAAACAAAAGACGAGTCGTTCAGGCGCAATTTTTGAAGACCGTCCTTAAACCGGTCGTAATCGGCGGTATTAACAGGATATATTCCGCTGAAGACAACCGGATGGATTTTCTTAAATCCCGGCAGAGGTTTCTCGACCGGGCGCCTGGCGTCTGTAATAGTATCGCCGATTCTGACGCGAAGGGGATCTTTTATGGAACTGACGATATAGCCAACTTGTCCGGTATTCAGATTGCTGACTTCCCTCGGTTTTGGGAAAAATCTGCCGACTTCCTTGATTTCAGATTCTATTCCTTCCTGCATAAACCTGATACGATTATCCCGTCGCAGCGAACCGGCAAAAACCCTCACATGGGCAATTACTCCCCGGAACAAATCGTACTGAGAATCGGTTACCAGGGCCTGAGTCCCCTTCCCTTCCGGCGGAGCATCAGGCGGCGGGACTTTTTCCACCAGGGCTTCCATTAGCTCTCTGACCCCTTCCCCCGTCTTGGCGCTGACGCAGTAGACCTGTGATGAGTCAAGGCCAAGCGCCTCATCGATCTGGCTTTTTACAAGTTCCACATTGGCATTTTGAAGATCGATCTTGTTGATGACGGGTATGATCTCCAGATCATTGTCTATTGCCATATAAGTATTTGCAACGGTTTGAGCTTCAACACCCTGCGCCGCGTCGATTATAAGCAGAGCGCCCTCGCAGGCAGCCAGGCTGCGAGAGACTTCATAACTGAAATCAACATGACCCGGTGTATCAATAAGGTTGAGTTCATATACTTCGCCTTTAAGCGACTTGTATTTCATCGTTACGGGATGCGATTTTATTGTTATGCCCCGTTCACGTTCAAGGTCCATGTCATCAAGAAGTTGGTCCCTGAATTCACGGTCAGCCACAGTATGGGTAATCTGTAGCATACGATCAGCCAGCGTGGATTTCCCGTGGTCGATGTGGGCAATTATTGAAAAATTCCGTATATGTGAAAGGTCAGGCATGGTGTGAAACAGCAAACCTCAAAATGAGAAATTTTCTTCTGCTGAAAGGCGCATCATCTCGATCTCTTTTTGCATATTATCGGCGCCATAAAGCGTTGTTCCGGCAACAAATGAATTAGCGCCCATCGCAGCGCAACGGCCTGCATTTTCAACATTGATTCCTCCGTCAACCATTATGTCAAGGCTGTCATTGTCAAGCTCCTTGGCTTTGTTTCGGATGCGCCTTATCTTATCAAGGACAACCGGCATGAAAGACTGGCCCCCGTATCCCGGATGCACACTCATGCACAAGACTTCACTTGCAACATTAAGCGCGGGAAATATCATATCCGCCGAAGTTTCAGGGTTGAGCGTTATGCCGGGCCGTGCTCCGCGTTCTCTTATGCTGCGAAGAGTTTCCAGCACATTACAGTCTGCTTCGATATGTATAAAAAGAGTATCGGCGCCGGCGTCCACAAACCGTTCGAGGTATTTATCAGGATTAGTCATCATAAGATGAACGCTTAAAGGGATGGTCAAACTTTCAGACGCCATTTTGACAACGTCGGGGCCCATACTGAGATTGGGCACAAAATGTGCGTCCATTATATCAAGGTGCAGCTCGTCTGCGCCTTCATCCTGCGCCTTGAGGGCTCCTTTTCGCAGCTCGCCAACGTCCGCAGCAAGCAAAGATGGAAGTATCTTGATTTTCATAGAGTGGAAGTATGCCAGATCAGTATGAAACGTTCCAGAGAAAAAGGCCTTGAGGCGGAGCGGTTTTTACAAGAGCGGTTCTTTTTCGACTCTCAATGATATCCTTTGTCTGTTCCGGATTTATGCGCCCTTCCCCTACCCTTATAAGATGGCCTGCTATACTTCGGACCATCTTATATAGGAATCCGTTTCCCTCAACATGTATAACAATGTCCGAACCTTTTTTCGAAACTGCAAGTCTCCATATCTCCCTGACATTGGACTCCACGGGTCTGTCCGGGTTGGCCGAAAATGCTCTGAAATCGTGTTTGCCTAACAGATATTCAGATGCGGCACGCATTTTTGCGGCATCAAGCTTTGTCGGAACTCTTGTTCGGTATCGGTGAAGAAATGGCGGAACAACGTCCCCATTCCATATAAAATAACGGTATTCTTTGCCTCTAGCGCTTAATCTGGCATGAAAATCTGAATAAGTAGACATAGCTTTGTAAACTCGAATTTCCGGGGGCAAAAGCGCATTCAATGCTTTTTTGAGGGACCCAATCTCGCAGCTTGCGGGCAGGTCAAAATGCGCCGTCTGTCTTCGCGCATGCACACCTCGGTCCGTTCTGCCGCTTCCGTGCACCGTGACTTTATTCCCGGTCAGCCCCATCAGAGCTTTCTGGAGAATCTCCTGAATTGTCACAGCATTCGGCTGAATCTGCCACCCTGCGTAATTGCTGCCATCATAGGAAACATCAACGCGATATCTGCGAGTCATGTTTGGATCAATCATATTGGCCCGAAAAATCCTCCTGACGCGAATCGAGATAGGACTGCAAAATTGACTGGGCAGCTATCTTATCTTTAACCGTTTTTCTGTAGCTCCTGGACATGTCGTTTTCCAGGAGGGCCTTTTCGGCGAAAGCGCTGCTCAGGCGCTCGTCCCATTCAAGAACTTCTACATTCATGGCTGAGCGCAGGGCTTCCGCAAAAGAGGAAGCTTCCTCTGCCATCTCTCCCCTCGAACCATCCATATTCAATGGCAAACCTAATACGATGCATTCCACTTCCTTTTCTTCGCAAACTTCTCGTATAGCGTCGATGGTTTCCCTTTTTGACCTAACGTGGATTACATCAAAAGGCATTGAGATCATAGCGGTGAAATCGCTGATCGCAAGCCCTATCCTTTTGCGGCCGTAATCAATTCCAAGATATTTCATTAGAGTTATATCTCTTTATCAACAAGCTTACCGTCAAAGTTGACAGCACGTTTGTCTTCACAACTTTCATTTTTGCAATGGGTCGGCCCGCCGATTTCTTGTCTGGCAGCGTTTTGTGGCAGCTTTTTTGTTGCTCCGGATTTACAGCAACTGCTGGTAGTCCTCTTTTTCGTTCAACAATTTCACCAATTTCTTTACATCTTCCGCACGGTCCTTGTGACAGATTAGTGTTGCCTTCCGGGCTTGCACAACCACGAGGTCCTCAACGCCTATGATGGCTGTAAGCCGGTTATCGCTAATCACGATGTTGCCTGCGCTGTCGAGCATTTCACAGTTCCCCACGACAACATTCCTTGAATCGTCTTTGTCAAAATGATTGCCAATAGCATTCCATGAGCCTACATCGTCCCATGGGAACACCCCTTTTGCCATAACTATATTCTCTGCCTTTTCCATAATGGCGTAATCAACTGATATCTTCTCCAGTTTTGAATATTCCTCTTCCAGTTTTGTGTCGAATCCGGCTGAATCCGCAACGGCTTCCATTTTATCAGCCATCTGCTTCAGGTCTGGTGCATGTTGCTCCAACGCTTTTTGAACAGAAGCCACCGACCACACGAACATGCCGGAATTCCAGTAGAAGTTACCTGCGTCGATGTACTTCTGAGCTGTCGAGGCATCCGGCTTTTCAACGAACCTTTTAGCATTTAGAAACTCCGTGTCCCCCTCGACATCGACCTTGTCTCCTGCCTCGATGTAGCCATAAGCGGAGCTGGGAAAAGCAGGCTGAATTCCGATGGTGATCAAAATGTCGTGTTTCAGCGCCATATCCATTGCTTCTGAAAGTGTGCTTTGAAACACCTCGACTTCTCCGATTATGTGATCGGCGGTAAGAATACAAAAGGCAGCAGAAGGGTTCCGTGCCTTAACAAGAGCTGATGCCAGTGCGCAAGCTGCCGCTGTATCCCTGCCGAACGGTTCGCCGACAATATTACTTTCCGGCAATTCAGGAACCGCCTTGTGCGTCGCGTCAAGAAGAGATTTGCCTGTAATAATCAGCACATTCTCAAGGGGAATAAAATTTTTCAGGCGTTCCACTGCAAGTGCGATAAGAGGTTTACTGCCGACAAGGCTCAGGAGTTGCTTTGGATGCGCGGAGGTGCTCAACGGCCAGAACCGCTCACCTTTTCCACCCGCCATAATAACAGCATAATTGTTGTTTTGTGTTGTCATGGGTGTTCCTCCCGTTTTAGAGCTTTTTCTGCAAAGCCCGCGCTACCCTTTGTTTAATTCGTAGATTCGCATTAATCCTTTGAGTGTAAGGTTCGAATCAAGCTGGAATTTCATTTGAAGGTATCGGCCGATCAGGTCGGCGCTGCCGCCGGTCAGAACTAGAGGCACGTGCTTAGAGCCCAGTTGATTGCGAAGGTGACGCACAAGTTCTTTGACCATTCCGCTGTACCCGACTCGCGCGCCCAGCCTCATTGCTCCGCTGGTGCTCCTTCCAACGGCCGGGCAATTGCCTTTAATGCTTATCCTGGGCAGCAAAGCGGTTCTGTCTGCGAGGTAGTCTGTCATAAAGCTCAATCCCGGGGCTATGGCGCCTCCAATGTAGCTGTTCTCTGCATCTATTACATCAAATGTCAGCGCAGTGCCAAAGTCCGCAATTATTGCCGGGTACCCGTAGAAGAACGAAGCTCCAGCCGCATTTGCCAGTCTGTCTCCGCCAATTGATGAAGGATGAGGATACGATATGCCCATGCCAAGGTTGGACTTATGATTCACGATAATCGGGTCTGATCCAGTGACTCGCTTCAGCCAGCTTTCCCAGACTTTGCATAACTCAGGAACAACTGAACACATTACGGCCGCATTGGCTGATTGGAGCGGTTTCAGGTTTTCATTGGACTGTAAATCACTGTTCCTGGCCACTGCCCGGGTGGGTATCCTGCAAACTTTCAAAATTCGCGATCCCCTCGCCAGACCAACGACAGTTGTCGTATTCCCGATATCAATCAACGCGGTCATTGCTGTCCAGAGTCTTTCTGAGGTGCGTCGCATGTCTTGTCAAAAGCCGTAATTTCCAGCGAAAAATCCACAGCTCTGGCTGAATGCGTCAGGCAACCCAGCGAGATTGCATCCACGCCTGTTGCCGCCACCTGCCTGGCATTTTTAAGCCCTATGCCGCCGGAAGCTTCGGTTTTGCATCTGCCTGCGCAAATCGAAACACATCTTTTCATCAACGGCAGGCTCATGTTATCAAGAAGCGCCCAGTCCGGCGCCGCTTCCAGCGCCGATCTCAGTTCGTCTTCTGTCTCAACCTCAATTTCTATGGGGATTCCAGGTTTGTATGCCCGGGCGGCTCTTATTGCGGAAGCCAAATCCAGTTTTCCGGCGCCTTTTGCCCAAAGCGCCCGGTGATTGTCTTTGATCAGAAAGCAGTCGTGAAGACCCATTCTGTGATTGTGCGCTCCGCCGCAGGAAGAGGCATATTTTTCCAGGAGTCTCAGCGCTGGTGTGGTTTTCCGGGTATCTAGAATAATAGTATTGAAATCCGCGACCTGCTCGGCAAATTGACCCGCCATGGTAGCGATTCCGGACATGCGCTGCAAAAAATTAAGAGCCGTCCTTTCTGCGGTCAGTATAGCGGAGGCGGGGCCAGAGACAGTGAGCACAGTTTCATCTTCGGAAACTTTATCCCCGTCATCCTTCATCGGTTTGCAGGAAAGTTTTGATTCAACTTCCTTAAAAACCCTGGCCGCTACACTTATACCTGCAACTATACTCCGCTCGCGGGCGATTATTCCGGCCTCAACGCGAACGTCCCCTTTGACCAGCGCTTCGGTTGTTACATCTCCCTCGCCTATATCCTCATCCAGAGCAAGGCGGATAATTTCAATTATTTCTTTTTTTTCAGCTATCGGCTCATTCATCTGTGTTTATCTTTGTGTTATCTAAGTGGGACTCCACCTGTAGGGCATTGTGCAGTATCCTTCAAGCTGGCTTTCGGATTCAATGGCAATAGGAAAGCGGTTATCGATTCTATGGTAATTTTTCTTATGGTCAGGCGAGTGCAGGGAAAAGGAGAGCAGATATGTGCCTTTAGCCATTGGTACAGGTCCGATTTCCAGTTTGATCTTGCCTTTTCCCTCTATGTGCGCGGGATTGACTCCATCAACCTGGGTATTGCTTCCAAAAACCGTTCGGCCGTGTCTGTCGGCTATAGAAAAGCCGAAGACCGGAGAATGGATGCGTTCAAATGCTTGGTAATGCAGAATCACTGTCATCGTATCGCCTGTTTTGAAAATCTCGGCAGGGTTTTCGTTTGAATCGAGGACTTCAACGTTCTCAAGTCTTGCTTCGCCGGTTCCCCACTCTCTTCCCACGGCCTTTGATGTTCGTTTCCGTGAAAGAGCCTGGTATGTGTCAACAACAGAGTCAGGAGCGCCCAGTCCTTTAACTTTCCCTTGATCCAACAGAAGTATCCGGTCGCTTATGGACTGTATAGTTGGTAGATCGTGAGAAACTATAACCATTGTTTTATTTCTATCCCTGAACTCACTCATCTTCTTAAGACATTTCTTCTGAAAATCAACATCGCCCACCGCAAAAACCTCGTCAATGAGAAGAATGTCCGGATCAACCTCCACAGCAACGGCGAAACCGAGCCTTACATACATCCCGGACGAATAGTGTTTCACCGGCTGGTTAATGAAGTCTCCTATGTCGGCAAATTCTGTAATATCATCAAAACGTTCCTTCATGCGTTCCTGAGAAAGCCCCATTATCGCTCCGTAAAGAAAAACATTCTCCCGTCCTGTAAGATCGGGGTGAAACCCGGCCCCTAATTCGAGGAGAGATGATATTGTGCCTGTCGTGTGTATCCGGCCGCTGCTGGGAATTATGGTGCCTGCCACAAGAGAAAGCAAAGTGCTCTTGCCAGCTCCGTTGTAGCCTATAATGCCGAGAGTTTCGCCTTTATTTACCTTCAGATCAACATCCCTGAGAGCAGCAAAAAAGTCGGGTTGTTTTCTTCTGCCGATTAAACTGAGCGCTGTAGACTTGAGTGTTCTTGTGCCTTTCTGTTGGAGGCGATACTGCTTCGTCACATTCTCAAACTGTATTGCAACAATGTTATCTTTAGAGTTCGTCACCGAATCTCACCTGCACTTTCTGAAAAATCCATACTCCCAGCGGCATTATTAGCCAACATACCAGCGCCGATATAAAAACCATTGCCGGTTCTACCGACTCGGGAGTTAGTCCCATGAGCAAATTTCTGTAAGCGCATACCAGGCCTGTCATGGGATTCAGGAAAACAGCATATTCCATCCATGGTCTAGGTATTGCGTCCATCATTTTGAAAACAGGGTAAATCACAGGGGTCAGAAAGAACCATGCCAGCGTAACAACACCGACAATGTGTTCTGTGTCCCGGAAAAAGACATTGGCGGATGATATTATCATGGAAATACCTATACAAAGAGAAAGGTGGGTGAGAATTACAAGCGGCAAGAGGTAGACTTGACTGAACGACATGCCCGCAATCAAGAGGTAGAGTATTAACACCGCTACGGTGAGAAAGAAGTTGAACAAGTTGGCAAATACCGTGGCAAGAGGCAGAATAATTCGAGGGAAAGCAGTCTTTTTTACAAGATTCGAACTGCCCAGTATAGCGTAAAGGGAATCATTGAGACACATTGCAGTGAATTGCCAGGTGATTATCCCTACGATAAGGTATTGTAGATAATTGGGGATCTCACCTGCAAATTTCAATATTCCGGCAAAAATGCCATAAATGAGTATGAACATCAAGGGAGTCAACAACGACCAGAAAAAGCCTAAAACAGAGCTTTTATAACGGATCTTGAGATTTCGGCCCACAAGTATCCACAGCAACTCCCTGTACTCATATATTTCTTTAAATAGTCGAACCATGCCTAGATTGTTTTCCCCAGAATCGTTAATGTCAATTTGAAATAAAAGTTCTTTGCCATTAGAATATCAATATGGCTGGCAAGTTAACACAGAATGAATGGCTAGGCGAACTCAATCGTGAACAACGTTCGGCAGTTATGCACGGAGAAGGCCCGCTGATTGTTGTTGCCGGCGCTGGCAGCGGAAAAACCAGGACCCTGGCTTACAGGGTCGCTTACTTGATATCGCAGGGCGTTTCTCCCGGTAGAATACTGCTGTTGACCTTTACCAGGCGCGCTGCCGAAGAAATGCTTCGCCGAGCAGGATCTATTGTGTCAATGGGCGGCGGTGATGCCGCCAGGGTATGGGGCGGCACATTCCACTCCACGGCAAATCGGCTATTGAGGATATACGCCAAAAGCGCGGGGCTGTGGCCGGATTTCACGGTAATGGATCAGTCGGATTCTCAGGATCTAATGAACGTTGTCCGGCACGAAATGGGACTTCACAAGAAAGAAAAACGTTTT
>CAZIXB010000018.1:0-20015 GCA_964543205.1 uncultured Victivallales bacterium
GTGGCAGAAAAAGGCGGTATGCAGTGAATACGCGGGGTATATTCTGGAGAAACGAAGTCCGCACACTGTGGCTGTTGATCGTTGCTGAAACAGAACCGGGATTCCATATCAGGGTATGTATCGGCGCATCGGGAAAGCCTTCACAGAGGATCTCAAGCACCCGTTCTCCGCCCCGCATTCCTGTTAGCCAGTCGTGAACAAGCGCTGTTTTCATTTCTGCCCATTTTGAGGGAAACTCGACCGAAAATTTGTTTTCTGTCATTGTTGATCCGCCATTTGTTGCTGCTTCGAGAATGATTGATAAACTTCGAGCGTTTCACGGGCCGTGCGTTGCCATGAGAATTGCGAGGCCTGTTTGATTCCTTTGCGGCGAAGTTCCTCGCGTTTTTCCGGGCTGGCAAGCAAATCCATAACAGCCTTCACAAAACCGTTTTCGTCATCCGGATCAAGTATAATTGCCGCATTGCCGGCAATTTCCGGAAGGGAACCGCCGTTGCTGCATACGACCGGCAGTCCTGAAGCCATTGCTTCGACAACCTGGAGACCAAAGCCCTCGTATCGGGAAGGGTGCACCAGGATATCGGCGCTCTGATAGGCCTGTGCCATGTCCCGATCCGAAAGGCGCCCGAGCCATTTTACGGCATCGGACACTCCGAGTTTTTCAATTAAGCGAAAGGGTTCAGGGTATCTTGGATCGAAAGATGAGACAAGACGAAGCTCCACGGGAAAAGAGCAACGTTTCCTGAGTTCGGCAAGCATTCTTATAAGCATTGAAACATTCTTGTAGGGATCGGTCCTGCCCACGTAAAGCAGTTTTACGGTTTTTTCCACCGGGCAGGTATCGCAAGAAGAACCGTCTTTATCCGGCGGATGGAAAGACGGTGACACGCCATTGGCTATTGCCTTTACCTTCTCAGCCTGTCCGGGCGCTATCCTGAGGCGCTTGAGGACATCCAGCCTGGACTGGTTGCTCACCGTTATTACCGTGTCAGACCTGGCTGCTACCTGGAACATCATTTTTTTGTAAATCGGGAAAATAAGCGATTTTTTTGACCTTGGCGCATGTCCGGGGATGACTATCGGAATAAGGTCATGTATTGTTGTCACGCACTTTGCTTTTTGGGAATCCGCGCGGGGAAAAGCCAAAAAAGGTATCATGTAGTTTGTGGAGTGGAAGACGTCTATCCTGTTTCTGTCTATAAAGGCGGGCATTAAAAGCTGGTTTCTAAGTGAGAAAATTCCGTACGGAACCAGGCAGGCAGCGAAGTTTGAGTGACTGTCAATGGAAAGTTCTTTGCAGGTTCGTCTGAGGAGCCCGGGCTTGTCGAAAATCAGAAGATAATTGTTCCTTCGGTCGATTCCGGCTAGATTCCGAATCAGCTCACGAGTGTAGATGCCTATTCCGGAAAGTTCATCGAAGATCCACCTGGCGTCGATAGCAATTTTCAAGATGCCACCTCTCTGTAAATCTGTAGTATTTGAGAAGCGGCATTTTTCCAGCTGAACCTGGCGGCTTGTTCAAGACCTTTGCGCCGCAACTCCCCGGAAATTCCGGTATCGTAAAGAACGCTCCTGACAGCTTCGCGCCACTCTTCGGTCTCGAATGATTCCACGAGTAGCGCGGCATCAGCAACGATCTCGGGCAGTGATCCCGCCGAAGAGGATACAACTGGCGTTCCGCATGCCATTGATTCAAGGGGAGGGAAACCAAAACCTTCATAAAACGAAGGGAAAACCAGGGCCGAAGCTTGCGAATAAAGGGCGGGTAATTGCCCGTCGCCGACATGCTGCAGATGAATGATATCTTCTTTTCTGGACGAGGAACGCATTGCTTCAACTATGCTTTCGTATTTCCATCCAAGCGAGCCTGCTATTACCAGCTTGCCTTGGAAGTCACTGATGGCTTCGAATACGTCAATAAGCAGTGATATATTTTTCCGCGGTTCAACAGTGCCTACAAAGAGAAGATAAGGTCCGGTTATGGAAAGTTCTTCAAGAACAGGCGCGGCCTGTTCGGCTGAAACCGGATGGAACTTTCCGGATATCCCGTTGTGAACCGGAAATATACGGTCCGGTTTTATGCCGAGGCATTCCGTTATTTCCGAGGCGCTGAATTTCGAAACGGTTATAATCGCATCGGCGCGGGCTGCAGTGTCTTGTATTTTTGATTCAAGATAGCGGCGATTACGCTCCTCGACATACTGCGGGTATCTTTTAAATGCGACATCGTGAATCGTGGCTACGGTCTTGCCCTTGCGCAGGGGAGGGAGAATAAAATTGGGAAAATGATAAACGTCCGCTTTTCCTGCAAATACGTCGAACGGCGGCCAGTTGAAGGTCTTCCAAAGAAACTGGGCGGCCCTTCCGGGGCACCATCGGATCGCCTTCGTTGTGGCTGAAGTGACTGGACAAATGGCTTTTCCTTGAAAATCGAAATAAAAAAGCTCTAGTATATCGCCATTGACGAGTTTATCCAGCTCAGACGCCAGCGCGCAGGTGTAACGGCCCACTCCCGCTCGCTGAGTGACCGAAGACTGTATGTCCATGCAGATTTTCACAGTTCAAGAGGTTAGATATGAACTAGGGCCGGTGCAAGCGCAAAGCGATGCATTATATGGCGCGAGCCCCTGAAGATGAAGCTGCGGGCTGGAATGGCAGGAGAAGTTATGAATAGACAGTTTGACAAATTAACAGCGTCGGAATTACATTGCCCCAAATGCGGAAGGTTGCAGCCGGTGCGCGAGCGTCTGCTTCTTGTCCTTCCCGGAGCAGAGATAAACGAATACCGCTGCAGTGTCTGCGGCGAGTCATTAGGCACTAGGGAAGTCAAGGAAAAGCCCGGCGATATAGGAAAGATTGTTGTATAAAGACAGTTTCATTGAATAACGGGTTGGCTTTTCAGTCTGCAGCCTGGGCTGAGCTTGTATGGAGTGGAGACAATGGCAGAAAAAAATAAAAGTGAAAACAAGAAAGAAACGGAAAAACAGAATCAGGAAAGCAAAAAGAAGGACGAGCCGAAGGATCTGCATGTAGCCGAAAGCGCCGATGATGTGGAAGAACGGCTGAAAACCGAACAGAAAGAACTTATGGATAAGCTGCTTCGGTTACAGGCGGATTTTGAGAACTATCGCAAACGCGCCGCAAGGGAACGCATACAGCTTGAAGCGCACGCCACAGAAGAACTCATGAAAGAGTTGCTTCCTGTGGCAGATCATTTTGAAATGGCGCTTAAATCAGCCAGGGATCAGAAGACAGAGGATTCAGTGTTGGAAGGTTTCCAGATGGTTCAGGGACAGCTTATTGCGGCCATGGGCAAGCATGGCATGGAAGTCATCGATGCAAAGGAAGGCGAGTTTGATCCTGTGTTCCACGAGGCGGTTGCGCATGTGCCTTCCGGGGACGTCCCGGAAAATCACATTGTTGAGCAGACGCGAAAGGGCTACAAGTTGGGTGATAAATTGATCAGGGCTGCCGAAGTGGTGGTGTCAAGCGGCATACCTGCGCGGCAGGACAAGGACTGACGCAGTAAATAGTTGAAGACTGAGGGCGCACAGCCCGAATATCACAGCGGTGCGATTGTGGAAGCAGACCGCAGCATATTCGGCTTTTTCAGGAGTGAATAGTGGCAGAGAAAAAAGATTATTACGATTTACTGGGAGTCGAGAGGTCGGCTTCTGCTGTTGAAATTAAGAAGGCTTACCGTAAACGGGCCATGAAATACCATCCGGACCGTAATCCGGGAGATGTTGAGGCGGAAGCAAGGTTCAAAGAGGTTTCGGAGGCTTACGAAGTGCTCAGCGATGAGGGCAAGCGCCGACAGTATGACCAGTTCGGGCATGAGGGTCTAAAAAGCAGCTTCGGCCCGGGCGGATTCGACTTCTCGCGCGATTTCACGCATATGGGCGATTTGCAGGATATTCTGGGGAGTATTTTCGGCCAGGGCGGCGGAATTTTTGAAGACTTTTTCGGAGGCGGCCGACAAAGATCGAGATCCGGAATGCGGCGCGGCGCCGACCTGCGGTTTGATATTCAAATTGATTTTGAGGAAGCCGTATTCGGTTCAGAGAGGGAGATAGAAATACCTGTGACCGAGGAATGCGGAAGCTGCCGCGGCACCGGAGTTGAAAACGCGGGCTCCAGGGAAACATGCAGGCAATGCGGGGGCAGTGGCTCCATAGTGTCCGGTGGCGGTTTCTTTCAGATTCGACAGCCTTGTCCTGTATGCCGGGGCGAAGGCACGTTTACCACGAATCCATGCAGTGTGTGTAAAGGGCAGCGAAGGGTTAGAACAAAACGCAAGCTGACCTTGCGAATCCCCAAAGGAGTGGAAACAGGATCAAGGCTTCGAATGGCAGGTAAAGGAGAATACGGAGCGCAGGGAGGACAATCCGGCGATCTTTACGTTGTTATCAGTGTAAAGGAACATCCGCTGTTCGAAAGGCAGCGCGAGGATATGTTCTGCGAGTTGCCGGTTCCAATGGAAACCGCGGCATTGGGCGG
This sequence comes from uncultured Victivallales bacterium, assembly GCA_964543205.1. GTDB lineage: Bacteria > Verrucomicrobiota > Kiritimatiellia > UBA8416 > CAYSRM01 > CAYSRM01. Next base: position 4,501 of record CAZIXB010000018.1, read on the forward strand.
AGAAGTCCAGGCGCCTACACCCCACGGGTATGCCAGGCTCAAGCTTTCAGCGGGAACCGAGGCAGGCAAGACGTACAGGCTTCGAGGAAAAGGCCTGCCCAGACTGGATGGTTATGGTCATGGCGACCTTCATGTAAGAGTTATGCCTGAGGTTCCAGACAAATTGAACAGGGCCCAGAAGAAGATATTGAAGGACTTTGCCGAATCAACCACTGATAAGAATTATCCGGCAGCCAGGGAGTTTAAGGAAGAAACCGAAAAATTTTATGAAAAAAGAGATAAGATGAAGGAAAAAGCGGCCGCTTCGTCCTGAATCAGATAGGGTCATGTCACATAATATGCGCATCTATGCGCCTCCTGAAAACTGGGAGGCTGAGAGGGTTCTGCTCCCGGAGGAGGAAGCGCATCATATCAAGGATGTTCTCAGGCTCAAACAAGGCGCCATTGTCGAGGTTTTTGACGGCAGAGGCAAAAGATGTGATGGCATTGTAGGCGGCAATGATGCCCTTGAAATTGAGCTTGCGGACGAAGTCCAATATTCGGCGCGGTCTTTTCAGTCATTTCTTGTTCAGGCTGTTCCCAAGGCAAAGCGGATGGATGTTGTCGTTGAAAAGGCGACAGAGCTTGGTGTCGCGGCGATTGTTCCTTTCATAAGCGATAGAACGGTCGTTAAATTGACGCCGGCCCAGGCATGTAAGAAGCTCCAAAGATGGCGCCGGATCGCTATCAGCGCCGCGAAGCAGAGCGGCGTGAACCTGGTTCCGGCAATAGACGGCATCGTATCCTTTGACGCTGCGCTTGGCTGGATTGCACAGAAGGGGTCTTTCCTGATAGGTTCGCTTGAACCGGGGGCCGAGCATATCAGGACAGCGCTCAGGTCCTGCCGAAGATCGGGCGCTGAAAGCGTAGGCATTCTCATTGGACCCGAAGGTGATTTCAGCCCGCGTGAAATGAAGATGGCAAATGAAGCCGGCGCGGTTTCAGTGGCATTCGGCTCCGCCGTTCTGCGGACCGATACCGCAGCCATCTATGCATTGAGCGCAATCACCTATGAATTCAGCGGGCGGTGAGGCTGGGCCTGTTTGCCGTTTTTTTCCGTTATTTACAACTTCGGGGAACATTGTCCGTTCGCGCCTGCCGTCCGAGATATCCGCCGTGATGCCTTAACCCATAGTCTTCCCTTGTGATGCCTTTCAAGTCCATAAGCGTCAGGGCAAGAGAGTCGCCTATGGCCAGCATAACGGCTATAGATGCGGTGGGCGTAAGTCTCAAGCGGCACGGTTCAATGATATCACCCATATCCAGAACTATATCGCTGAGTTCCCTGAGGGGCGAATCAGGATGCGAGGTGATCCCGATTATGGTCTTGAGTCCGAGATGTCTGCTGAGCTTGAGCATCTCGATAACCTCGTTTGACTTGCCGCTTGTAGAGAAAGCCACAATAACGTCGCGCTCGGCTACAATCCCGAGATCTCCGTGCGCTGCTTCCGCCGGGTGCAGGAAGGCAGCCGGGGTTGCAGTGGAGCACAATGTTGCCGCGAATTTTCTGGCAATATGCCCGGCTTTCCCTATGCCGGTGGCCAGGATTTTGCCTTCGCAATTCAGCATTGCCCTGACGGCATCCTCAAAACTCCGGTTCACCTGGACTGCCGCAATGGCGGCTGCCTCTTCCTCAAGCACTTTCGATATTCTATTCCTGATATCCATCCTGTCTCCGTATCAGCGTTTTCGGATTTGCGCCGCGGTCAATGGAGCAGAGCTACCTGAAGGGTATGCCGCGCCTCGGGCTGCTCCGTTTTCCAGGTATTAACAGTCCCGGTTTGCGCGGTTTTATGTCGCGCATGAGATTCTTAAACGCAGGGTCGCCGCTCATAGTTCGAAGCGCTTTCTCTCCTCCTGCAGAAGCGGCCCGGTCAAGAGCTTTGCGAGCCGTATCCACATTTTTCAGGGATAACTGGAGTTTTGCATAGTCCAGCCATGCTTTCCAGTCGCCGGGTTCTCTGTCCAGGTAAACCTTCAGCCATTTTGACATTTGCGTCGGCTGCCTGACTTTTGCGTACATCCGCACGATCTGAAGATAAACCTGTTTCGGAACATTATCAGGCAGACGGCCCCAGCAAAGCTCAAGGGCCTGAAGCATCATTGGTATTTTCCTGGCTTGATATAGAAGCTCTGCGGCCTTGTAATGATACACGGCCGGGAGATCTTTATTGGATACGATCTGATGCATTAATTGCGTAAAGTGATTGATAAAGTTTCCCCTGAGGTACAGATTCGCCAGGTTGAAAATCTTGTTGATATCCTTGTTAATTGCAGGGGCTCCGCCAAGTTCTTTGCGAAGCTTCCGAATCTGTTTTTCGATTTTGCGGCTGTGGCTGATTCGTTTGACAAATCCTTTGGCCTTTGTGTTTTGAGGGTCGTTTCTGCTGAACTCCTTCATCAGGTCATGGGCGTCGTCAAGTCTCATTTGCGGCCAGTATACTTCCTGGGCAAGACGGAAGTTTGCTTCCGGGCTCAGCGGGTACAACACACGGGCTTCGTGGAAAGCCTGTTCCGCGCTTTCGGGCCTGGGTAGATGGCTGTGCGAGTAAAGGCCTGCTATTGCGCTACGAAGCTTGGAAAAGCTTTTTCTCGCGACAACATCGCGCCTGAATTTAACGTTGGATACAAGGCGCTTAGTGTACCAGTCCCAGAAATCCATATCATTTGTGGCGGTTCTATTCGGGATGCCGGGAATCCTGTTGTTATTGACTTTGAGTATAAGACCATGAGGTTCCATGTAAGGATACATCCATTCCATGACGTAGCTTTCCTCAACATAGAAATTGTGCCGGAATTTATTGTGCTCGAAAATCTGTTCGGCAAGCATCCCGTTGATCTGCATTACACCAAGAGCTCCGGTTATCTGGACCTTTCCGCCAACGAAAGTTATGCCCGCATTTGCCTGGCGGCGTCCAGTCTGAACATCCTGTACGAATTTGTTAAACGCCATGGCGCTGTCTGTCTCGGAAGGAATCCATATCTGGTCTCCATAGAGATCGCGCATAACATTTAGATAAGTGTTGTCAGCCAGAGCATTTTGCGTAATAAGATACACATCTTCTCGCACCCGGGCTGAATAAATCATATATGTCGGGACAAAGCGTCCCGGATCAGTTCCGCCGAAAAATACAGCGTTGGTTGTCATTGAAGCTGGATACGAAGGGTTTGGCGGCGGTTCATCTTCAGGGTCAAGTTCTTCAATTATGGCTTCTGCTCCGCGAAGCTGGTAGTTGCCGAACTGCCAGCCAAAATCGTGTCCGTCCTGTTCAGCCCCGCCCACGCGTCTGACCAGCTCGGTATTTGTGTAGTTCTGGTGAATGGGGATTAGCGCAAGCATGCCGGCAAAGCCCAGGCTGATAAACTTGATGGTTTTGTCGCCCTTGAAAAGCCTGTCAACAAAGGCCAGGCCGAAAATAATCCCGTATCCGATCCAGAATGAGTAAAGTGCGTGTGAAGATATAAACTTCACACGCTGTATAAAGCTATCCTGTATATCGCCGGTGGGATCGGCCAAAATTATCAGTATGACGCTCAACGCAAGGAAACCAAGAAGTATAGCTGTAATCCATTTCTGGTTGTTGCGGTCCAGGGTCATATCAAGTTTGAATGACCCGGTATTCAACCATGCAATGGCAGCCACCAGTGCGGGCGGAAGGAAAACCAGCAACACGAAGCCGGCGGTTGTGAGAAGGATTTCCCGGTATTGCTCTGTGCTGAGTTTTGCCGTTTCGTCGGCAAGGGGTTCGCATACGGCCTGGATTTTCAGGATCACCATGTATACGAAACCCAGATATACGAGCGCTGCGCCGGCGAGCGCCAGAACAGCAAGAATTCTTTCCGAGATACTTGATTCAGATTTGGGCTTGAGCTTTTCAACCAGTTCTTTGCCCATATTGATAAATATTGTTATTACACCAACTGCGGCAAAGACAAGAACAATGGTAAGCAACGGCTTATATCCGCTGGCCAGTGTCGCATGCTGAAAGAAGACTTCCTCCAGCAGCGCAAGCGCCGCGGCAGCCAGACAAAGGAATATAGCCGGATACAGGGCTTTGTAACGGCGTTTGCCCAGCTTTATGTCCCACATGGTAAAAGGCAGGAAGCCCAGCACTGCAACCGGTAGAGTGAACTGTTTACGCAAATCTGTAAAATAACCTCCGATCTGGTCGAAAAATTTTGGAGACAGCATTGCTACAGGCGAGACTGGTTGAATTTGTTCGTACTGACCGCGCGATATTGCGTGTTTAAAGCCGCGCCATGTGCGTGGATATCCCCAGTTCATGGGGGGGTTCCTGAGATCCGACAGCAGTGGCATAATCCCGTAGAATGCAACTCCAAGTTCAAGAAGAAGGAAGGTTATTGCCACCGTTTTGCCTCTAGGCAGCAGAAAGAAGGCAAACATTAACACTATAAAGTTCATGAGCAGATAAATGATAAAGTGCTGATGCGTAGGGTGCGGTACGGGTGGCAGATATCCGAATTTTATCATTCCGAGCGCTATAATGTATACCGACCCGGTAATCAGAAAATCCCTGAACAGGTCGAGATCTTTGAGGAAAACCGCAAAGAAGAGGGGCAGGGCTGCCAGCAGGAGCACCTGGTAGTTTGTGAGACCGAGCCCGAAAATAAAGGCTGTTGCGTAAAGCAGGTGGTCGCTCGGCTGGCACAGCCATTTATACGTAAGAAGAAATACCAGGATCAAAAAGAATGCGTTCAGACTGTACACTTCCGCAATCACAGACTGAGACCACATTACGGGGCTGAAAGCAAACAGGAGGCTTGCTACAACACCGGACATCCAGCAGATCATGTTTTCCGTTTCCGGCTTCAGAGGATAAGAGGTTCGCCTGGCGCTGCGGAGCATATGAGAACCGGAACGGGAAATAAGCAAAGCGCTCATTCCGGCAGCCAGCGCGCCGAAGACGGCGGAAGCCATGTTGACTCCCCATGCCGGATTGGGCTGTCCTCGGAATGTTACAAAAGAGAAAATCCTGGTAAACAGCCAGGTTATCACTGTCCATATAGGATATCCCGGAGGATGCGGCACTCCAAGATAATCAGATGCTACAGCGAGCTCGCCGGAGTCTTCCATGGTGACTGTAGGCGCAAGGGTATAGACGTATACAACGAATGATATGATACACGCTGTCCAGAAGGCGCCCCAGTCTAGTCTTCTGAAGAAGCGTCGGTTGACTCCTGCGATTTCCGTTGGTTCTGTGCTTGATTCCATATTTTCCCCTTAGCGACACAACTATATACTAAAGCAGGCATGGTTTCTGCAAGTCATAAGGATGCCTGCGGCTGTTTGATTTTTGCGCGGCACATACCGCTTCGGTGTTTCGCGCCACCTCAACAACACTTTCCACGCTCTGACTACGATATCCTGTGACATATGCGGGTTAGTTGCTGAATTTGAAGATTGTAAAAAGCGCGATTGCGTAAAGAGCCAGATTGGCCAGGGTCGGCGGATCCGTGAGCAGCACCCTTTCAGGCCTTTCGCCTTTTTTATGGCGGTAAACAAGATCCATGTAGCGAAACAGTCCGAAGACAACGAATGGAATGGTAAAGCCCAGGTTGTGAGTATTGAACTTTTCTATGGTATCGGGCCATAAGGTATAGAGCGAGTATGCCACTATTGTTGCGCCTGCAACCGTGGAGATTAACTGGTTCAAAAGATCCTTGTCGTAGCTGCCCATGTTCTTTCTATGATTGCCGGATGTATGCTGTGTAAGCATTTTTTCCTGTCTGCGCTTGCAAAGGGCAAGGAAAAGAGCCAGCAGAAAGGTGCACAGCAGAAGCCATGGGGAGATGACCACCCCGTCGAGCGCCAGCGCTCCTGCAATGGCCCTGAGGACAAATCCCGCCGCTATTACCATTATATCAAGAAGGGCCACCTCCTTGAGACCCAGGTTGTAAATCATCTGGATTATTAAATATGCTGTGACAACCAGGAAAAACTGCAAGGAAAGAAGCCTTGCGCCAACCGCCCCGGCAGCGAGCAAGGCAACCCCCACTGGCCATGCAAGGGCAGGGGATATTCTCCCGGATGCGATGGGTCTGTTCTTTTTTTTAGGATGCTGGCGGTCGGCAGGAGCGTCCCTTATGTCGTTGATCACGTATGTTGCGCTTGAAACAAGGCAAAAGAGAACCATGGCTGTCATAGCCCGTAATAAGGATTCAATGCCAAGAGGCGTGTCCCTGGTAGTATCCCAGTAAGCGAAGAAAAAAGCCGCCATCACCAGCACGTTCTTTGTCCACTGGAAAGGGCGCATAAGCAGAACTATGTCACGAAGCAGCCCCACCATTGCTCACCTTCTTTTTCGCAGAGGTTTTCTTCTGGGTCCGTAACGGAAAACCAGCTTCCACACAATCCAAAGCGCTTCATTGAATATCTTAGTGCTCATTTTGGAATATCCGGACCTTCTGTCCTCGAAGGTGATAGGCACTTCTTTGATCCTGAAACCAAGCATCCACGCGGAATGGGTGGTCTCAACCTGGAACGAGTAACCGTTGGATATTATTGAATCAAGCTTGATTGCTTCAAGCACCTCTCTCCGGTAGCATTTATATCCGCCTGTGGGATCGGTAACCGGCAGGCCGGTTATAATCTGCACATACTTCGCTGCGGACTTGCTGAGCAAGAGCCTGCTGAGCGGCCAGTTGGTTATCCTTATGCCGTTGACGTATCTGGACCCGAGCACAAGATCCGCATTGCCGGCTGCCTCAACAAACTTCGGTATCTCTGCAGGATCGTGGGAAAAATCGGCGTCCATCTCGAATATCAGGTCATAGCCTTGTTTCAAAGCCCATTTAAAGCCTTTAATGTAAGCCCTGCCCAGTCCAGCCTTGGCTGGATTGTGGACGGCATGAATCCAGGGTTTCTCTTCAGCCATGGTGGAAACTATTTGCCCTGTTCCGTCAGGGGAGTTATCGTCAACAAAGAGAATTTCAGCTTCCGGGACGGCGTTGTGAATTGCCGTTGAAATAGGGCCTACATTTTCTTTTTCGTCGTAAGTTGGTATAATAATAAGAATTTTTTCCATGTCTGCACTATATAAAAGGTTGCATGTGATTGTCCAGTCCGCTTATCGGAGAGTTTTGTGAAACTTTCCTGCCTCCGGGGGGGGGGAGTTATGCTCGGCTTGCCTGGATTATTCGCGCCTTGCGCGAATAATCCAGGTTAGTATAATGATTAAGTGAGGATGAATAAAATGAATTATCAAATTAGAACATACGGGGATAAGGTCCTGAGGCAGGAAGCAAAACGGGTCGGTGAAGTAACCGACGAAATCAGGCGTATGGCCGATGATATGCTCGAAACCATGTATGCTAACGATGGAATCGGGCTGGCTGCCGAGCAGGTGGGGCGCTGTGAGGCCGTATGCGTAGTGGACATCAGCGCGGCAAAGTTAAATGATGAAAGCAATGCAGATGCTGTAAAAATGCCCCTTGTTATGATTGATCCTGAAATAGAGGAAACTTCCGGGCAATGCACGGCAAAAGAAGGCTGTCTGAGTTTTCCGGAAATTTTTGTCGAAGTTAACAGGGCAGAAACTGTCTGCCTTGCATATACTGACACTGATGGTCAGCGTCAGCATGTGGAAGTTGACGGCCTTCTTGCAAGGGCAGTTCAGCACGAGATAGACCACCTGAATGGCGTACTGCTGGTGGATAAAATGTCCATGGTAGAGAAAGTTGCAGTTTCAGGTCGGCTTAAAAGGCTTAAAAAACGGGCTAAAGCAGCAATGTGAATCAGGATGGAGAAGTAGACAATGGCAGACAGATCCCTTGAAATTGATAGACTCGTTAACGGTGTGGTCGAAGATGTGCATAAAGAGAGCGCTGGTTCTTCTGAATCCGCGTATGCGGGAAAGAAAATCGACTGGCCGGTTCATTGCACTGTAGGACCGGGGTTGGAAGGGGCAATAGCCTGCGAAACAAAAGTAGGCTATGTGAACGGGTCGGAAGGCAGACTGATCTATCAGGGGTACGATGTTTTTGATCTGTGTCAGAATTCCTGTTTTGAAGAAGTCAGCTATCTCCTCCTTAAAGGAAAGATGCCTACCGATAAGCAGTTCGAGCGTTTCAACAAGAAGCTCATAGATTACAGGTATCTGCCAAATACTCAGCGGATGATGATGAGTTTTCCGCTTGAATCAATGCATCCCATGGCGGCTTTGAGGCTGGGCGCCGACCTTATGCGCCGCAGACTGACATGGCGGGATGACGTCCTCGGGCGGCCCTCTCTTGACGACGCCATAGCTGCGGATGAAGATTCAATCCCTATGGAAACTGTTCCGATGGGTGAAAGAAGGGCAATTTATGAGTTTCATCGGAAGAAGCGCAGCAGACCGGCGGGCGTACTGAAGGCTGATGACGCCGCAAGTCTTGACTCCTGCTTTCACCTTATATCCGGGCTTGCGACCCTGGCGGCCGGAATTTCAAGGGTAAGGGAAGACAAGCTCCCAGTCGAGCCGGATCCCCGGCTGGGCCATGCCGCAAATCTGCTGTATATGATGACGGGTAAAAAGCCGAGCGGGGAAGAGGAGCGTATCATGGATATTGCGCTTATCCTGCATGCCGATCATGGCATGAACGCGAGCACATTTGCGTCAATGGTTGTGGCGTCCACAATGTCTGATGTCTATTCCTCGGTTGGAGCGGGAATAGGAGCCTTGAGCGGTCCTCTGCATGGGGGGGCAAACGAACAGGTTCTGCGTGTGCTTCAGGCTATCGGGAAACCCGGGAATGTGGAACGATGGTTCGGCAAAACCAGGAAAGCCGGAAAAGTTATTCCCGGATTCGGACACCGGGTCTACAAAACTTATGATCCGCGCGCGCGGATGCTGGCGCCCCTGGCGCGGCATGTTGCCCGGAAACACGCTCAGCTTAATCCTCTTTACGAAACAGCCCTGAAGCTTGAGGACCTGGTGATATCAACGCTCGGCAAGGAAAAGGGCGTGTTTCCGAATGTCGATTTTTATTCCGGCCTGGTATACAGCAGCATGGGTATTCCTGCCGAAATGTTTACGCCCATTTTTGCTGTAAGCCGTGTTGCAGGCTGGAGCGCAAGGGTTCAGGAATATCTGAGAAACAACAGGATCTTCAGACCCCGCGCAATATATGTAGGCAGCTTTGGCAAGGAATACGACCGGGGAAAATGAAGGAGCGGGCCGCCTTTTTGAAAAATTATTCCGGTCTGTCGCCGTTTCTCTTGAGAAATTCCTCTGTCATTGCCATGTACGCTTTTGATCCGGCTGAACTGCGGTCGTATAGAACTATGGGCATTCCGTAGCTTGGCGCTTCGCTCAACCTTACGTTGCGGGGTATAACAGTATCATAAACCTTTTCATTGAAATGACGCCTTACCTCTTCCACGACCTGCGATGAAAGGTTGGTCCGCTTGTCAAACATCGTAAGCAGAATGCCTTCTATGCAAAGACCGGGATTGGTCCTGTTCTCGTTCAACTGCCGTATCAAACGTGATATCACGCTCAGGCCTTCCAGCGCATAGTATTCCGATTGGATGGGGAGCAGAGCTGTGTGTGCGGCGGCCAATGCGTTCATTGTCAATATTCCGAGCGATGGCGGACAGTCTATAATAATATAGTTGTAGCGGCCGTCTTCAATTGCCGGGGTCAGGGCTTTGCCGCATCTGTGCAGGTAGGCATCGCTTCTCGCTATTTCCACTTCAGCCCCGGCCAGATCCAGTTCAGAGGGTATTATATGCACCCGGCTGATGAGTGTTTCGCGAACGAGTCCATGTATTGAGCCTTCTCCAATAAGCGCCCGGTACAGGCTGGTTCCGTTTTCCTGTTCCAGCCCAAGTCCGCTTGTCGCATTGGCTTGCGGATCCATGTCAACCACCAGCACGTTTCGATCAAATTCAGCCAGACAGGCGGCCAGATTTATTGCAGTGGTTGTCTTGCCAACCCCGCCTTTCTGGTTGGCTATGGCAACTACCTTGGGAGCGTTTTTCTGCATTCTGTTCTAGCTTCTGGCAGTTGTGATCATGCCGGTAGAACGCGCATATTCAAAAATGCCGCCCGCATCAATTACCGGCTTTACAGCTCCCAGCTCCTTGAGTTTGTAAGTGTCTCCATCTCCGGAAACCTGCATGTTTTTAATATCGATCTCAACGGCATCTCCTGTCTTAAACCGGCTGCACATGCTCTCGTCTGTTTCCAGGGGATAGAGTTCTCCAAGCGAAATGCAGTTTCGGAAGAATATCCGCGCATACGACTGCGCTACGACGGCTTGTATACCTGCTGCTCCAAGCGATACGGGTGCGTGTTCGCGGGAGGATCCACAGCCGAAATTTTTTCCTGCTACTATTATAGAATATTCGGATTCTACAGCGCCTTGCTCAACGAACGGGGGATAGGTGTCCGGAAGCCCTGACATGGCATGGGATCCGAGCTGCCTGTATTCTTTTTCGATTGTAGGCACCAGGTTGAGATACCGGGCCGGAATTATCTGGTCAGTGTCAATGTCATCTCCAACGACAAAGACTTTCCCTTTAATGATCCTGGATTGTTCTGTATTGCTCATTTTAAGTGTCCTGTCTAAAGTTTAGATCGTGATTCTTACTGTGCTTGTTTTGATCAGATGTCCCTTGGGTCTGTTATGTGTCCGGTTACCGCCGAAGCAGCCGCTGTCAACGGGGAAGCAAGAAAAATAGCCGATTGTTTCGACCCCATCCTTCCTATGAAGTTTCTGTTTGTTGTGCTGATAACCCTTTCCGTGCCCGTAGTCCGTCCAAATGTGTCGACTGGGCCTCCAAGACAGGCCGCGCATGAGGGTGGCGCAATATCCTCGCATCCTGCTTCAGCAAAGATCTCTACCAGGCTCTTTCCGTCAACGGTCTCACTCAGAAGTCCTTTCGCCACTTCAACGGTAGCAGGCACGAGAAATGTCTTGATTGCAACCCTGTGGTCTTTGAGGATTTTCGCCGCCATTATAAAATCGCTAAGCTTGCCGCCAGTGCAAGAGCCGATATATGCGCGGTCGAGCTTAATGTCGGTTTTATCTTTTGCAGGGGCGTACTTTGCCGGGCTGTGCGGTTCGGCAACGCATGGGACAAATTCGGAGACATTATAACGGGTTGTCTTGTATGGCCTGGCTCCGCTGTCGGAGCGCAAGGACTCAAAAGGCTTGCCTGTCCGTTGGCGCACGTACTCTATGGTCTTACTGTCAGGCTCAATAATTCCGTTTTTTGCCCCGGCTTCAATTGCCATGTTGCAGATTGTCATCCGGTTTTCAATGTCCAATTGGTCAATAACTTCTCCGGTAAACTCCATGGCTGAATAGTTTGCCCCGTCGACTCCTGTGTCGCCTATTATTCTCAGGATAATATCCTTTCCAGTAACGTACTCGGGGCGTGTGCCTTCGAGAATAAACCGAAGGGTAGGGGGTACCTTGATGAGAAGTTTGCCGGTGCCCATCACAAAAGCAGCGTCGGTGTTGCCTATGCCCGTGGCAAAAGCGCCCAGCGCCCCGTGGGTGCAAGTGTGTGAGTCTGTCCCGAATATCACCTCTCCGGGCCGCACATGGCCCTGTTCAGGCAGCGCCACATGGCACACGCCCTGGTAACGGTTGGTTCCGACATCATAGAAATGGGGCAGCGATTGTTCTGCGGCAAATTCGCGCAGGGTGTCTATGTTCCGGCGGGCTTTTTCATCTTTTGTAAAAATGTAGTGATCAGGGATTATAACGACTCTTTCGGGATCCCATACCCTTGCGTCTTTCCCGAATTCCCTTTTGAAAATCCCAATTGTTCCCGGTCCGCAGACGTCGTGAGTCAACAGAATATCAGCGTCGACCCAGATGTTCTGTCCCGCTTCCACGGCGCTGTTGCCAGATGCCCTGGCAAGAATCTTTTCCGTAATCGTTCCAGCCATATGTCACACACTTCCCTTTCTGAATTATAGAAATGCCTTGTTTGAAGAGCCTTTTACCGGTTCCTGCTGCTTTTTACCAGGGCGAAGAACCGATCCTCATATTCTTCGAAAAGGTTATGATCCCGTAATTTTTTTGCAAGATGCTTGATTAGATCCGGATCTTTGGAGGCTGCCGCAAAATCATGTTCCAGCTCCTCCCGAGTGCGCTGGGTCGGGTTGCTCTGCATAAAAAACATCCCCTTGCGTTCCATATCGCGCACATTTGCCGGAACGGATTTCTTGATTACTTCCCAGAACAGTTTTACCAGGCATACATCCCATGGATCGTCCACTCCGTAGACCACTGCGCTTAGCGGGTCGCTCTTCTTTTCGACTGATTTCCTGACATTTTCAGCGACGGTGTCCGGGTTCTCGCTGATGATATGCTCGTTATAGTTCTCTTTCTTCAGGTTGTATCCGTATTCAAGGATTCGCAATTGCTGTTCATGGCTTTTCAACCATTCTACGTATTCCCGCGCTTCGTCGCCGAACCCTTCCAACACAGTGTCGGAATATGCTTCGGGAGTAATAATAGTCGGCTTGCTGGCCTGGATCCGTCCTTCGCGAACACGTGTGGTGTTGGCCTTGTCCATAAGCTCGCTGACCAAATGATAGTTCAAAACCGTGACGCCGAAGGTTTCAAGATTGTTCCGTGGCATTAGAAGCACCTCGGTGTTGTTAACAGCGTACCAGAAATCAAATGAATCTTTTTTGTGCATAATCCAAATATATTAGCAGAGGGTTAGTTTGTTGCAAAAGGCAAAAGTTTGAAATCCTGTCAAACGACGCTAATCTGGCGGTTGGGATGAATTCAGTTCTATTGTAACGGGCCCGTCGTTTACCAGTTCCACGGACATGCTGGCCTGAAATGTTCCTGTTTTGACTTTTTCGGGGCTCATGCATTGTCTGAGCAGGCTGATATACAGATGGTAGAGCTTGTCAGCATCTTCCGGACGCGCTGCCTGCACAAAGCTGGGCCGGTTTCCCTTTTTTGTGTTGGCGCATAATGTGAACTGAGACACGACGAGTATCTCACCGTCAATCTGCTGGATGGATAGGTTCATTTTTCCGTCCAGATCCGGAAATATCCGTAGTCCGATAGTCTTTCGGGCCAGGTAAGATGCATCTACCTCTGTGTCATTGCGGGTTACACCAAGCAAAACAAGATAGCCTTTTCCTGTTTCAGTCAAAGGCAGTCCTTCCACTGCAACGCTTGCCCTGGCAACCCTCTGTATAAGAGCTTTCATAGTATCGTTCCGCGCCCTTTTTCTCTTGATAAATCCAACCGGCGGGATTCAGCCTTTTTATTTGATTCCATCGCACCCCCCTTTTTTTAATGGATGCAGGACAACTGCCCCCAGTTATTTCTCGCATCATAGGGTTTTTCAACGAAATCTGATTCATTGTCAGATCTTATGATTTCGCCACGGAATTCCTTATTGATTCTTCTCTTGTGCTAAAAGCCTTGGGTTAATATTGTCGTATGAATTAATAACTGTCAACAGGAGGTTATGAATGGAACAGTTTACTGTAACCACAAATGCGCGCAGCGAATTTATCAATATTACCCGTGATGTGAGCAAATGCCTCGCTTCTGCAGGAATAGAAAACGGAACTGTCAGCGTGTATGTGCCTCATACTACTGCCGGAGTCACGATTAATGAAAATGCCGATCCCGATGTTATGAGGGACATTAACGAGACTCTTGAGCGGCTTGTCCCATGGAATGATGGATACCGCCATTCCGAGGGAAATGCGGCGGCGCATGTAAAGAGCAGCCTCATGGGCTCTTCGGCAACAATTCCCGTTGAGAATGGACAACTTCAATTGGGAACTTGGCAGGGAATCTATTTCTGCGAATTCGACGGCCCACGCAGCCGCCGCGTGTGGGTATCCCAGTGAATACTGCTCACAGACCCAGGGCAGCCTTGCTTGCTGGCCCTACCGGGGCAGGGAAGACGCCGCTTGGCATTTATCTTGCCTCCAACGGTTTGTGGGGCAGCAGGTGTTTCCATTTTGATTTCGGAGCGGAACTCAGAAGAATTGACGCGGGAAAGGCGGAACATGATCTGAGCCGCTCTGAACTGGACGTAATCAGGAAAAGTCTTGCAACCGGCTCTGTTCTGAAACAGTGCGATTATAGTATTGCCGAGAATCTGATCAGACGGTTTGTAGCCGCTCACAGCAGTGATCAGGCAGACTGGATTCTTCTGAATGGTTTCCCGAGAAACGCAAACCAGGCGGCTTGTGTATCAGAATTCCTGAACCTCAGTGCCTTGATAATGCTTACAGCAGAAGCCGAAGTGGCAAGGACCAGGATCATGCTTAACTCCGGCGGAGACCGGGCAGGGCGGCCTGACGACACTGCCGAACTCGTAGAACGCAAACTTGAGGATTGCAAAGAGCAGTGTGAGTCCCTTATTCATTTCTTTGAAGCCGGGAGCGCTCCGATATACCATGTTCCCGTATCCATTAACACTAGACCGGAAGAAATAGGTGAAAAACTGGAAAAACAAGCGGCCGGACAAACGGCAGGGGAGGATTAGATGGCATTAAAAATTAACGGACGTGAGATACCTGAAAGCGCAATAAGGTACGAATACGACAGGTTGATAAAGTTCTATTCGGATCATATGACTGCCACGCGCCTCAAGGAACTCAGCTCCGAGATTATGGACAAAGCCAGGGAACAGGCTATAGGATCGGCGCTTCTTTTCGAGGCAGCACAGAAGCTGGACATCAGGGTTTCTCGCGATGAAGTGGACAAGCGTTTTCAGAATATGGTTAAAAGAGCCGGTGGCAAAGAAGCCTTTGATCAAATGATGAAAACCCAGGACTTGAGCGAAGATCTTGTTCGAAACAGCATAGAACAGGGGCGGAAGGTTGATCTACTTGTGGAACGGAAACTGTCTGATATTGGCGATCCTACGGAAAAGGACATAGAGGATTATTTTGAGGAACATAAAGATGATTACGTAAAGCCGGAAATGGCGCAGGTCCAGCATATTCTTGTAAAGCCGGATTCCGGTGGAGAGAACGACAAACAGACGGCAAGATCCAAGCTCCTTTCCATAAAAAACAGGATAGACGAGGGCGCAAAATTCAGCGATGAAGCTGCGGCTCATTCAGAATGCGACAGCGGCGCAAAGACAGGCGGTAGTCTGGGGTGGGTGCAGCGCGGCATGATGCTGCCTGAACTGGACGAAATCATATTTTCGCTTGATGTCGGCGAGATAAGCGATGTTGTGGAAAGCAGCCTGGGTATGCACATTCTCAGAAAGACCGCCCATGAAAAAGGCGGCGAGGCAACTTATGTCGAGGCTCGGGAGAAAGTGCGCGAATATCTCAGGCATCTGTATCGCGGCAAGGCAATATCGCAGTTTGTTGAGGAGCTTAAGGAAAAAGCTGTTATTGAGGATGGGTAGCCGGCATATCTCACGCTTTTTCGAGCAGAAACGGTTCAGAGCGCTGTTAGCGCCGGGCAAAATCGGGTTAACCGGACGAAGCTGTGTGAACACACCGCAAGATCGGGTA
>CAZIXB010000019.1:0-19297 GCA_964543205.1 uncultured Victivallales bacterium
ACTAACAGCGCTCTGAACCGTTTCTGCTCGAAAAAGTGTGAGATATGCGGGTTAAAGGCTGCCAACAGGCGAATCAAGCGCGAGTTCGGGTTGACCGCGCCGCTTCGCTTTGCGGCATTGCAGCAGCGCTTTCCACGCTTTTGCGCCGGATGGCAGACAGACAGCTACGCAATTTTGTTAAGTCCTGAGTTGGCTGTGTCTGTACCGGGGTTTTATTGCGATTGCGCCATCTGCGCTTCAGAGAGCATCGCAATCATACGC
The DNA here is from genome assembly GCA_964543205.1 of uncultured Victivallales bacterium. GTDB lineage: Bacteria > Verrucomicrobiota > Kiritimatiellia > UBA8416 > CAYSRM01 > CAYSRM01. Next base: position 262 of record CAZIXB010000019.1, read on the forward strand.
TTAGCTATGTTGTCCAGGCCGCGGTATTCCATGTACCGCCGCAGATGATGCCTGGCAAGATCCAACCGGTTTGTTTCGATAAACTTGAATGCGAGCTTGTGTTCTATGGCAGCGTTAAAGGGCAGGTTGGTCTTATGTTCTTTGATAAGGTTGGAGGCTTTTTCAGCCTTGTCATGCTCAATAAAATGGGCGGCAACATACGCCACAATATCCGGCTGAACATAGCCTTTTGCCATTGCTTCCTGGAAATGTTCGACAGCAGCGGCTTCCTGGTCCTTGCGAATGGCCGCATGGCCCAGCATGAACAGTGCCTTTCCGGCTACAGCGTTGTCCGGTGATTGGGCCAGCGCTTCAAGTTGCGCAATCGCTTTTTCAATGTCACCCTTAACAAACCGAAGTTCTGCGGCGCGCATTCTTAACGAGGTGGAATTGCCGGGGTCGGCCTTAATGGCCCTTTCGTACCAGCGCACTGATGTTTTAGTATTTCCGAGCTTATGCCAGAGTTCCGCAATGCGTTCAGCCAGGCCTGAATCATGGCTGCCGAGCCAGTAAGCGGATTGGAAAGCGCCGACGGCTTCTTTTTCGGCATTATCCATCAAATGGGCATTGCCCAGGCAGATATAGATACGCGCATTATGGGGCGAGCGCTTGAGAATTGTTTCGCAAATGTTCCGGGCTTCGTCATTCCGGCCGCTGGCTGTCAGTGCATCCGCGTAAGCAAGGGCCCATGTTGTGTTGGTCGGAGACATCAGTACGCGCAGACCTAGCCCCACAAGCAGTGCGTGTTGCCGATCCTGCTCGTAGTCTATTTGCGCCAGGCCGTCAAGTGTGTCGGGTGATAGGCCGCCTTGCGATAAAGCCGCGACAAATGAGGCGCGGGCCTTGTCGTTTTGGCCTAGTTCCCGGTACGCGTATCCCAGGAGCCTATGGGCCAGGGCTTTGTCCTGATCGGGTTGATCCAGTTTTTCCAAAACCTCCACTGCCTTTTCGTACTCACGAGCAGCCAGGTGTTCGTGCGCCTCGCGAAGTTTTTGATCGAACGAATCCGCGCCTGCTTGTATTGTGCTAAGAAGACAGGCTATGGCAAGCGTCACCGCAATATTTTGGCTCCATATTCTCACCTTATCAATCCTCCAGCTTGAAGCGAATGCGTTTTACGCCCCACACGGGGACTGGAACTCCATCGCGGAGCGCAGGTCTGAACCGCCATGTCAGGGCAACGTCGAGCACAGCTTGGCGAAAAGAATCAGGTCCCCGGCTTTCTACGATTTCCGCATCTTCGACAGCCCCGGATTCATTTATCAGTATTCTTACCACGACGAGCCCTTCCTGCCCGAGTTGACGGGCAGAAATCGGGTAGCTCGGGCGGCGTATGGATATTTCTTCAGGTCTTTCATCCAGGTCATCGCCCGACGGCAAACCGGTGGCAGGCAGGGTCGCGTTGACCCTGGGTATGCGTGGAGCAGGGGCTAAATTCAGCGGCACCGGCGCAATGGGCGCGGGTCGCGGCTGGATCGCATCCAGGTTCACGGTGGCAATAGCTTCTGCGGTCGGCCTTGGTTTTTGCTCTTCCGGCGTTGGCTTTTGCGGCTGAATAACGTGTCTCTCTGGTGCGGCTACACGCAGGACGGCAGCCGATGACATTGTGCGCGTTATTGCTTCGTGACTCAATGTGTTCAGATGCGACAGGGCCAGATACAGCAGCGCATTAGGAACCAGCGCCAGCAGAATCGAAACGAGAACACGCGGAACGCCCCGTGCAGTATGCAGGTTTCCCATTAAGATGGCCTCAGAACTCATTGTGGGGCTCCCTTCTTGCGGGTTGCGATTGCAACATCCTTGGCTCCGCCCTGCTTGGCAACATCAATTACAGAAACGAGTGTCCGGGCCGGAACTTCTTCGTCGGCAACAATAACTACAAAACCGTTTTTTTCTTTAGCCGTGAAGTGGCGAACACGGTCGAGCAGCTCGCCGGTCTCCACTCGCTGTCCACGAGTATAGATCGCGCCTCTGGCAGTAACTGCAATACGCATGCTTTGCGGGGTCAGTGTCTGGCTGTATTCGGATTCCGGCCGGGAGACGGTTACACCAAGATCCTGTGAGAAGGTGGCAGTTACCAGGAAGAAGATGAGAAGCGTGAACACCAGATCAATAAGGGGGGCGATATCGACCGACACCCCTGCTTCGTCGCTGTTTTCACGATATTGCACCGACTCAAACATGGTTTGGCTCCGAACGCAGCAAGGTTTCTACCTTTTTGATGATGCGCCTGCTTTCGTCAACGCAGAAGCGAACTCGCGAGGACATCCACCCGTAGACCAGCACAATAGGCAGGGCTGTTACCAGTCCGGCCTGGGTTGTAATCAATGCTTGCGAAATGCCCCCTGCCATTGCAGCGCTCGTTTCCGTTCCCGGTCCAAGAGTAAGGGCGTTGAAGGTGTGTGTAATGCCGAGAATTGTGCCCAGTAGACCAAGGAGCGGAAGGACAGCCCCTATTACGGCAATCAGTTCAAAGTTGCGCCTCAGGTAGACGGCTTCCCGTTGCAGTAGTTCGGAGGCGCGTTTCCTTGTTACCGCTATACCGGCCTTGTACATGTTCAACGATTCACGGATAATTCTGGCTGTTGCCCCGGGATGCCGGCTGCACAGCGCGGCTGTTGTTTTAATGTCGCTTTGTTTCAGCGAAGCGAAGATAGATTGCTCCCACTTTCTGTTTATCCTGGTCTCAGAGCGCAGCAACACCAGCCTGTTCATTATCAATGACCAGGCCAGCAGCGAGAGCGCAAATATTGCTCCCAGGATCCATCCGCCCGACATGAACAGATTCATGATTCCCGCTCCCGTGACAGAATGTTTAACATTGATGCGGCATGCCGCTCGCTGTCGCCGATCAGTTTTTCCATGCGCCCCCGCAGCATGCCCCGGCAAAGCAGCACGGGTATCGCAATTACCAGGCCGGTGGCGGTAGTGAGGAGAGCTTCTGAAATTCCCCCTGCCATCAGTTCCGGATTTGCGTTGCCGAAAGCCCTGATTACCCCGAAGGTGTCGATGATTCCGGTAATTGTGCCAAGCAGCCCGAGAAGGGGAGCAACGGCGGCAATAATTCCGAGGCCGGAGAGGAAGCGGCGCAGGCGCGGTATTTGGTGAAGAAGCTGCTCCTGGATCGCATCTTCCATGGCCTGGGCGCCGTTGTTCCTGTTCTGAAGGCAGGCGCGCAGGACCCGATCCACGATGCCGCTTTCTTTTTCCAGAAGGCGTTCAGCGGTTTCAAAGTCGTTTTGAGAGCAGGCGTCAAGTACGCGCCCGGCGCGGCGCGAACCGCCGGAATTCCGGCCATACAGTATAATGACACGCTCGGCAATCAGAAGCATTGCGAGCGCGGCGAGGCCTGCCAGCGGAAACATGATTGGACCGCCCGCATGAAACTGAGCTTGAAGTGACTGCCGGCCGAGATCGCTGTCCAGCCGAAGGCGGCCGGTCACGTCCATCGGCGGAGACACTATTTCCTTCCCATCGGAAACAATTTGCCTGAATGCCTCCTGAATCTGTCTTTTTGTATCCCGGGACACATCTTCGGTCCACCTCAGACCGGTGGCGTCTTCCGGGCTGGCTATAGTGATGCCTATGCGTCCGTCTTTGAGTGTTTCATACGCATAGGAGATATCGCCTGCGGTCAACAGTCTGACATCTTCCATCAGACCGTCGGCAGTGCGAATGGATTGTTCCAGGGCTCTGACGGATCCTGCTCCGGCCCGAAGATCCATAAAAGCGTCCAGTGTTTTTCCGTAGCTTTTGAGTAACAACTCGTGATCCTGGTCGGGTTTGTTTGATTTAAATAAGGACATAACTTCATCGAGCCTGGCGACGGTTTTGCGGTGGCCGAACGTCTCGCCGAAGTATACGCTCAATTGTTCGGCAAGTTGTTGTGTTCTTGATCCCAGATCGCGCACGGCATCCCGGTATTTCGAATGTTTTTTCAATGTCGAGAACTGTTGCTCAAGTCTCTCTTTCTCGCGCTCCAGGCGTTTTAGTTCAAGTTGATTGTCCATGAGCTGACCGGCAAGCCTGGTCCGTTCGGCCTTGCGCCGCTCTATCGCGGAGTGTTGTGATTGACGTAGTTTTTCGACAGTCTCCTGCTGCATGGCAGCCTGCTTCTTGAGATACTCAAGATTATCCTGCAAGGCGGCAACAGTCGCGTTGGTTCCGGTTGATGCAGACGAGGTTGCCGCTGCAGCATGCAGGGCCAGCGCGGAGATCCCGATAAGCTTTATTATCGTGCAGTTTTGGCCCGGAATCATTTCGCGTTGTTCCCTTGGTCTGGAGATTCATGTTGGTCGCGGCGCTTGCGGGCAGCATCGCCCGTTTTGAGCACCGGGAACGGTACCGGAATGATCCTGGGATGAGCCTGAGCCCGGAGGATATTTACCGTGTTGAGAATCCGGCCGCGAATAATGTCAGACAGATTTTCGTTCCAGACTTCGTCGAATTTCCCAGACGCAATGCCGATCCGATCGCCGTCTTCCGAAACGAAAAACTCGGAAGCCAGCCCGATGCGAACGACGTATGCGTGAACCGCTCGCCTGCCACTGTCGATTTGAACACGTTCGTTGCGCAGATCGATAGTTTGTGCGGTCATGCTTTCCTTGCCAGCGTAGGCGCACAAGCTCAGCAGAGCGTCCGCTTGAGAAGCAGGATCGGTATTCCTCAGGCCTTCAAGAATGCGCTGCAGCGTTGAAAGCCGCTCATCTTTACGGTAGGGAATGCCTGATGCCACCTGTGAATGGATCTTTTCTACCTTGTCCAGGGCCAGCCCCGTGGCGCGAGCGAGCAGTGTTTTAGATCTCTCATCGCTGCTGCGCAGATCCCTAATGTTTGCGCGAAGGTCTTCGATATCCTGTTTTGCAGCCTTAAGCTCATTGCCGGTGCGGCCGACATCCTTTTGCAGCCGGCCAATATGGGTATCCAGCTCGTCCATGGCTATTCGGCGCTGGTCTTCCAGCCGTGCTGCTTCCAGTGTCAGCCTGTCAGATCTTTCGATAGTTTCACTGATATCTCGGGCCAATTGCGTCCGGTTCGAGTCCGCTGCGTCTGTTTCTCCGGAGGCGACACAGGCAATGGCTGTAAGCAGAGCGATCTGCGCTAATAAGCCGCGATTTCTTTTTTTATAGAACAATCTGCCAAGCATATCAAGATGCATATCTCCTTTCAGTGTTTTTCTGTGTCATCTTTAAGTATACGTTTGACGAAGCCTGAAAGCGACAATGAATTAAATAAAGGCTGAAATTATGTGCGCAAGAGTACGCCCATGAAGACAATAAAAATCTGCAGCGGACTACCGTGAAAGATTATGTTTAACAGGAAAGAATGCAGGTTCTTGCTTGTTCGAGAACGCGATCGTATGTTAGCGTTATGCCATGAATTTTGACCAGTTTTCTGACGAAGACCTGATGAAACAGTTCTGTGCGACGCTTGATGAAGAGGTGTTTCGAGTGCTTGCTGAACGATATTATCCTGCCGCATTAAGGAGGGCCACTCGTTTTTGCGGCGACCGCGAGTTGGCTTGTGATGCTGTTCAAGACGTTATGATTCGGATTGTAAGATGTCGGCGACGTTATAGCGCAAACAGGGCCTTTGCCCCATGGTTTTTTGCCATTTTACGCAACAGGTGTATAGATCTGGTGCGTAAACGCAACCGGCAAAAGGCGCTTCTGGAATCCTATAATGACGATGCCCTCGTTCAGGGACCTGATAAGGCAGCGCTTCAGTACGTTCACGGTCTGCTGTCCAAGCTCCCGGCCGATCAGGCATATCTTCTTCGAAAGCGATATATTTATGGTCTGTCTATGCAGGAATTGGCGGAGCATTTGGGTTGTTCCATAGAGGCCGCAAAAAAACGGATTCAGCGGACGGTTCGAGCGGTAAGAGAGAAACACGGCTTTGCGGGGTCATCCATTCTCGATGTTTGATACTCAGGCTGGTCAATTTTCTGCATTTTGAGAGTCAATGGTCATTAAGAATTATCAACGAGTTGCATCAAATCGTTCTATGCAAAACGGATAGAATTAACCTGACTCGCAGATTTTAGAATTTGTCCGCCCAGCTTTTAATACCTTGCATAATCATCTCTACTGAGACAGTACCGATGAAAAGCGCCATCATACGGCCGGCAATCTCTATATATCTCTGAATCAAGGGTTCGCGTTTCGGGCGCACATAGTCGTGCAACATCTTGAGGCCTATCATGATGAGCGCTGATATGAGTACGGCAGCAGAAACCAGAGCACATGCCGGCAAAGGATCATATCTGTTGCCGATAAGTACGCTTGCGCTGATTGTGCCCGGTCCGACAAGAATCGGCACTGCTATTGCGCCGGCAAGATTTTCTGATTCTCCTCGAAGCATTGTGATGGCGGTGGGACCGCGAAATACAAACTGTAAGCCGATGGCGAGGAATATAATGCCTCCAAATATCTGGAACGAAGCAAATTCAGCCTGAAGAATATTGGAAAAGAATGTGTCGCCGAGAATGACGAAAAACCAGAAAATAATTATGGCAATAAGGGCGGCCTGTAACAGTATTCTCGCAAATTTTTTGATCCCGAATTTTTCCACGACATCGATCAGGTAGATTATCAGAAGAAAAGGGTTAAGGAGCACGAGCAAAAAAGCCGAGTATCTAAACAAATCCTGCATTTTATTTTAGCCTTATTTTTTCAAGAAACCCTATATTCGATTGTTTTACATGACCAGTAAATAAACCGCTATGTTCTTCTGCCTGTCTTGCTATTTGGGCAATACGCCGCATATATGTAGAAATAGTAGGATAATATGATTGAAGATATCAACCACAGAGATATGGGATAAGGATATGCGCCTTATGAAGCTGGCCGGATTCAAAGCTATGTTTGTGAGTATATTTTCATGATCCGCCATGGAATCCGAAGCTTTTTTGCCGCTCAAGCATCAAGATGATTGACTGGGGTTGGAATTCGGTTAGTCTGATAGGTATTATGAAGATACTTGTTATAGGCAGTGGCGGGCGGGAGCATGCTCTCGCGTGGAAACTTTCTCAGGATTCATCACGACCCGAAATTTTCAGCGCTCCCGGCAATGCGGGTACTGCTTTGCACGGGACAAACGTCGGCATAAGCGGTGAATCAATTCATGAACTTCTGGAATGGGCAGAAGAAAACAGGCCTGACCTTACAATAGTAGGACCCGAAGCTCCTTTGTGCGCGGGTATAAGCGACCTTTTTTCTGAGCGAGGTCTATCCGTTTTCGGTCCTTCACAAGATGGAGCCAGGATTGAAGGCAGCAAGGTATATGCCAAAGAATTTATGAAGGCCGCTGGGGTTCCTACTGCTGACTTCAAGGTGTTCGACGATGCTTTTACGGCCATGGATTACATCAGATCAAAGGGCGCCCCCATTGTTGTCAAAGCCGACGGCCTGGCTGCAGGCAAGGGTGTTTTTGTCTGCAAATCTCTTCAGGAGGCGGAGGAAGCCCTGGATGCAACCATGATCAGGAAAGAATTTGGCTCAGCGGGAGAACGCGTGGTGGTTGAAGATTGCCTCACGGGTAGCGAGGCATCCGTGCTTGCCCTCGTGGACGGCCGGAACTACACGATTCTGGATTCCTCTCAGGATCACAAGCGGGCTTATGATCATGACGAGGGGCCTAACACCGGTGGAATGGGCGCTTACTCGCCCACGCCGGTAATATCTAAAGACATGTGGCCGGTTATACGAGCGGAAATTTTTGAGAACACTCTTGCTGAATTTGATAGACGGAACATCAAATACCGTGGGGTTCTGTACGCAGGGTTGATATTAAACAAAGCGGGCATTAATGTCCTGGAATTCAACTGCCGGTTTGGTGATCCGGAAACACAGGTTGTTATTCCGGGGATAGATGGCGACCTGTTTCCGGCTCTTGAGGCGTGTGCCAACGGCACACTTTCAAGGCATCTTCTAAAATGGAAAAACGATCACAGAGTTTGCGTGGTTCTTGCGTCGGGCGGATATCCAGGGACTTATGAGAAGGGTAAAGAGATCCGCGGGCTTCAGGAAACCGACAAGATGGACAACGTGTTTGTTTTCCATGCCGGGACCAAGTCCGACAATGACAAGGTTGTGACCGCGGGAGGCCGGGCGCTGGGCGTAACCGCCTCAGGCGCTGACCTGAGAAAAGCGGTCGATCTGGCATACCAGGCTGTAGGAAAGCTTGATTTTGACCAAATGCAGTATAGAACTGACATTGCGAAAAAGGCATTGGATTGAAGTTGGAAAGAAAGCAAAACTGTGGCACACGGCGTGGAAATATTATGATATGTAACGGGAGGATGTCAGGATGTGTCGTGAAGGCCGTTTTTCTTTTGAATCTGTTCTTTTATTTAGTCTTTGAAACATGGGCAGAGACAGATCCCGACCGGATATATGCGGCCCTGGACAGGGAGAACATAGCATATGACTGCGAGCAGCTTGCCAAGGCAGCTTCGCAGGCGATAATAAAAGCCATTGATTCGAAGGCTAGCATAGTATCTCAGATCCCTCAAAAGGACCTGGAAAAAAAACTCTCGGTTATTTCGGCTGACAAATGGCCCGAAGGAATCAGGCATATAGAACTGGCCGGATTCTACAGCGATTGGGCGTCAGTAACCGAGTCATTGACAGAACTCTATGATAAAGACGCCGTAGGCATGATAATGGATCTCAGGGGTGCGGGTGGCACTGATATTGAGGCGGTAGACAATGTTTCAGGAGTTTTTCTTCAAGAAGGAACGGAACTTTTCAAAGTTACAGACAGTCATAACAAATTGGTTGAATTACACACTGCCGCCAAGACAGATACCGGCGATTTTGAAATACCCTTGATAATCCTCGTGGATGAAAATACGCGGGGCGCTTCGGAATTTTTCACGGCAGCGCTGAAGGGACGAAGACGATGTCTAGTTATGGGCCGTCCGACACAGGGAGATTCGGCAATACGGGAAACAATTAGTCTATCGGAAAAAGCTGAGCTGTATATTGCTACAAAAAGGGTCGTTCCTGTTTCTGGTGTGCAATTTGATCCCGGTGGTGTTCAGCCTGATATTGTTGTGAGCGATTGTTCTGGCGGCGGGAGCAGCAAATTTCCATCTTCATCCGAAAAGAGTAAGATATCGGAGAAGGAGAAGCTGGACAGAGCTTTGATAGAGTTAACAAAAGACGACCCTGCAATGGGCAGGGCTTTTGATGTGCTGCTCGGGTTGCGGGCTTTGGACAACCGCCCGGGCGTAATAGACGGCAACGGGGCGATTGAGCATAAAAAGCGAAATGATTCTGAGATCTGAGAGTACAGTAAACCTGGAAGAATATGTCTGATATTTGTGTTAAATGCAGTTGGTGTTATTCCTGCATGTAGCAGGAATTCTGTGAGAAATGAGGCCTGGACTGCGCGGGATGATAAGATGAAGAAAGAAAGCATACTTTTTGTTTGCACCGGCAACGTGTGCCGTAGTCCTATGGCGGAATATATGTTTCGCCACAGGATAAATTGGCATGCCGGGCTTGAAGTTGGATCTGCCGGTATTGCAGCCATCCCTGGCATGGAGGCAAGCAGAACGGCAATTGAAGTTATGGGGGAGTGGAACATCGATATTTCGCCGCACAGGAGCAGGCAGGTTCAACAATACCATATGGAAACTTTTGCGCGGGTAATAGTAATGACACCATTGCATGCGCAGCAACTGGCCTTGAATTTTCCGGGATTTAAGGGTAAGGTATCAGTTTTGACATGTTATGACCGGAATGGCGCCCGGAACGGCATTGCAGATCCGATAGGCATGTCTACGCGGACTTACAGAGACATCAGAAACCAGATTTGGGATGCAATTGAAGGTCTAACCGCACATATGCGCGCAAAGGACCAGGAAAATACTGATAAGGGGTAGTGATGAAGATAGCTATTGGATCAGACCATGGCGGAGTTGAGCTTAAAGAACGGATAAAAGGAATTCTTGACGAACCTGGCGCAGAGCTTACCGACGTAGGATGTTTCAACGCGGAATCTTGCGATTATCCGGATTTTGCCGCCGAAGTTGCCGGGCGCGTGTCAAGGGGCGAGTTTGATCAGGGCATATTGATATGCAAGACCGGTCTGGGCATGTCTATTGCGGCCAACAGGTTCCCGGGTGTACGTGCGACCCTTTGCGTTAGTCCCGAAATGGCCCAGACAGCAAGGTCGCATAATGACGGGAATGTGTTGGTGTTAGGCGCGAACCTTGTAAAGGATGAAGATCTTGAGCGTATACTGGAAACATGGAAGAAAACCGATTTTTCAGGCGGAGTGCGACATCAGCGGCGAATCGCCAAATTGGATAATTTGGCCAGTAAAACGGGATTCCTGCACGAGATTTATGCCGTGGATGAGGAAATTGCAAATGATCTGGAGAAAGAGGGCGGCAGACAAGAAGGGACATTGAATCTGATAGCCTCGGAGAATTTTACCAGCGCCGCTGTGCGGGAAGCTACCGGATCAGTAGCTACAAACAAATACGCGGAAGGCTATCCAGGGAAGCGTTGGTACAATGGGTGCGCGCATATCGATGAAATAGAAGCCTGTGCGATTCAAAGAGCGAAGGATCTGTTTGATGCTGAACATGCCAATGTGCAGCCGCATTCTGGGAGCGGCGCAAATATGGCGGTTTATTTCTCGGTTCTTGAAACTGGCGACACTATCCTTTCGCTGAGCCTTGCCCATGGCGGACATCTGACGCACGGCCATGCTGTGAACTTTTCCGGCCGTTTATTTAAAATCATCCCCTATGGCGTCAACGAGGAGACTGAACAGATTGATTACGACGAGCTTGCGCGTCTTGCCCGGGAGCATAAGCCGCGAATGATCGTGGCTGGAGCCAGCGCTTATCCGCGTGTGCTGGATTTCGAGAAGTTCAGAAAGGTTGCCGATGAAACCGGCGCATTCCTGACTGTAGATATGGCTCATATCGCCGGCCTGGTTGCCGGAGGATGCCACCCGAATCCGGCGCCTTACGCTGATTTTGTTACCACCACGACTCACAAGACGCTGCGCGGTCCGAGGGGCGGGATGATTCTCTGCAAAGAGAAGTATGCCAAAGAGGTGGACAGGCAGATATTTCCGGGGGTCCAAGGAGGGCCGCTTATGAATGTAATTGCCGGCAAGGCTGTATGCCTCAAAGAGGCTGCAACCGAAGATTTCAAGGCATATTCGAAACAGGTTGTGCGCAATGCTGCGACACTTGCTGGTAAGCTGATGTCTCGCGGGTTGCGGGTTGTCAGTAATGGCACCGACAACCACCTTATGCTTGTTGATGTTTCTTCAACACCTGTTCAGAATGGAAAGAATTGCGCTAATGTGCTGGAGCAAGCCGGGATTGTGGTCAACAAGAATGCGATTCCATTTGACAAGGAAAGTCCGTTTGTCACATCCGGGATACGGCTTGGCACGTCGGCCTTGACCACACGGGGCATGCGCGAAGCCGAAATGGAAAAAGTTGGAGGCATGATTGCCGACGTGATTGAAAAACCCGAAGATGAAACTGTCATCTCTTCGGTTATCAGCACGGTGGAGAAGTTGGTCTCGGAGTATCCCTTGCCTTAACCGCAAGTTTCTGCCTGGATTTATGAGATTTGCCCCGAATTTTTGCGGGGCCGCCGGCTTTCATTCCGCTCTTGCTTCGCGGATGTCAAATGGTTAGTGTTTTGTGAGGCTTCTGGAGACCAGAACAAATGTGTAAATAGCAAATGAGATACGCAATAGTTTCAGATATACACGCTAACCTTAGAGCGTGGGAAGCGGTTTACTCAGATATATCCGAGCGGAATGTTGATGATATCATATGTCTGGGTGATATCGTAGGCTACGGGCCTTTGCCCGCAGAAACCCTTGAAAGCGTTTACGAGAGAGTTGAACATATTGTCCTGGGTAATCACGATGCGGTAGTCGCCGGCAAATTCGACCCTTCCGAATTCAACGACAATGCCCGTGCGATTATAGAGTGGACTAGCGAGCAGATGACCGAAGTTGCGGCCGAAGTGTTCTCTGAAATGCCCGTCGAACTTGAAGGCGAAGACTTTCTCGTGAGTCACGCCGAAGTACTCGACCCTGAGAGATTTAATTATATTGAGGGTTCTGAAGAAGCCCAAGAGAGCTTTGATGCCTGCGAATGTCCGCTAATATTTGTGGGACATACCCATGAACCAGCAGTGTTTCTCATGGATCGTGAAAATGGCCGGGTTATGGTTGCCGAGCCGTTTAATGTCAGACTCAGGGCCAATTATCGCTATATAATCAACGTAGGTTCGGTTGGAGATCCTAGGGACGACGACATTCGAAGCTGTTACTGTATCTATGACACCGATCTTCGCCAGGTTTTTTATCATCGTGTGCCGTTTGACGTTGAAGCCTATCGCCAGGACCTTGAAGAATCAGGTTTGCTTATAAAGCCGGACTTCCTTAAGCGCTATGACGGCGAAGAAGGAGAAGAAACCGCAATCCACGATTGGGCTGTTCGGGAATCTGTTCATCCGCAGATTATCAGGACCCGGCCGAAGCGAATTATTACAGTGAGCTACGGCGAGGTTAGTTCCGAGGAAGAAGCCCAGGCTGAGTTTGAGCGGGAAGAAAAAGAGAGAAAAAAGAAGCTTTTGCGCGAGGCCGCCGAAAAGAAGAAGAAACTGTTTGATGCTCAAGCGGCTCTCAGAAGGGAAAGGGAACAGAGGGCCCGGGAACAGCGCGAGGCCATGCATAAAAAGATGCAACTTCTGCACAAGGCTTCACTTCGACGGGCGGAAGAAGAGCGCAAGCGCAAGGAAGATGAAGAGCAGGAGAAAGTTACAAGGAAAAGCGCGGCTGCGATGAGAATGAAGGACTCCCATCGCAAGACCATGGAAGAAAGAAAGAGGCGAAAGGAAGAGCAGCGCCGGGAAGCATCCGAACAGATGAAGCGGGCAAAGAAAATTGCGGAGAGACGCGAAAAGACTGCGACAGGAACCGGTTCGAGTGAAAATTGTATTGTTTCAGGAACTGCAAAACAGCAGAAAAAGAAAAGCCCGAAACAGGCGGGTTTGAAAAGCGACGAAGCCAGAGAACTGGAAGATCTCAAGCGCCGCCTGGAACAGCAGAAGGCGAGACAGAAAGAAAAGAAGGCCAGGCGCGAGAAAAGACGGCAGGCAGTAATGAGCGGGCTTCAGAAGATCAAAGATAAGGTCGCGGGATCGCAAGACAATGATAATAGCAGTTAGCCCGGCATTGCGGAAAGCAGCTACAGCTCATGAAAAGCAATTCGGCACAGGCTACAGGCGGTTTGTTGCATGCTGTTTGGGCTCAGGAGAGTTTTCTGCAACCGTGGGACAATGATCTTGACCAAGACATGTATGAACCCGGCGCCGAAAAATATTGCCCGCGCTGTGGAGCCTGTCACAAAAATACAGAGTGGTTTTGCTCTGAGTGCGGCACGGCGATAGGGGACTACAACAATGCGATGCCTGAACTCATGGTTTTCTCACTTGGCGAAGTAGCCCGCAACGGAGTGTCCGGATCTGTTCCTGTGACAAAGCTGGTTATCGCCGGTTACGTTGTTTTCGGGTGCTTTTTCTATCTCATTTTTGCGCCGGTTTATATCGCTTTTTTTCTGAGACATGTTCGGCAATGCGGAAAAAAGAACGAGCAACATGCAAAGCTACCCGGATAATTTATCAAGATAGGGAAACTTGTCTTTAAGGAAGACCTTCTCTTTAACATTCGCTTTTCTAAGCAGCGGGTCGTCAGCGCTGATGAGGTGGGTTTTGCCGGTTCTTGTGGTGGCCTCAATGGTATTTTCATCTGTAATGTCAGAAACAATCCAGTATTTATCGACAATATAATTATAGTCCTCACCGTGGGGACTTGGCTGAATGTCCCTGGCGCGCGAGCCGGGACTTGGCGACGATTTTGGTTTATTGTAAACCAAAAGGTCGCCTACTTCGTATTTGTTTTTGTCCATAATCCAGTTTCTTTTATTGACCTGTTGCAGGTTACGCAAACAAAATGCCGACTGTCAAGCCGCAAGGGCGGCTAATAATGATATCTCTTTTTGGGTGTTTTCTGTCGGGCGAGCCCTTGCTATAGCGCCTGCAAAAAAGGATACACCGTGAAGACCTGATGGATATTTCTGTGACAAGGACGATGATTCAATGAGAGATAACCGCAAAACTTCAGTCGCCATGCTGCACGTGGATATGGACGCTTTTTTTGCCGCCGTGGAACAGAATGATAACCCGGAGCTTAAAGGTAAACCAGTAGTTGTTGGCGCTGCGCCGGATAGACGGGGGGTTGTTTCGGCCGCATCTTACGAAGCGAGAAAATACGGCATCCACTCGGCTATGCCTTCACGTGAAGCCGGAAGGCTGTGTCCCCATGCAGTGTTTCGTCCGGTTAACGGCAGGCGTTACCGTGAGGTTTCGGAACGAGTTTTTGATATCTTCGAGCGTTTTACGCCATTTGTAGAACCCTTGTCGATAGATGAGGCTTTTCTAGATGTAACTGGCGCGCGTAACCTTTTCGGCGACGGTTTCAACATAGGCTGCTTGATAAAGAAAACTATAAGGAGCGAAACGGGCCTGACTGCCTCAGTGGGAGTAGCCGCGAACAAATTTCTTGCCAAGCTTGCCAGCGATCTCGACAAGCCCGATGGGCTTGTTATCGTGCCTGAGCGTCCGGAAGAGATTCGGAAATTTCTAGCGCCATTGCCTGTCGACCGCATCTGGGGGGTTGGAAAGGTCACCGGCCGCCACTTGAAAGAAAGAGGCATTCAAACCATCGGGGATATTCAAAACATGCCGGGAGATCAGCTAGTGAATATTGCAGGCCGTTCTTTTGCTAGGCACATCAAGCTGTTGGCCCATGGAGTCGATGACCGTGAGTTGGATCTCGACCGCGAGGAACAGAGCATATCAAGGGAGCATACCTTTGTGGAAGATTGCAGCGAGTTTGATAGAATCGAATCAACGCTGATGGAGCTTGCGGGAGCTGTGGCTCGGCAGCTTCGCAAAGCGGACAAGTATGCTGCTGTCGCGCATCTGAAGCTGCGGTGGAAAGATTTTCGAACCATCACGAGGCAGAAGGCTTTTGCCCGTCCAGCCTATGACGATCATACGCTCAAAGAAATGGCTTCAACACTCTTGCGCAAGCAAACTATCGACGCCCCAATCCGCCTTATAGGATTCGGGGTCAGCAAACTGAACCACCTCTCTGGTCGGCCGCTCCAGCTCGAGTTGTTCAGCGAAAATTACCCGGACATCCAGGCCAAACGGGAGAATCTAAGCCACGCAATTGATGAGATACGCAGGAGGTTTGGCAAAACGAGCATCGGCTCTCCTGGCAGGGACTGAAACTTGCGTCAAATCAGAAAAGAACCTGCAGGAATCTGCTTCTTTTTTCCGGTTATATCATTACCAATTTAAGCACAATGCACTGCTCAATGTCAGGCATAAAGAAATCAACACGATCAACTTTCAGATAAAGTCAAACTTGCCTTTCATAGCTTACTATTTTGCTTTGTCAACAAATAGCGCCCTAGCCCCACATATCTCACAGAATTTCGTAGCGAGAGCGCGGAGAGCACTGCTGCGGGGGTGCAAATTGGTGAAACGCCGGAGCAGCCGTATAGACATACTGCAATCTGGCGTTTTGCCAATTCGTTCCGTCGCAGTGGCGCTATCCGCGTTCGCAGCAGGAAGTTTGTGAGATATTCGGGCTAGATCTTTTTTTGTAAACTTCTAAGTCGCAAGTTGGTTGCCATCTTCAGGTTTTTCGAATTATGCATTAAGGCATGGCCGGATTTGCATCATCCCAGACTTCTCGTAATATGAGAAATAAAAGGATTTGCTGAAACATGCAGAACTGAATAAAAAAAGGGGAAGCGATGTTCAAAGCAAAATATTTCTTTCACCAGAGTCTCAGACGTTAACTTTTGAGTGATAGTAAATTCTGAGAATTGCGTTGGCGCTCATATTATCGTGTTAGCACTCATGTCACAGAATTCCTGGTGCGAGCAAGGTTAGCCGGCAAACATATTTCAAACAAAGGATATTATGGTCATTCGCATAAAAGGCAAGGAACGAGTTCCAGCGTTTGCAACAGTTGTTATTGTGATTATGCTTGCCGCAGCAGGTTGCGGGAGGGATGCTCAGACTAAGAATGCGAGGATCGTTGAGTTCGCTTGCGAATTCAGCGTAACTAATGTGCCGGAAAAAGCGACAAATGTTACCGCATGGGCCCCGCTGCCGGCCAGGCACTGTTTCCAGGAGATAACGGGGCTTGAAATCAAGACCGACTATCCCTATGTGATTGTTACCAACACGACATATTCCAATCGCATTGCGAGGTTCGATTTTTCGAGCAGCGCTGAATTAACAAACGCGCAACGATCCGCAATCATTACTTTCGGGGCAGTGCGCAGCAGTTTCCATGTTCTGAAAGGCGACAAAGCGCCCGGTCACGCATTGCATCTGAAAGAAGATTTCTTTCTTCATCCTATCACAAATGTTTCACTTAAAGGCGGAATATCGGACAAAGCCAGAAAGATTGCAGAAGACATTGAGAACCCGTTGAAGCGTGCGAGCGAACTTTACGATCAGTTAGTCGCTTCTACTGAGTATCACAGGAGCGGGAACAGAGCGGGGCGAGAAGACACTGTTTACTCCGATGCATGGAAAGGTAACTGCGCGGACTACAACTCTTTGTTCATTATGGAGTCCCGGGCAATGGATATTCCTGCCCGGCTTATCGTTGGTTTCCATTTGCCGGCCGGCGCGAATGGTTCGATAAGCCATTATCATTGCTGGGCAGAGGCTTATATTGCTGGAACCGGCTGGTTACCCGTGGATGTTTCTGCGATCGGTAAACACCCTGAAAAGAAAGAAAAATTGTTTGGAGGTCTTGACGCGGACCGTCTGGCATTTACTGTGGGCAGGAAAATTGAGCTACCCGGAGCGCATGGGGCGCCTTTGGATTTCTTTATATATCCGTACGTAGAAGTTGACGGGAAAGAACACGATGGGATAAGTAAAACCTTCAGCTTTTCCAGAGGGTTGCCTGAATAAAGGAAAATCGGTCTTTCTTTTTTACTTTGCTTCAAGCAACTGAATGGCGAGCTTTGGATCGGTTGTGGGTTGCTTGCATTTGTAATGCCGGCATATGTATGCAGTTGCTTTGCCTTCGATTGAGGTCTGTTCCCGGGTAAAAGGCGACAACTCTGCCAGGGGCGGATCCTGGTCGGGTCGACGGAGCAGCACAATCTTGTTTGGCGCGAAGACCGGCCTTAACGCTTCAAGTAATTTGTCCGCCCCTGTGGCGTCGCCATCTTCCACTATAACCACCTCGCAGGATGGTCCTATCCCGAAATCCAGTGCACACATGAGCATTGCAAAACCAGAGGGAGTTTTCCGGATGGCCGGCGCGGCATTTTTTGCTATATCCGCTGCCATTTTTTCATAGTCCGATTGCGAAGTCGTGTGCGCCAGCCTGAGAAGGTTCAGCATGGCAACCGAGTTGGCGGAAGGGATCGCGCCATCATATATCTCTTTGCGGCGTACTGGCAGGTCCTGCGCGTAATCCCCGGAGAAGAAGAAACCGCCACGCTTGCTGTCCCAAAAACTGCCGATCATGTCGTCCTGGATCTTCTTTGCGGCAGCCAGGCGGCTTGTATCGAAGTCGCTCTGGTAGAGTTCCAGCAAACCCCAGATAAGAAAAGCGCAGTCGTTGGCGTGGGCGTAGATGCCGGCTTTGCCGTTTCGATATCTATGCAGCAGAACGGAGCCGTCGAACATGTTTGCCAGGATAAAATCTGCCGCCTTGTTCGCCGCTTCAACATAGCGGGGCTCGGGCAGGGCTTGTCCTGCCCTGGCCAGCGCGGCAATCATCAGGCCGTTCCAGTCAGTAAGGATTTTATTATCAAGCGAAGGTTGGGTGCGTTTACTCCGCTCAGAGACCAGAACCTGGCGAATGTCTTTGAGCTGTTTTTTCAATTTTTCAGGAGAGATATCAAGTTTTGCGGACAGTTCCTCGATTGTGCCGGTCATATGAAGGATGTTCTTTCCCGCCAGCTCTTGTTCGCCACCGGTTTCAAAGTTGCCTGTTTTTCTTATGTCGTAGACTGCGGTGGTGATATTTCTTTGATCTGATGTCAGAGCCCTGTCTATTTCGTCGCTAGACCAGACATAGAACTTGCCCTCCACACCTTCGCTTTCAGCGTTTTCAGACGAGTAGAACCCACCTTCCGGGGATGTGAGATCTCGCAGAACGTATTCACAGATGGAACGGGCTGTTTCGGCATAGATCGGATTGCCTGTTGCAAGGTGTGTTTCAACGTATGCGATAAGAAGAAGGGCTTGGTCGTATAGCATTTTCTCGAAATGAGGTATTTTCCATTGGCGATCGGTGGAATAACGGTGAAACCCGAAGTCCAGGTGATCGATTATGCCGCTTCTTGCCATGGCTTGGAGGCTTTGCTCAACCATGTTCAAGGCCTTGTCTTTGCCTGTGCGTTTCCAATAACGAAGGAGGAACATGAAACTGTGCGGCATAGGAAATTTTGGAGCCGAGCCGAAACCGCCGTATTGATCATCAAACTGACGCAGGAAAGATTCATATGTCAGGTCAAGATCTTCCTGCGATGGCGATTTGCCTGGTTCAGGTTCTGAAGTGTGGAGCAGTTCCATGGCGTGAGAGGCTGATTCTTCAAGGTCTTCGCGTCTGGTATTCCACAGTTCCCTGATTCGCCCGCACAGTTCCACCATTCCGATTGTCTGGAAGCGGCCGTGGCCCGGCAAATAGGTGGCCGCAAAAAACGGTTTTTTGCCTGGAGTCATCACGATGGACAGCGGCCACCCTCCGCTGCCGGTCATTGCCTGGCAGACTAGCATATAGAGGTTGTCGATATCCGGGCGTTCCTCCCTGTCTACTTTTATGGACACGAAAACTTCGTTCATCAGGGCAGCAATTTCGTGATTTTGAAACGACTCTCTTTCCATAACAT
>CAZIXB010000020.1:0-19200 GCA_964543205.1 uncultured Victivallales bacterium
GTTGTTTCAATGACGCTATTGCAACGCCGTTGTATCCTTTTTCTCCTTTGAAAGAAACATGATAACCGAGCTCCGCGAATTCATTTTCCGGGAAAAACTCGTCGCGCGTTTTTGTTTCCTGGACGCATAGAATATCAGGCCGGTTATCCTTGATCCACTTGCTGGCGACCGGCATTCGCGCCCGGATTGAATTTGCGTTAAACGTGGCAATCTTCATTCAGTGTTAGGTTTGTTCAGGAGTTATATTCCAGTTCTCCGTTAAAGGTATAAACGGCAGGGCCCAGAAGAGAAACGTTTTCCACCTCAGTTCCCTGCAGGCGTAAATCAACTACAAGCGTGTCGCCCCCTGCTGTATTTACTGATACCGGGGGAGATACCTCGCCCGAAAGGCATGCGACTATAGCCGCCGCTGTGATTCCTGTGCCGCAGGCGAGGGTTTCATCTTCCACTCCTCGTTCGTATGTGCGCACGGATATTTCGCCCGGGCCGTCGATAGCAATAAAGTTGGCATTTGTGCCCTTTGGTTGGAAATCTTCGTGATGCCGGATTTTTGCGCCGATGCCTTTGACGTCAAATTCCCTGAGTTCGGGGACCTTTATTACGACATGCGGAACTCCTGTATTTGCAAAACCATATGAGAGTTCATCTTTTTCAAAAAGGAGTTTAAGGTTGATGGCAAGTTTGTCGGGTTTTGTCATTAGCAGTTTAACGTCTGAATCCTGGATTTGGGCTTCCAGTGTGCCGGCGGCAGTTTCAATGCGCATGTGGCCAGGGGCCAGTTTTCTATCGAATGCGTATCTTGCAACGCATCTTGCGCCGTTGCCGCACATTTCAACTTCGCGACCGTCGGGATTAAAAAACCTCATCCTGAAGTCTGCTGTTTCCGATTGCTGAACGCCGATAATTCCTTCGCAGCCCACTCCTGTTCGCCGGGCGGCTGTTTTTGCAAGCCATTGGCGGTCTTCAAAAGGGAAGGTGTTACTGCGGTCATCCACAAGAATGAAGTCATTGCCTGCGCCATGCATTTTTGAAAATGGTATAATCATTTAGCTCCTTATTTGAAAAACATGTCGAGCCATTCGGATAAAGTTTCCGAGATATCCTTTGTATTGTTTCCCGGATTGCCCGCGAGGGAAGGGTAGGGTTGTTTGCCTTGCATCTGGCTCAAATCAGCAAGAATTTTCAGGCTCTCGACAAGCACCACATCGTTTTTTGTGTCTGGCTCCTCGCGTTCCCACTCAGAAAGCTCCTCTTGGAGTTCGGAAACCTTGTGTTCGGTGGTTGCGAGTTTTATGCGTTTTTCAAGTTGCAGCGGCGCTTTTCCGCTATCGTACATTTTTTCGATTTTCTGTAACAATCCGGTATATTTTTCAAAGCCGGGATTCGAGTTACGGCGCTGACGCGATTGTTTTCGCAGTTGTGTCGTTGTCTGGCTCAGGTCAGCGAGGGGTTCATAATGCGCGGGATGGGTGCGGGTCCATTCAATGGCATTTTTAAGATGATCTTCGCCTATCTTCATGTAATCTGAAGGCGAAGGCAGGACGATATCCGGTGTTACGCCCTTAAGCTGTGTCGATGCTCCCGAAATGCGATAGAAAAGGGATGTAGTAACCTTTATTTTTCCATGGTTTTCATTTTCGTCCAGATCGGCAATGGCTTGCACGGACCCTTTTCCGTGTGTTTTGGAATCGCCCACAATTATTGCCCGGCCGTAGTCCTGCAAGGCGCCAGCCAGAATTTCAGTTGCCGAAGCGCTCAGGCGGTTAACCAGCGCTACCATCGGCCCCGAGTAACTGACTGAAGGATCCTGATCTCCAAGCCAGCTTTTTCGCCAGCCCTTTCGTATTTGAACAACAGGCCCGGTCTTGATGAACAGTCCTGTCATGTTTACGGCTTCAGGCAGGTATCCGCCCCCGTTATTGCGGAGATCGAGAAGGATCCCGTCCACATTCTCCTCCCTGATCTGGTCCAGAATTTTTCGGACATCCCTGGAAGAACTGCGGTAGTCTTTCTTGTTTTGCATGCTGGCTTCAACATCTGCGTAAAAATTAGGCAACCTGACCACTCCGAGTCTGAAGGATTTTTCTTCGTGGGTTATTTCTTCAATGTGATACTTTGCGGCCTGTTCCTCTAGTTTTACAGTATCTCTGAGAATATCTATTTTCTTTGATATGGATGCTGTAGGATCTGATGCGGGAATTACAGTCAGTACGACCCTGGTGCCTTTTTCGCCGCGTATAAGACGGACAGTTTTGTTTAAAGGGAGATGCCGGACGTCTGTGGGTTCTTCATCTCCCTGCGCCACGGCAATAATTCTGTCTCCGGGCTGAAGCCGGCCGTCTTTGTCTGCTGGTCCGCCGGGGATAATCCTGACTATTTCAGCGGTGCCTTCCGCAGACTTCAATAAGGCGCCGATTCCAACGAGCGAGAGTTTCATTTCTATGTTGAAATCTTCAACTGAACTTGGAGACAAATATCCGGAATGAGGATCGTAAGCATGGGCAAAAGCCGTAAGATACCGTTCCAGAACCCATTCGGCATCGTAATTCTGCAATACAGTATTGAGCTGTTTGTATTGTTTTATGATCTCTTCTTCTGGGGCAAGGGGTTTCAGGCTATCCCCATTTTTCTCCTTTTTTTCCTTGGCTCCAGGTTCGGGTTTTTCTGAATCTTTTTGCTCTTTTTCCAGCTCGGAAAGTTCTCTTCTTGCCAGGCTCTGGACGTAGTCATTCTTTATTCTCTTGCGCCATATTTCATTCCATTCTTTTCTATCCTGCGGCCATGGCGCATCCTTTCTTCTCCATCTGTATTCTTCTTCTTTTTCAAGGTCGAACCCTTTTTCTAGAAGTTCTCTGACATATTCGAATCGATTCTGAACGCGTTCTTTGTAGGTTTTGAATACCTCGTAGGCGAAATCCACTTTTCCGGCTTTTATTTGATCGTCTAGAAGTTTCCGATGATTTCTAAAGTCTTCTATGTCCGAGTCTAGAAAGTAGACTCGGTCAAAATCCATGGAGGCCAGGTAGTTGGTCCAGGCTGTTGCTGCAATTGTGTCATTGAGCCTTGCTCTTGAGAGATGCTGGCGGGGAAACGTTGCCGCGAAAACGCTTGCTATAGTTGAGAAGTCTTCTTTGGGCTGCAGGCTGTCAGCTCTTGCTATAGAGCCGAGCAGAACCGCGGCTATGCAGACAAGAGAAATTGAAGAAAAGCGGCAGAATTTTCTATTAAACATGTGTATCAATCTATCAGTTCAAAACCAAAAAAAGGCGGGAAACAATGCCTGAAGCTTTATACTATAGCAATTGTTTCCCGCCTGCGCAAATATGTTTTTGCGTAGCATGAGGGTTTCCCATGCATTACACAAACGCTGTATTGTTCAGCCGGACAGCACTGAGTCTTTGCAAGCCTTGGCTACACGGAATTTCACGGCGGTCTTGGCGGGAATTTGAATCTCCTCGCCTGTCGCCGGATTTCTGCCCATACGCGCCTTGCGGTTAACCAGCACAAGTTTTCCTATCCCGGGAATAGTAAAACCATTCCGGGCTTCCTTGTATGCCAGTTTAGCCTGTTCTTCCATAAGATCCGATACCTGGGCCTTTGACAATCCCGTGCGTTCCGCCAGCTCTGCAATGGTTTGAGTTTTCGTCATTTTCTGCTGTTCCTCCTGTTGCGGTTTAAAAATGGCGCCGGCTGCGCTTTTTCAAAAAGGGTTAAATAACCCCCCGCTTGTCTTTAAGCCAGCCAACAATGCTATTTTTATGTTTAAGCAGAGTTAATACAAGCAGTTTTATCAGCTTTTTTGCCTGCCGGTCTTTTTCTGATCCAGGCCATCAATATTGCCGGTATCTTTTATGGTCTCTTGCCCTGTGTGTCTTTTGCATGTATTATTGTAAATCAAGTTTTGCCTGATTGCGGGGGAAATATTGCCGTGAGGCATGTTGTCGGCGCGGGTTTTTCTTCCGGGGTCGGGTGACCGGCCCTTGATGAGGAAGGATGAAGTATATGGGGCTCAAGAATTTCTTTATGAAAAGATCCGGGGCCGATGGCTTTAACGGGCCCGGTCTTCTGGCTCATGATCTGGTTTTCGACCGGCTTGAGTATCTTCCGGAAAACTATACGGTTTTTTGTGATGTTGATTCAGAGCATGGGCGTATTGAGTTTGTTGTTGAAACAGATCAGGGCTCTGTAGTTCTAATAGAATCGCGTGACAATCCCGGACAGGTTGGCACAGATGATCACCAGTTGCTTATAAACGGAGTTCCGGATCAGACTATTATTCCGCTGGTTGCCGGGAAAACCAGTTGGCTGAAAGATTTTATAGTCAAGAAGACTGGCCGGAAGGTATGGGTTCATGCAGCTCTCGTGTTTGCAAATACGCGTATCAGGCCTTTTCAGCTTTCCCACGTCAATATCATGAATCAGAAGCACCTTTTGAAATTTATCGATAAGCACAAAGCGGACAAAGGCATACACATGCCGCCAGGGGCGGTCCAGAGAGTGCAGAAACTGCGTCCTGATTTTCTTAAGTAACGGGGGGGGCGATGCCTGTAGAGCGCCATTTTCTTGGATGGGACAAAGCCTTTACTCACAGCGCCTGTGATTTTCTGCTTAGCGGCAAACGCGAGGCTCCGGTAAACCTTGAGAGGGACATTGTGGTAGTTCCGACTCGGCACGCGGGGCGAAGGCTCAGGGAAGCATTGGCAGTGAGGTGCGAAGAATCGGGCTCCACCTTGTTGCCTCCGGCAACTGTTGAGCCTGTCTTTTTTCTTAAAGCCCAAGGCAATTCGCAGTTGGCTTCGCCTGCGGCAATTTCAGCGGCATGGTGCCGGTTGCTTATTGATATCGACCCGGCAGAGTATTCCGGATTTTTCCCGGGACCGGTTCCCGAACAGAACATATCATGGGCGGTTCGGACCGGCGGCCTGATACAGTCTCTGCGCAACGAACTCAGCGATGCCGGAATTACAATTGGCGGTCTGCTTGCTTTGCAGGCAGAGAACCTGGAAGAACCGGAACGATGGCGTGATCTGGCCAGGCTTGAGCATTTGTACCTGGAAAAGATAGGGGAGACTGGCATGCAGGATCCCTGTGTGCACAAAATTAACAGGGCGAAATCGCCTTTTCCGGGCAAGGATGCCCGGCGCATTACGCTTGCCGGGGTTCCTGACCCTCCCGGTCTGGCTGTGACGGCATTGGAAGCGCTTTCACGGGCAATGCAGGTTTGTGTTCTGATTCATGCGCCCGGGGAATATGCCGGGCATTTTGACAAGTGGGGAAGGCCCATACCAGTCAGGTGGCGCGAGGAAGAGATATTGATACCTGATGAGCGTCGCAATCTTATTCCCTGCGCGGATCCCTCAGAACAGGCGGCAAAGGTTGTTGCCTTGATTCGTGAAGAATCGCCGTCTGATGCTGATTCGTTTTCCCTGGCCGTCCCGGACAGATCTTTAATTCCTTTTCTGGATACAGAATTCTCGAACTCTGGGCTTTCTGCTTTTGATCCGGCGGACCAGCCGCTTTCCGGTCATCCGTTGTGGCGATTGATAGAGCGGGTGTTTGATCTTGTGCGTGAGGGCGGTTACCCGGCGGTGGCGGCTTACCTCAGGCACCCCTATGTTCTTGAGCATCTGCGCAAGACTGTTGGAATAGCCGCCGATGCTGTGCTCAAGGATATGGACGCTTTTCAGAACAAACATCTGCCGCTTGATTTTACGGCTATAGCTGATTTTCTGTTGCATAATCCTGCCAGAGCGAAGCAGTTCCCCGCTTTTGCCAAGGCTGTCGAGGTGATTTCCAGGCAGGTGAAACAGTTCTCGGATTCGCCTCCAGAGGATGCGCTTCGAGCCTTTCTTATGGATATTCTCTCGATACACAAAGCCGAGCGAGCCTCCCGGCGAAACGAGTTCATTAATGCCGCAACTGCCGTTGACGATGTTCTCCATGAATTCAGTGAAAATGCAGAACCTTTGCTTGAGGGTATCGAACTGCGGGACAGACTGGAACTTCTTGCCTCAAGACTCGCAAACCAGACTTACAGGAGCGATCGCGCAGACGCGTTGCTGGACATGGAAGGCTGGCTTGAGCTTACTTTCAATGATGCCCCGTTCCTGGTGGTTACAGGGATGAATGAAGGATTTGTCCCTGACACGAAAGTGCAGGATGTTTTCCTGCCCGACGATTTCAGAAAGAAACTCGGGATGAGGAATGATGAAACGAGGCTGGCCAGGGATGCTTTTATTATGAAAACCCTGATTGAAAGCCGGAGAAAAAGCGGGAGGGCAGTTTTTCTTGTTGGCAGAACATCCGCGCAGGGGGATCCGTTGAAGCCTTCGCGCCTGCTTTTCCGTTGCAAGGATGCGGAGCTGGTTGCCAGGGCTTCGAGGCTTTTTGCCCATATTCCTTCGCGCAGGCTCAACTGTCCGCATTCAATCAGTTTCCGTCTTAATCCAAATTTCCCGGATTCGCTGAAAGACAGCAGGGTGCGGCGGCAACTTAGTGTAACCGCATTCCGGGATTACTTTGCTTGTCCTTTCCGTTTTTATCTCAAGCGTGTGCTTGAGATGGAGAAAATCAGTGATGAAAAAGCCGGGCCTGATGCCTTGGATTTCGGGATTCTTGTTCACCACGCTATGAGGAAAATGGCTGAAAACAAGGAATACCGCTGCTGCGAAAATGATGAAGCTCTTTCGACTTTCCTTGCCCGGAATGCAGAGTCATGGGTTGTTTCCTGTTATGGCAGATTGTTGCCTTTGCCTGTTGAGATAGCCCTTGATGCGGCGGTTCAGCGGCTCAAGGCTGCCGCAGCGCGGCACGCTGAACTTGTCGCCGAAGGTTGGGAGATAATAAGCTGGGAACAGCCCTGCGAATTGGAAGTATGCGGAGTTAAGATCAAGGGCCAGATTGACAGGGTTGACAGGCATAGAGAGACCGGCGCGTTACGCTTGCTGGATTATAAGACGACAGACCGGGGCCGCTCACCGGAGCGCGAACACATAAAGAGGGCTGACGCCGATACGCCGGCATATATGCTTGCGGCGGCAGGAACAAAAAAGGGCAGATGGGTTGATCTTCAACTGCCCCTTTACGTGAGAATGTTTGCGGAGGCATCCGGCGCAGCCGTCTCGATTGAGCCAGGCTACTTCAATCTGCCCAAGGCTGTCACCGAAACCGGAATTGTGATGTGGCGTAACTTCGGCAAAGAGACTGAAGCTTCTGCCATTGACTGCGCAAAAAAAATTATTTGCCGCATTAAGGACGGGATTTTCTGGCCCCCTTCGCAAGCTCTGGGCCGGGAAGATGATTTTTCCAACCTGTTTTATGGCAGTTCTGAAGACTGTTTTCTTCCGGTTGAGCAGGAGAACGCAGAATGAAACCCATACGGAATACGGCGATTTCCGCTTCTGCTGGAACCGGGAAGACTTTTCGCCTGGCTCACCGGTATATCAACCTTATTCTTGCGGATGTGTCTCCCTCACGGATCTGCGCTCTGACTTTTTCCAGAAAAGCGGCCGGCGAGATATTTGAGAGCATTGTGCGCAATCTCTGTGAAGCTGCTGCAAGCGAAGAAAAAGCAAAGCAGGTTGAAGCTGTTATCGGGCGGAAGACAGACGGATGCCCGGCTTTTCTCCATTGTCTGCGCAATTTTCTGGGTGGACTGCACAATCTGAATATAGCAACCCTTGACAGCTTTCTTATAGGCATTGTGCGGACTTTTCCCCTTGAGCTTGGGGTTGCGCCCGATTTCCGTGTTTTTGATAATGAAGGAGCAACGGCGCAGCTTATGAGACAGAAGGCGCTGGGAAGAATATTAAACCCTTCTCTTGTTGGAATCCGCGCGCAGAAAAGGTTTCTTGAAGCATTCAAGCAGGCTACTTTTGGTTACGAAGAAAAGGACCTGGGAAAGAACCTGGATCAGTTTATAAGCGCGATGAAATCTTATTACGATCTCGCGCCGGATTTTAGGCGATGGGGCAATGAAGAACTGATATGGCCGCGAGGGAAGCCGTGGCAGGAGAAAACCCGGAAGCTTGGGCAGGCTGAAAACGCGGTTAAGGAATGGGTTAAAGATATCGGAGCGCCGCGCCAGATGGCTGAAAGCCTCGAAAAGATTGTGGATTTTGCCGCCAATTATGACACGAATTCTCTTTGGGACAGCAGCATAGAGAACGTTGTTTTTGAAGATCTCATGTCGCAAATATCGTCTATGTCCAAAGAAAGCGCCGATCTTCATTACAGACGCAAAGAGTATCATGTGCCCGGTCGAATTTCTGAAAACCTTTTTAAACTACTTTCGAACATAATGACGGTTGAAATTGACAGGTGCATAAACCAGACAAAAGGTCTGCACAAGGTGCTGGATCACTATTCGAATGTATATAACGATATGGCATTGGCCGGGGGCAACCTTACATTCGAAGATGTTCAGCATGTGCTTAGCAGGGCAGGGTCAGAGGGTTCGCAAATCAGCCGGACTATTGACACTCTTAACAGGCTCTATATAGATTACAGGCTGAACTGCAGGCTTGATCACTGGCTTCTGGACGAATTCCAGGATACGAGCAATCTGCAATGGAACTCGCTGGCAAATCTTGCCGATGAAGTGATTCAGGACACAACCGGGGAGCGAAGTTTTTTCTATGTAGGCGACGTAAAGCAGGCTATCTATGGATGGCGAGGGGGTAATCATAAACTCTTCCGGCGTCTGCTTGACCGATTCAGCGGCAACATTGAACAGGAGCCCCTCACAGAATCATTCAGATCGGCGCAGCCGGTGATTGATACGGTTAACACTGTTTTCGGCAACCTTGGTAACTCCGGCCTGCCCCCAGAGGCGGTTGAAGAATGGAATAATGCCTGGTCAGCGCATTCTTACAACAAGCAGCATGTTCCGGAAACCGGATATGCCTGTATGTTTGCGGTTCCGAAAAATAAAAACAGCAACAAGCCGGGAGCATCCGTTTACCAGTTGGTTGCCGCCCTTATCAACCAGACCAGCCCGCTGGAAAAGGGGTTGTCTGTGGCTGTCCTGGTAAGGACAAATAAGGAAGGCAGGGACCTTGTGAATATTCTCAGGACCCAATGCCCGCAGGCGCCGGTTGTACACGAGGGTAAAGCTGCGATACGGGATAATGCTGTAGTGGAACTTATTCTTTCTCTTGTGAGAATTGCGGCGCATCCTGGCGATAGCGCTGCGTGGAGGCACATTGAGATGAGTCCTCTTGCTCAAAACCTGCGGCAGGGCGGGTTAACCGGCGAAAATACTGTGCTGCAACTTCAGAATATGATTCACGAAGAAGGTTTCCGCAGGTTTGTGATCTACTGGAGTCTGGTTCTTCGAGAGGTTGTTGAGCTTGATGATTTTGAGCGTTTGCGCATTGAAGATCTCAGCGTTGCTGCAGGCGAATTTGACGCTTCTCATGATCCTGACTGCAATGCTTTTCTTAATTTTATTGACAATTATACCAGGCACGAGGAAGCAACGATTTCAGCGGTTCGTGTGATGACCTTTCACCAGGCCAAGGGGCTTGATTTTGACGTTGTCATATTGCCCGATCTTCTGGGCAACGCGCTTTTCATGCCGAAATTCGATAGACTTCTGGCAGGCGGTCGTCAGGAAGATCCGGACTGGTTGTTAAAGATGCCTCGCAAGATCATAGTCGAAGGGGATACGGCTTTAAGCGAGGCTCTTGAGGCGGAAAGAGCCAGGCGGTGTTACGGGGAGCTGTGCACGCTTTATGTGGGGCTAACGCGCGCCAAAAGAGCTTTATACATGATAACGCTTCAGGATGCCGGGGAGCATACTGCCGGAGCCTTTCTGTGCAGCCGTCTTTCCAGCAAAGCCGGGATTGACGATTCTGTCCGTATGAGCTTTGGAGAACATGAGCTGTCTGTTGTCTATGAGGCAGGGAAAAGGGACTGGCATGAGGAGCTGCCTCGCTCAAGGCCGGATCAGACTGTATCAGCTTTACGGGAAGACAAGCCGGCATATATAGGAAAGCGAAAACTGGAAAGAATGGAGCCGTCGCGCAGCGAAGAGCCGACAGATGGGATATCGTTTATTTTCGACACTCGCCGCAGGCTTTCAATGGAAATAGGCACGGCGATTCACGCCTTATTCGAAAAGGTGGGATGGATTGAGGAGACAGATGAAGATGTTGTCGTAGAGCGCTGGCTTGAAGAAGAGAACCCCCCCCCGCGTGTTGTGGAGGCGGCTGTTCCTGAGTTTCGCTCTGCGTTGAGGGCTCATGCCGTAAAAAATGTTTTGCGTAAAGGTTCGGGAGAGCAGTTGCTGTGGAGGGAAAAAAGATTTGAGATGATCATGGGCAGCAAACTTGTTTCCGGGGCGTTTGACAGGGTTGTCGTCAGTTATGGAAGCGAGGGGCGGGTATCCGGCGCCACTATTGTTGATTTCAAGAGCGACAGGACTGACGGGCGTCATGATGCCGTGAAAACGGCTGAAAAATACAGATCTCAATTGCAAACCTATGAAAAGGCGCTTCGGAAGATGCTGTGCATTCCAGAGAGGCCCGTTTCATTGAAGCTGGTTTTTACGCGCTCGGCTCAGGTGGTTGATCTCAAAACCGGGGCGGAATAGTTTCCGCTCCAGGCACGGCAGGTTGCAGAAAACGGCTGACTTATGGGTAAAGGGCAGAGCTGTCCCGCGTATTTTTAAGAGAATATGATATTTTTGCATTGATTCCTCTTCAAACATAGCTACTATTCAATGGCTTGAAAAATGAGGGAGGTTGGATATTTATGCCAAACACTAAAAGCGCAGCAAAAAGAATGCGGACATCCATGGAAAAGCACGACCGCAACAAGGCGGTACGGCACAGGGTTAGAACAGCAGCAAAGAAATTTGACGCTACACTTGAAGGCGGTTCCGAAGAAGAGCGCAGCAGCGCGTACAGGGAATTGTGCAGTATTGTAGATAAGGCGGTTAAGAAAGGCGCTGTCAAGGCCAATTCAGCAGCAAGGCGCAAGTCGCGAGCATCAAAAAAAATAAGCAACGCGGCCTGAAGCGGCTACCAGTACTCCACCACGGCGTCGACAATGTTACGGGCCAGATCGTCGGCGGCTTCAGGGAGCGCTTCTCTTTTTGCCGAAGTAAGGTCAGCGCCGATAAAGAAATCAGCGTCGCCGTTTATGATTGTCTCAAGCATTACCTTTTCGGTTGACGTGTCGACCAGTTTAATCTGAGCGGTCAGGATCAACCTGTATTCTTCGGGCGTTGCGGACGTATCCTCGTCGTAAACCAGATCGACAAGGCTGTATTCTGTGATGGAGCCATGAAGGACTACATCTGCGTTTGAGGCATCAACAACCTGCAGTGTGCCGTCCCTGATAAACTCGCTTATCGTTGCCCTTGTCGCGGCATTTTCCAGGTCTGGTTCATCGCTCCGGTTGGCAAAGGGCTTTATGTGCACGGTACGGATTCCCGGCGGAAGAGATGTTCCGAACCGGTAGCCGCACCCGGAAAGCAGCCCTGCCAGGGTAATACACAATGTCATCACAAGAACCCGGTAGAAATTTATCAAGCAGTATTTTCGGGCAGTGACATCTCTTTTCATAGCCGTGCCTATTGTTCTTTGTCTTCTTGATTTGCGATAGCAGAAAGTTCTTCGATGCGCGCCTTAATTTGCGGCGCTCTTTTTGATTTTGGAAAGTTTTTCAGAAAATCCCGGTAAGATATCAATGCGGCTTTAACCTTGTCGGTATTGCGATCATAAAACACCGCCTGGCGATAATGCATGTCTTCAAGTTCCTGTTTCAGCCCGGATAACATTTTCCTGGCATGATCGGCTTTTTCGTGGTCCGGATATTTTTCGAGGAACCGGAAATGGGAAGATATTGCTCGTTGATAGATGTTTTCATCGCGGGGCCGGCGTTTAACCATGGCGTAGAAGCAGTGAAGCCGTCTGTAGGCTGCCCGTTGTGTTACATTGTCGCCTTCAGTTCTGTATATGATTCTTTCATATGCGTCTATTGCTTTTGCATATTCCTGTGTTTGTTCGTATACGCTGCCAATATAGAACCATATTTGAGGCGTTTTTTCCCAGTTGGGCCCGTTTTTGGCTATCTGCCTGTATAATGGCAGCGAACGTTCTGCTGTTGAGAAACCCGGGAGAAAAAGTATGTCGCCCCATCGTTCCGTCCTGACTTGATTGGCGATCTTGAACTGGTAGTCCAGCGTTTTATTGTATGGAAACTCTCCGGGATAATGCTTGATAAGGTATTGAAATTCCTTGAAAGCCTGCATATAGGCGCCGCTCTGCATAAGGAGTTTTGCGTATTCATACTGTGCTTTCGGCGCTTCATCTGAATCGGGCCATTGATGCGTGAGTCTAAGAAGCGCCCGCCTTGCCTTGCGGGTTTTGCCTTTTTCAAGCAGTTTTTTTGCGTAGTTGAGCTGGGATGCGGGATTTTTCTTGTCCGGGCGCTTGAAAAACCCCGGCTCCCTTTTTTCGGCCGCTTGAATACGGGTTTCTTCCCATAGAACCCCGTTGTCTTCTTCCTCGACCTGCGCATAAGCTGGCGCAAGTAAAAACACACATAAAATTAACAACAACAATCGCATGCTGAAAACTTTACATCATTGTCGTCTGATTGCACAAGAATAACTCGCGGCGGGCAGCGGCGTTTCTTCGCCGCTGTGCGCACTGTTGAAAGCTTGATTAATCGCGGAATGTCGCATATTGTATTGGCTTTGCCAGAAATTGATGGAAGAGTTATTGGAGATTCTATGCAGAAAAAAGTACTTATACCGACCAAGCTTGACACCGTTGCCAGGGAGATTCTTGCTGAAAACGGCAACTACAATGTAATACAGGATGAATCAACGGACTTGAACGAGCTTGTGAAGCAGCATCCGGATACATACGCGCTTGTGGTTCGCAGCAACAAGGTAACTGCTGAAATTATTGATGCCCTGCCTGAGTTGAAAGTCATTGTGCGGGCAGGTTCAGGAGTAAACACTATAGATTTGACGCATGCCCGTGTGAACGGCATTGACGTAATGAACACGCCGGGAGCAAATTCCAACGCGGTGGCCGAGGAAGTTGTAGCCATGATGCTGGCTGATGCGCGCCACATAATTGAGGCTGATCCTTCTGCCAGGGAAGGCAAATGGGAAAAGAAAAAATATATGGGCCGTGAAATAGCCGGAAAGACAGTTGGCGTTGTCGGACTGGGAAACATAGGGCGGCTGGTATGTAAAAGACTTTCAGGTTTTGACGTTCAACTCCTTGGTTACGATCCCGTCATTGCAGAAGAACGGGCGAGAGACGAGGGAATACAGCTTGTCTCTCTTTCCGAGTTATTTGAGAAATCCGATTATGTCACGCTTCATGTGCCAGAAAATGACGAGACTCGAGGCATGATAAACGAAGATGTCCTTGCCGGGATAAAGGACAAAGCCACGATAATTAATTGTGCTCGCGCCGGGATTATTGATGAGGAAGCCCTGCGCAGAGCCAAGAAAGACAAGAGGCTCCGTTTTCTCAACGATGTTTACAGTAAGGACGCAGAGGGGGAGAAAAGTGTTGCCGATATTGCCGACTTGATGTTGCCCCACCTGGGAGCCAGCACTTACGAAGCCAACTACAAGGCCGCAAAAAGAGCAGCGGAGGAACTCATAGATTTTGACGAAAAGGGCATAACCAGTTTCATAGTCAACAGGGGAATTCCCGAGGGGCTTGATGAGACTTTCTGTACGTTGGCGAATATCCTGTCAAAGCTTTGCAGGTGCATTGTGGGGCACAATACAGCATTAAAGCTTCTGGAGACGAGTTTTTACGGGTCGCTTGAACCATATGGCGACTGGCTGCTTGTGCCGATAATTGCGGGTTTTTCCGAGGACTTTGACAGGCACATGGACCACAGGGCTGCGAAGCCGTATCTTGAAGAAGTTGGAATAGAATATGTCAATCGCAAGGTGGACCAGGACAAAGGATATGAGAATTCCATTACAATTGACATGACCAGCACGGCGGGAGGCGGCGAGTTGCGCCACGCCAGTGTGCGTGGAACGGTGGCAGAAGGCGTAATCATAGTCTCGAGGATCAACGAATTCAACAAGCTATGGTTTGAGCCAAGCGGGAATACGGTGATGTTTCTCTATGATGATCGTCCCGGCGTGCTTGGCAACATAGGCGTTAAACTTGCGGATGGCGGCATAAACATAGAAGATGTTCGCAACCCTCATGATCCGAGAACAAACCATTCTCTTGCTATAATGAAGGTCAACCATCCAGTCCCGCAGAAGTTGCTGGCAGATATAGAAAAGGATATAAACGCCCTTGCTTCATTCAGCATAAAGCTGTAAATCCAGAGTGGCGTGTTCCAATTTTCGACTTTCCTCAATGACGCCGGGCGGCCAGGCATGAGAGCAGGCCAAGGAAGGCTATGGCGGGCGCTGTAGTAGCGCCTCCGCGAGGCGCATGGTTTGTGCGCAGCCCGTTTAGTCGGGGAAGATCATTGCTTCTGCGAATTTCATCTGGAATTCGGGGTTCAGGGACAGGTCAAGATGTTCGGTTATCTTAAGGATTTTTCCTGCGTGGGCTCGTTCCGTCAATGAAAGCAGGGCCCTTTTTGCGCCGAAGGACGCCGTATTTCCGACGAACTGAATCTTTTTCATCTCCACGTCAGGAAGCATTCCGATGCGGCCGGCGTTGTGACGCCTTATGAAATTGCCGAAGGCTCCGGCTATCAGGACCTTTCCAAGGTTGTCGGGTGAAAGGTTTTCTTTTTTCAATAGGATGTTTATCCCTGCCCTGATTGCGCCGTTGGCCAGTTGAAGCTCCCGGATGTCTTTTTGATAGAGGCAGATGTTTTGTCCGGTGGAAGACTCTTTCTTCCAGGCCAGGACAAAATCCGAATGGTCTCCGTTTCTTATGATCCGTTTCCGGATAGCGGGCGGGAGATTTTCTGGCGCTTCTTCGGGATTCTTTATGCGTCCTGTTTTTTCAAGAATGCCTGAACGCAGCAATTCAGCCGTTGCGTCTACCAGGCCTGTTCCGCATATTCCCGAGGGCGCTGAGTTTCCGATTACATTTATCGACACATCATCGGTCATCATGACTTTTTCAATGGCCCCGGAGGTTGCTCTCATGCCGTTTATTATTCTTGCCCCTTCAAAAGCCGGGCCTGCCGCAACCGATGTGGCAACCAGCCGTCCGCGGTTAGCCAGCACAATTTCACCGTTTGTTCCAACATCTATAAGCAGCGCAGGCTGATTGTATTCGTCCAGCCTCGAGGCCAGTATGCCCGCAACGGTATCGCCTCCGACAAATCCGCCGATTTGGGGCAACACATGAACCCTGGCTGCGGGGTTAATGCAAATGCCGAGGCTTGCGGCGCTTGTCCCGAGGGCCTCGCGAAAAACCGGAACAAAGGGAATTTCCCCCAGCGCAATAGGCGTTATGCCGCACAGGATCTGCTGCATTGTTGTATTTCCCGCAAAGACTCCTTCGCATATCCGGGTTTCTTCTATGCCGGCCTTTTCCGCAAGTTCGTTCACGATTTCGTTCACAGCGTTGATTATTACCGATTGAAGTTCGGCAAGTCCGTCCGGCTCTTCCATGCATTTCTTTATCCGGGAAACGACATCGTCTCCGAAAGAAGTCTGGGGATTTATGGCGCTTGCAACGGCAATTTCTTTATCCTGGATCATGTCTACCAGGGTTCCGACCACTGTAGTGGTGCCTATGTCAAAGGCAACGCCGTAACATTCCTGCGATGTGTCTCCGGGTTCGACGTCAATGACAGTGTTGTCCACTATGGTTGCTGTTATGCAATAGTTCTGTGCGCGCAAAGCGCCGGGAAGTTTTCTTATTGCCGCCAGGTCGATCTTTGCCTCGCCGAGGTTTTTTTTCAGACTTTCAATATCGGAAAGTATATTAGACCGCGAGGGGATTTCCAGTTGAACCGGTTTTTTTACAATTGCCGTGCGAAGTTCTCCTTCTCTCTGGAGGCTTTCGGAAAGAATTTTCTGAGCGGACTGAAACAGGGATTTTTCCGGCACTTCAACAATAAGATTGTCTTCGACAGTGCACTGGCATGCCATACGGTATCCGTCATCTATCTGTTTCTCCGAAAGAACAGACTCGTTCGTATGGGATGCCGGGCATTTTCCCGCGGTGACTTTAACCAGGCATTTCCCGCATTTGCCTGCGCCGCCGCAAGGCGTTTCTATGATGTATCCGCCCAGCGCCGCAGCTTCCAGAAGAGTTGTTCCTTCCAGCACGTAAACTGTTCGCCCGGAAGGCTCGAAAGTTACTTTCAGTTCCTTTTTCATGCCAGTCCTTTCATTACAGCAAGCCGGCTATGTCCGCCGGTTCTGCCACAAGAGGGCAACCGCATTTTTTTAGCCTGTTGTTGGATTGATGTCCGCCCGCAACCAGAATACAATGGCAGTTCAATGCTCTGGCCACCTCGAAGTCATGCGTTGTGTCGCCAACGAGCACGATGCTTGACGAAGGCGCCCGGAAATCTGATATAAGTTCTTTCCCGATGTCAATTTTTGATTCAGCGTAAAGATTATGCAACCCGGAGACACGCCGGAAATAGGATCTGAGTCCTCTTTGCTCAAGCATCTTTTCCAGTATATTTCTTTCGCATGCAGATAGAACCGACATTTCTATCCCCAGGGAGTTGAGATGGTTGAGAATATCTACAGCGCCCGTTCTTAAAGGCGTGCCGGCGGAGTAAAAATTGTAAAAATCATGATATTCGCTGGCAAGCGCGCTCCAAGCGTCCTGCCTGAGCTCCAGCCCCAGTTTTGCATAGAAATTTTTGACGGGGAAGTCAAACTCTGACCGGTAGTCCTCTACGCTCATACGTTCCAAACCGCGTTGGGCCAGGATTCGGTTCAAAGCCATCACACAGACTGAAACATCATCCAGCAGAGTTCCGTTCCAGTCCCATATCACATGCTGTATTGTCTTTATTGAAATCTTCTGCATTAATATACTTTACCTGGTTGCCAAGTTGAATAATCCAGGTTAACTACTTGAGAAAAAGCTCATTCTGAAAATATGAGGTTATCTGAACTAAGATACATAGTCCACAAAACGTTTTTACCATAAAAGATGATCGACTGAACATGACAAAGAAGAAAAGACAGGATTCTTCTGACAATGAGCGTATTTCTGCCTTTGAGAACATCGTGAACGAATATGAGACTGCCCTGTTGAGATATGTGACGCGCATTGTGTCACACCATGATGTAGCGGAAAATATTGTGCAGGAGACGTTTATAAAACTTTATAAAAAATGGGAAGATGATCTCATTCCTTCGCCCAGGCTTTCAGGCTGGCTTTATCGCGTTGCTCACAACATGACTGTGGATTACATGAGGAAGGAAACGCGAAAACATTCTCTTCATAAGCGGCACGCCGAGGAGAAACAGCATTATGTGTCGCCTGACCGCGGAGCCTCTTTCAGGATCAGTGATTCGGCCGCCAATGCAGCCCAGGCGTTAAAGAAACTCTCCAAACGCGAACAGCAGCTTGTGGTGCTTAAAGTTTACGAAGAGAAATCCTACAAAGAAATAAGCAACATAACAGGTCTTACGGTAAGCAATGTTGGTTATATTTTGCACTATGCCATGAAAAAAATGGCAGCGTTGCTTTCGGAAGAAAAAAGAAAATGACAGAGAAAAAAAATGGCCAGACAGGATACCAGGGTCCGGGGTGTGAGGAGATCCAGAACAATCTGATGGATTACCTTACCCGCGACCTCGGAGAAGCGCGGTCAGACCTGATCCGGGAACATTTGCGCAGATGCGATAAATGCCAGGCTGAAGCCGCTGAGTTACAGGAAACGATCAACCTTCTTCTAGGCGCTTCACGGGCCGAATCAATTCCGCGGCACATGTCCAGGAAATCCAGGGACAGGATGATGCGGGCCGTTGAACATCCTTTTCTGGACTGGATGTACAGGCATCATATTCTGATATCTCTATGTATAGCGCTTATAGCAATCATCGTTCTTTTTGTTGCGCTCAAGGATGTTCAAATATTAAAAAAGACTGATTGGGGCAGCCTTAGGCCTGTGTTTATCGGCGGCGCTGAAAAAAGCGATATTGAAGAAGATCCGATAATGATAGAAAAGCTCGATGGAGGCAGGAATGAAGAATAACAGGGGCAGGATAGGCATATCTATGGGAGATCCTGCGGGGATAGGCCCGGAGCTTTGTCTGCGGCTGCTTACTGATGAAATGGTTTGTTCCAGGTGCAGCCCAGTGGTATTTGGCGATGCAGATGTTCTTGGCAAAGTGGCAAAGCAAGCAGGAATTTCAGAGCCTGATGTCGCGATTATGAATTACGGGTCCTGGAAAAAAGAATGGCCGGCTGGGCCGGCGATTGTGGATATTGGAGCAGTGGATGCCGACTGCGTAAACGCCGGCAAGATGGATGCCTGTTGCGGGAAAGCCGCTTATGCCTATATAAGAACCGCCGTTGACGCCGCGGTAGAAGGCAGGGTAAAAGGAATTTCCACCGCTCCGATAAATAAGAAATCATTTCATAGCGCGGGCGTCAATTTTGCGGGCCACACTGATATGTTGGCTTCGCTTTTGGATTCACCCTCGGTTTGCATGATGATGGCCTCCTCGAAAATGTGTGTGAGCCTGGTAACTACCCACGTTGCATACAAAGACGTTGTTCAAGAGCTGAGCACAGCACGTATATGCGAAGTAATTAAACTCAGCCATAACGCCATGATTTCGCTTGGCGTAAAAAACCCGCGCCTCACCGTTTGCGCTCTCAATCCCCATGCAGGAGAGCAAGGCCTGTTCGGGGTAGAGGAAGAAGAGGTTATAGCCCCGGCGGTTGAAGATCAAAGAAAACAG
The DNA here is from genome assembly GCA_964543205.1 of uncultured Victivallales bacterium. GTDB lineage: Bacteria > Verrucomicrobiota > Kiritimatiellia > UBA8416 > CAYSRM01 > CAYSRM01. Next base: position 18,851 of record CAZIXB010000020.1, read on the forward strand.
GGTCTTAATGTCAGAGGGCCGGTTCCTCCGGACACGGCATTCATCCCCCGCCTGCTGCAAGAGACTGACGTTTACGTGGCCATGTACCATGATCAGGGGCTGGCGCCGTTCAAGATGATTTCGTTTGAAGAAGGCGTAAATGTAACTCTGGGGCTTCCCATAGTTCGGACTTCTCCGGATCACGGCACGGCTTTTGACATAGCATGGCAGGGAAAAGCTTCTTCGACGAGCATGGCACAGAGCATATTATGGGCCGCTCGGCTTTCAGGCATATAGCCCGCATATCTCAAACTCCTCCGGCAGAAACAATTGATAGCGTCATTATTGCAAGCCCAAATCGTTTTACCCGA
>CAZIXB010000021.1:0-18440 GCA_964543205.1 uncultured Victivallales bacterium
CCCCCGCAGCAGCGCTCTCCACGCTCTCACTACGAAATTCTGTGAGATATGCGGGGCTAACCCGCAGATCTATTGTTCCAGGATGGCGCGAATACGCCTTACACCGGCGCTTGAAGATTCTTCCTTCTTAATGCGAAAATGGCCAAGTTCGCCCGTGCGGCCAACATGGGGCCCGCCGCATACTTCGCTGGAAAAATCGCCTACAGAATACAGTTTGACCTGCTCGCCATACTTGGCATCAAATAAAGCTGTGGCGCCGCTCTGTTTTGCCTCTTCAAGTGACATCACTGCCATTTTCACCGGCAAATCCTGTTGAATAACTTCATTAACCTTGTCCTCGACCGCCTTGATCTGCTCAGGCGTCATTTTGGACGGATGCGAGAAATCAAAACGCAATCGTTCCGGAGTTATATTAGAGCCTTTTTGTTTCACGTGTTCGCCCAGCACAAACTGAAGACTCCTGTGCAGAAGATGTGTCGCGGTATGCAAACGCTTCGTTGCTTCGGAAGTATCCGCCAGTCCGCCTTTGAACGCCTTCTCCGCGCCTTTCCTTGACACCTCCCGATGTTTATTGAAGGCCTTTTTAAAACCTTTTCTATCCACCTGGAGCCCATTCTCTTCGCAGATTTCTTCTGTAAACTCCAGCGGGAACCCGTAGGTATCATAAAGTTTGAAGGCAACCCTTCCAGACACTTCGTTCTGACTGTGTTCTTTAAGCGACTTCACAACTTTATCCAGTTCAGCCATGCCTTTGTTTAAAGTCTTTTCAAATTTCTGCTCTTCGTCTGCAAGTTCGCTGCAGATACGCTCCCTGTTCTTTTGAAGCTCCGGATATATGTGCTTGTAGCCTGCAATAACTCCGTCGGCCATTCTGCCAAGAGAACCTTCCGGAATGCCAAGCTGCTTGGAATAACGCACAGCACGACGTATTAGCCGCCGCAATACATAACCCTGCCCCAGATTTCCAGGAGCCACCCCGCATTCATCGCCAAGTATGAACACTGCGCTGCGCACATGATCTGATATTATACGCACAGACTTTATATCCTGTTCGCCGCCTTCCGCTGCAAGGCCGGCGCTATCTTTGATAGCCTCTATAATCGGAGCGAACAGTTCAGTCTCATATACGCTGTCTTTGCCCTGAAGCATGGCAACAGTCCTCTCAACACCCATGCCGGTATCAACATTGTGTTGTTTCAACGGCCGGAATGAACCGTCGGACTTCTTTTCATACTGCATAAACACATCATTCCATATTTCAAAGAATTTACCGCATGAACAACCCGGCCTGCAGTCCGGCCCGCACACTTCGCGTCCGGTATCAATAAACATCTCTGTATCAGGCCCGCAAGGTCCTGAATCTCCGGGCAGCCCCCACCAGTTATCTGAACGCGGAAGCGGAAAAATCCGCTCTTCCGGAATACCCAATTTCTTCCACACTCGGATTGATTCCTCGTCCAGAGGCGCAGTATCATCTCCTCTGAAAACTGTTATAAACAGCTTGGAAGGATCAAAGTTCAGATAATTTCCGGACGTCAGAAATTCGTAAGACCATTCTATAGCTTCTTCTTTGAAATAATCTCCCAGGGACCAGTTGCCGAGCATCTCAAAAAAAGTTAGATGTGTGGTATCCCCGACATCATCTATGTCGCCAGTGCGTACGCACTTCTGACAATTGCACAGCCGCCTGCCCGCCGGATGCGGCTCGCCAAGCAGGTAAGGCGCCAGCGGATGCATACCCGCGGTAGTAAAAAGAACAGAAGGATCGTTTTCCGGTATCAATGATCCACCCGAAATCACCGCATGCCCTTTGCTCTTGAAAAACTCAAGATACATGTTTCGCAAATCATCAGCAGTCATATGTAAAAAAGTCTCCCTTTTAAAATACGCAAAATATATCCCGCGGGATAAAGCTGGACGCCCAGTGTGAAATATTATTCCAGTAGCCGATTACTCAGATGCGGCCTTTTCCTTGACCTTTTCGACAATTCTGGCGGTAAGCTCCGAATTCTCCTCCATAACAGACCTTGCCCCTTCATGTCCCTGGCCAAGCTGTTCGCCATCAAAAGAAAACCAGGAGCCCCTCTTTTCCACAACACCGTACTTTATAGCCGCATCAAGAACCGAACCCTCCCATGAAATTCCCCGGGCATACAAAATGTCAAATTCAGCCTCTGTGAAAGGAGGGGCAACCTTGTTCTTTACAACCTTAACCCGGGTGCGGTTTCCCAGCATCTTACCGTTCGAATCCTTTATTGCTCCGATTCGCCTTATATCCAGGCGAACCGATGTGTAAAATTTAAGAGCCCGACCGCCAGGTGTAGTTTCAGGATTCCCGAACATCACACCGATCTTTTCCCGTATCTGGTTCGTAAAAATGCAAAGCGTCCTGGACTGGGAAATGGCGCCTGTAAGTTTTCTCAAAGCCTGCGACATGAGCCTGGCCTGCAGTCCAACATGCGTATCGCCCATTTCGCCCTCAAGCTCCGCCCGTGGAGCGAGAGCGGCAACCGAATCTATGACAACTACATCCAACGCGTTACTTCGCACCAGCGTCTCGGCAATGTTCAGCGCCTCTTCTCCGGAAGCCGGCTGAGAAACAAGAAGTTCATCAACATTTACCCCTATCCGCTTTGCATAACCAGGGTCCATAGCATGCTCAGCGTCAATAAACGCCGCAAGACCATTGTTTTTCTGGGCGTTGGCTACAATGTGCAAAGTCAAGGTGGTCTTGCCCGAGGCCTCGGGTCCGAAAATCTCAACGACTCTTCCCCTGGGCAGCCCTCCTATGCCCAGAGCAAGGTCCAGCGAGAAAGATCCCGTCGATACACTGGCTACGTCTGCAATAACGCCGCCTTCCCCCATTCGCATGATGGCTCCATCGCCGTATTCTTTCCTGATTTGCGACAGCACCGCATCCAGGTCCTTTGGATATTCCTTCTGAGCTTTCTGTTTCTTAGCCATAACCAACTCCTTGGTTTCTCTTCTGATTCAAAAATCCGCCAAATTGCAATCAATAGCAGCAGATTGTCATTTTTCCTGAATTCCGCGCAAGTGCTGAACAATCATCTCCAGCGCGCCGCAGGCTGCCTGCTTTTTCACACTGTGTCGTTCGCCACTGAACACCGAACGGCACACAACGCTGTCCTCGCTCGTGTTTAAAGCAGTATAAACCAGTCCAACCGGCTTCTCCTCCGTTCCCCCTCCCGGTCCGGCAATACCCGTTAGCGCAACAGAAATCTGAGCGCCAAACCTGTCGCGAACACCAACAGCCATCTCGGCTGCCACCACGTCGCTTACCGCTCCTTCCGCTTTGATCGACTCCCTGTTTACCCCAAGGGTTCTGATCTTTACTTCATCGGAATATGCAATTACACCGCCTGAAAAATACAGGGAACTGCCCGCCACGCTTGTGATAAGATGTCCGAGAAGTCCGCCAGTGCACGATTCCGCGGTTGCGAGTTTCCACCCGAGTCGTGCAAGCAGCAGAGCTGCCTCCTTCTGTATTTTCAGATATTCCTCTTCCATTTCCCGCCCTCAGAACAAGCGCCCACAACCTGCTCCTTGCAGCCATAACCACCGGGATGCTCCTGGAGCCATAGCCACGCACTCTCTATTATGCTTTTAAGGTCACTGTGACGCAAATCCCAATCAAGCTCATTGCGGGCTTTATTATTGCCTGCCACCAGACGCGCAGGATCTCCGGGCCTCCTTGGCGCAATACCGGCCGGTATGTCGCGGCCGGTTACCTCCCTGGCAGTGGCCACAACCTCGTTTACGGAATACCCCCGGCCCGAGCCCAGGTTGAAGGCTCCAGTCACTTTTCTCTCCAAGGCATTCAAATGAGCCTGCGCAAGATCCAATACATGAATATAGTCCCGGATGCATGTTCCGTCGGGTGTATCATAATCGTCGCCGAAAATCTGCACACGCTCTTTTTCGCCTGCAGCAACCGCCAGAACGTTAGGGATCAAATGAGTTTCAGGATCGTGATCCTCTCCAAACTGCCCGGTTGCGCCGCAAGCATTGAAATATCGCAAAAAAACCGGCTCAATTCCGCACAACCTTTTGTACCAGGAAAGAATCCGCTCCAACATCAACTTCGACTCGCCATAAGGGTTGGCAGGCTCCTGGATCATTTCCTCTGTTATAGGAATTTCCCCGGGGTCGCCGTAAGTGGCACAGGTTGAAGAAAAAACTATTTTCGGCACACCTTCCTTACTCATTGCTTCGACAAGATTCTGGCCGCCTCCCACGTTGTTGCTGAAATACATGCCGGGCTGTTGCATGGATTCTCCGACCAGGGCATACGCGGCAAAATGCACCACCGCGTCAGGCATAAAATCTTTAACAACCCCTGATACAGCATCACTGTCGCGCAGATCCCCTTTCACAAAAGACGCCCGCCCGTCAATCGCCTCTTTGTGGCCTCTCTCAAGATTGTCAAAAACTACAACCTGGTGCCCCTGGTCAAGAAGCAGTTCTGATGTCACGCTTCCGATATACCCGGCTCCGCCTGTAATCAACGCCTTCATATCAGTGATTACTCCTTTTTAACCCCGTCATCAACGGCAATCCTCTTTTCCAACTCACTGATCCTTTTCTCCATGCAGCGCAGATCATCCCTTCGCTTGTGAAGCCGTCTGTATTCCCCCTGCAGTTTCATCTGTCTCCTGTGGTCTTCAGCGGGAAAACCCGAAACAAATGAACCATCAGGCAAGTCTTTTGTAACACCAGCCTTGCCAAACACAACCGAATTGTCACCAACCCGAAGGTGCCCGGCAGCGCCCGACTGACCTGCCATCTGAACATTACTGCCGATCTTTGAGCTTCCCGATATGCCAACCAGCGCAGCAATAGCGGTGTCTTCGCCGATCTTAACGTTATGAGCTATCTGAACAAGATTGTCTATCTTTACGCCATTACCAATACTTGTGGCGCCAACCCTGGCCCTGTCAATGGTAGTATTAGCGCCTATTTCAACATCATCTCCAATCTGTACCATTCCGATTTGCGGAATCTTTCGCCACTTCCCCGCCTCACGATAGTATCCGAAACCGTCGCTTCCAATCACCGCCCCGCAATGAATAATGGCCCTGTCTCCTATTTTAACATCCTCTCGAATACTGACCCCTGGATGCACCCTGCAATCCGATCCTATTCGGCTGCGATGCCCAACATAGCATGTAGCGCCAATTACTGTTCCTTCCCCGATCGAACAACCCGGGGCAATAACGCAATAAGGCCCTATACTAACATCTTTGCCCAGATTGACATCACCGGCAATAATGGCAGTGGAATGGACACCAGGATCAAGAGGTTCCTCGGGAAACAACAACCTGGCAACAGAAGCAAAACCTTTGTTGGGGTCCGCAACGCGAATGACCGTGCAGCGTGAAGGCAAATCTGCGTTTTCATCCGCAACTATCGCGCCTGCCCCCGAAGACCCGACACTGGAAGCATATTTCGCGCTTGATACAAACGTTATGTCACCTTCACCTGCATCCTCAAGACCGGCCATCCCGCTTATATCAACAGAACCATCCCCCTCGACACGGCCTCCTATTTTCTCGGCTATCTCCTGTACAGTCATAGCTTATCCGCCTTGAGCCTTATTCGGATTTGTCTTCGGATTCATCCGCCGATTTTTCTTTTTCATTTTCAATAACGTTTTTTATGACCTCGTCGGTGATGTCCAGTGAAGATTCGCTGTAAACAATAACTTCAATACCGTCAACCCCCAGGCCGCTGGAATTAACAACCAGATCATAACCCTTCTTGCCGGCATATTCCCCTATTTTCTCGCGCAACTTTGAAATTATCCGCCTGTGAACCCTGACCCGCTGTTCTCTGAGCTGACTTCGACGTTCCATTACGTTTCTCTGCATCTTGTCCTGGTAATCCTGGAGCGCAGCTAGTTTTTCCTCTGCCTCTTCAACTTTCCGGCTTCTGCCCTTCTCGCTGAGCGCCTGGTTTCTTGCATCGTTCTTTGCTTCCTCGAATTCAGCCATGAGCTTGTTGCGCTTGTCTATCATCTCTTCCCGCTCAGACTTGAAATCCATTTCCTGCTTTTCCACAAAGTCTTCAACCCTGTCTACGTCAGGAGAAGCTTCCATGATTTTCTCCATATCGACTACAGCAATACGCTGTTCAGCAAATGCTGCAGAAGCGCCGACGCATCCCGCAATAATCAACGTCAAAACAAACAGATTTTTTTTCATCATCGTCTCCTCTTCTCTTCTATTCTACTGTCAAAGCTAACAACACGCATTCTTGTTCATGCATCCCACATCACTAACCCGCATATCTCACAAAATTCCTGCTGCGGGCCCGGATAGCGCCACTGCGACGACACGAATTGTCAAAACGCCAGATTGCAGTATGTCTATACGGCTGCTCCGGCGTTTTACCAATTCGCGCCCCCGCAGCAGCGCTCTCCACGCTCTCTCTACGAAATCCTGTGAGATATGCGGGCTAAATCCTGTTAATCCAGCCCAAATTCTTTTCCCCTCTTCAGAGTTCCTGACAACCAATAACGTCCCGAGCGCTCAAGCGCCTCGGGACAAATGACGCGCCGCCAGGGCGCAAATGACCAGCGACCCGGCCAAAGGCTCCCTCACCTTTCATAGCCGATCCAGAAAACAAACCGCTCGGTATCAGTCAGATCGTCATCTCTCCATAGCGGCCATGCCCAGTCTATGCGTATAGGAAAACCCGGCACATCAAGCCTGACCCCGGCTCCGTAACTCGCGGCAAGTTCCTCAAGTTTGAACTCATACGAATCTCTCCACACATTGCCGACGTCTACAAACGCTGCAAGCCGTATATTTGGAAGAACAGGCACCCAGTACTCAGCGGAAGCAAGAGCCAGGCTGTTGCCGCCAACCGTTCGATGGGGCACATCGCCATCAACACCCAAATCCTCCTCCCTCACAACCTTGGGTCCTACATCCCGATATTCAAAACCCCTGATTGTGCGCCCACCGCCAAGAAAAAGCCTGTCACTGATTGTAACCTCGTCGGTCTCGCCGTAAGCTTCCACAACCTCGGCGCGAGCGCTCAGGGCAAACACATGATCCAGCCAAACCGGAATATAGTTGTTCACGCGTAAGCCAAGTTCATAAATATCGGTGTCAAAACCCAGTATCCCGCCGGTAATTTCAGCGAAAGCAACAGCCCTCGTCCCCTTCGTAGGCACAAACGGACTGTTCCTGGTGTCATGTATCAGGCTAAGCCGCAAAGAACTTTGCAACACGTCTTTCTCTCGGGTGAAAAAATATCCTTCGCCGGTTTGGTCAACATAAAAATACTCATTTGTGTCGGTTACATCGCTGACAAAAGTTTTTTCAAGCCTGTATCGGGCCTGAATACTGTTCGGCCCGGCAAGACCTTTCCGGAGGCTCACCGCCCCGCCGGTCTGCTCAAGGTCGTAGTCATCATACGATAAAGTCTTGTTGTAGAGATCAACTCCCAGCGACAATTTACGGTCCATAAACCAAGGCTCAACAAAAGAAAGTTCATAACTTTCAGTGGTCGATCCGAATTCAGCAGACAACTTGAGTTTCTGACCGCCGCCAGTGAAATACGGCCAGCCGGTCAAATCAAAATTACCCTGCTGGACCTGAACAAAACCAATAAGGTTTTCAACACTTGAGAATCCTGCCCCAACCATGAATTGACCGGTAGGCTTCTCTTCAACTTCAAATATCACATTTCGCTTCTTGCCTTCCCGCGTTTTCTCCGGATAGCTCCTGACACTGGAGAAAAAACCCAGATTCATCAACCGCTTTTCGCTGCGCTCTATGGCAACCTCGTCATACAGATCCCCGGGATAAACAAGCAATTCCCTGCGAATGACTTTGTCCCTGGTCTTGCTGTTTCCGCTTATATCAACATCGTGAATCCAAACCTTTTCACCTTCTGTTACTTCAAAAACTACATCAACAGTATTGACCGTCTCTCCAAGTTCCGTTGCCGGCCTGACTATAGTGTCAACATACCCCCTCTTTCCGTAATAATCCCCTATAGCCGCTGCTGATTGTCGAATAGCATAGAGCGAAGCAACCTCGCCGGTCTTAATGCCCACCCTGCCCAGCAATGCCTGCTCCGGAAAAAGCTCCACTCCATCAATCCCGACTTCGCCTATCCTGTAACGGTCGCCTTCGTCAATTTCCACCTCAATGACAACACGCCCGTCGCTGTCAATTTTTCTCTCAGGCATTTGAACTTCGGCTCTCAGATAACCTTCAAAGGCGTACATCTGTTCAATTACAAGGCGCGCGGTTTCAAGCTCATTGGGATCGAACTGCTTTTTCCTGAACCACTTGAAAGGATTATACCATGCAGGCTGCTCAAATGGTTTTCGAAGCTGGTTGTAGGATAAATGTTTATTACCCTTGAATATCACCCTGTCTACCGGTTTAGGCTCTCCCTCGTCAATCCGGATACTCAACCCGGCCAACCTTTTCTTCTGGTCGATCATATCAATCTGCCAGTCAATCCGGACGTCAGTGTAGTAGTCTTCGGCATACTTTTCTTTGAGCCTTTGGACAGCCAGAGCGACCACCTGGTCGTCGATCAGGTCTCCAGTCCAAAGGTCAATGATTTCCCTGACCCTGGCAGCATCGAAATGATCCCCGCCGTCCACTGCAGCCCGAGCAGCAAGCTTCAGCCGGTTTTTTACGCTGTAAATTAAACGAACCGTCTCGCCGCCTGAAGATTCAACCCGGACATTGACATGTGTAAACCTCCCGGTTTCCAACAGCGATTTGACATCGCGGGATATCCGGAAACGATCAAGTTCCCCGCCTGTCTCCGAGCCAATATGCGAAAGAATAAAAGATCTGTCAGTTTCTCCGGCGCCTCGGTTTTCAACAGCAATTTCAGCTATCGTCGCCCCGGACGCGGAAAACACAGCCGAAAGAACAAGAACAACCATCCATGTCAATACCCTGTACTTCAATTTCATCCCAGAACCACATCTGCATCTTCAACGCCGCCGGCTAGTTCCTCTTCGGCGCCATCAACTCCAGTTTCCCTGTCTTCGAACCTGACATATTCCTCTTCAAAATTCAGCCGGATCTCTCCTGTAGGGCCGTTTCGCTGTTTAACCACATCGACAATCGAAAGCATTTCATCATCCCTTTCCTCGTCATCCGGATATTTACAGGGTCTGCGCAACATACATACCACGTCAGCATCCTGCTCAATGGCCCCGGAATCCCTGAGATCTGACAGTTTCGGCCGAGCCACTTTATCTCTCTGCTCCGGCGCCCGGCTGAGCTGACTCAGCACAAGCACAGGGATCCTCAGCTCCTTGGCCATAGCCTTAAGATTCCCGGATATGTTGGCAGTTTCTATCTGTCTACCCTGCCTGGAGTATTCCTTGGAATGAAGAAGTTGCAGGTAATCAATCATTATAAATTCAATGTCATATTTCTTCTTCATCCTCCGCGCCCGCGCCCTCAGCTCAACAACATCCAGTCCGCCGGTATCATCAAGGTATATCGGAGCCTTGGAAAGCACTGACGCTGCGGTAGTAAGCTTCGGATGCGCCACTGTCGCGGAAACACATCCGCTGGAAAGTTTGAATGCGGAAACCTTTGCATGAGAGCATAACATGCGAAGCACAAGAGCTTCATGCGACATCTCAAGACTGAATATTCCAACCGGCCGTGGTTTTTTGTCAGGATCCTTGACTCCCAGCGCAACCCGCTCGGCTATATTCATGGCCAGTGACGTCTTACCCATAGACGGACGGGCGGCAAGAACAATCATCTCGCCGGGCCTTAAACCATGAATCTTACTGTCAAGATTAACAAACCCTGTTGATATTCCGCTGAGCCCTCGATGTGTGCTGAGAATTTCTTCAACATGCTCCATGGTCTCCTTGACAGCCGTCTGCCAGGCAAGCATAAAGCCGTGCTGGCGTTCGGTAATCTCCATGAACGCCTGTTCGGTCTGGCCAAGAATATGGTCGGCGCTCTCTTCACCGCGATAACAGGACTTTTCCGCATCCCTGGCACAGGCAATAATACAACGCAGAAGATGCCGCTGGCGAACGATATCAATGTAGTATTCCGCATGAGCAGAAGTCGGCGTGGAATCCACTATTCTTTCGAGAAACCCCACACCGCCAATGTCCTCTAAACGAGAAGCCGCCTTGAGCGCTTCGCTGAGAGTCACCAGATCCACCGCTGAACCTGACTTGAAAACCTCCAGCATGAACTGATAGACGGTGGAATGAGCTGGCACGTAAAACGATTCCTGCGAGAGTTGGTTCTCTATGCAAAGGTCCATCACTCGCGAAGAATCCAGCATAATGGAGCCAAGCACTCCCCTCTCGGCTTCCTCGCTGTAAGGGGGTAACCTATCCGTGCTTATAGCTCGAACAGAAGACACGGACTCATTCGGCATGAGATCTATTCCTCAACAACCCAGACTTTTACCGAGGTTTCGACCTCGGGATGCAGCTTTACAGGCACATCATAGACACCAAGCTCTTTTATCGGTTTTTCCCGCATGATCTGGTTTTTCCCGACATCTTCAATGCCTTGAGCTTTCAACGCATCAACAATATCAGCAGGCGAAATTGAACCGTAAAGCGTTTCTTCTTCGCCAACTTTGGCCGTAACAGTGCATGACACCGATCCAAGCCGATTAGCCAGTTCTTTGGCTTTCGCAAGCTCTTTTTCCGCATTGGCTTCTCGCTGTTCCCTTATCCTGGCCAGCTTCCTCCTGGTCGCGTCAGTTACAGGCGCGGCCACTTTCCTTGGGAGAAGATAGTTCCGGGCATAACCTTCTGAAACCTTCACCACGTCCCCTTCAACGCCAAGCCCGGGCTCTTCTTTCATAAGTATCACTTCAACAGACATCAAAAACCTCCGTCTACGATCCTTGCCGTTAACTTCGCTTAACGAATCATTCCGACAACTCTGGCCCTGCGCACTGCCTTTTTTATCTGCCTTTGCTGCTTCGAGTTTGCGCCGGTCAGTCGCGCAGGCAGAATCTTGCCGTGAGGCGTTACAAAGTTGTTGAGAAATTCGTAATCATCAGGATTGATCTTCTCGACCCCCTTCAATGTATAGCGATTTCTCCTTCTGGATTTTCCTTTAAATCTTCTATCTTCCATGCTGTCTCCTTAACTAAAAAGGCAGATTATCATCATCCGCCAGCTCTTCACCGGCTCCTGCGCTGTCATCAACAGGGTTCTGTTCTTTTTCCTGTCCGCCCGGCTTTTCTCCATCCCCGAACGAAGACGACCGCGGAGAACCAAGAAACTGAACTCTGTCTGCAACAACTTTCAGTTTACTGTTTTTCTGACCGTCCTTTTCCCACTGATCAAGACGCAAGCGCCCTTCAATAAGGACGGGGGAACCCTTGCCAAGATATTCTCCACAAGTTTCAGCCTGCCTGCCCCAGACATCAATGTCAACATAACAGACTTCTTCTTTGTCCTCGCCCTCGGAAGTGCGATATCTGCGGTTAACCGCCAGGCCCAGACCGGACACAGCCCGGCCCGAAGCCGTATATTTGACGTCAGGATCTCTTGTCAGGTTTCCCGCGAGCATTACACGATTTACAGAAACCATTATTTTTCTCCCTCTTCTTGCTGTGGTTCATTTTCAGCGTCCACCGCTTTTTCCTCAACATCCTCTGTCCGATGAATAATCTGAACCCTGAGAATCCCCTCCACGAATTTGAACCTGCTTCTCAGGCTTTCCACCTGCTCCGGCGACAAATCAAAATACATCCTGCGGTAATGCCCTGATTCATTCCCCGCCATGGGACGCGCAAAACGGCGCTTTCCAAGAGAAACAACTTTCTCAACATTTCCGCCATGCGCGGAAACTTCTTCGCCGATTTTTTCAACAACTTTCTCTATATTATCGTCTTCAAGCCTGCTCGAAAAAATGAACAGTCCTTCATATTGTCTCAAAGCGCTTTCACCCATTGTTGATGTCTCCATTGTCATTGCCTTTCACCGAAGCTATAGCCCCGTTATACTCGTTCATAGCGCTTTCAACGCCGCTGTCAATAATATGCCTTACAGCTTCCGCCGCCAGCTCAGCGGTTTTTTCAAGCGCTCTCTTCTCCTTGCCCCTAAAAGGCTTAATCACATAATCTGTAATGTCGCCTTTTACGTTGCCCCCGCCTACTCCAATCCTCAACCTCACAAAATCTTTTGTGCCCAACTCCCTGATCACAGATTCCAACCCGCGATGTCCTCCGCTACTGCCCCCGCTCCTGATTCGAAAACGGCCCATATCAAGATTAACATCGTCCACAACCACAAGCAAAGCCGATTCGGGCCACCCCTTCTTCCGAAGCAAAGCATTCAAAGAAGCGCCGCTTCTGTTCATATATGTCTGAGGCTCTACAAGAAGCAGAGGCCTGCCTGACATATAAATCTTCGCAACCCTCGAGTTGATCCTGAAGCTTTTTCTGAACTTCACACGTTCCGCGGCAGCTAAAGATTCAACAACCATAAACCCCGCGTTGTGAGGCGAAGACACGTATCTTCTGCCTGGGTTACCCAGCCCCGCAACTACCTTTATACCCGCGGTATAACCTTGGCTATCCATGCGTGTAGACCGTCCGGAATATCCCTCTTGCCGCGAAACAGACTCTACTAATTATAACAGTCGGAACGCAAGCACACATATACGCGGATATTCAGGCCGTTTCTTCCTCGCTCTCCGCTCCGTCTTTATCTTTGCCAATAACTTCCGGTTCTGCCCCTTCTTCAGCCTCGCCTTCTTCCTCCTCCTCAACTTCGACATGAGGGGCTGCGACACTTGCTACGGCCACATCGGCGGGCGTAAGAATTGTCAGAGACGGATCCACTTTCAAATTCTCAACCATCAATGTATCGCCGATTTTCAATTCCGAAACATCAACATCAATAGACTCTACCAGGTCATTGGGAAGACATTCAACTTCCAGCTCGCGGATAAGATGCTCGATAACCCCGCCTTCATCGGTAACTCCCACCGGTTCACCGACAAAATTGACCGGAATGCTGACGGTCATCTTCTTTGTCATTGATATCTCTAGAAAATCGACATGCAACACTTTGTCAGTAATGGGGTCATGCTGGACTTCTTTTAAAAGCGCTTTCTTTGCGCTGCTGCCGTCTATATGAAGATCCATTATGAGACTTTCACTCGCGTGATGCGCCATCAGAAGCTCAAAATCATGCCGGTTCATCTTTATAAGACGCGAATCCCCGTTCCTCAGATTAAATACGCCGGGAACCAGCCCGGCATACCGCAGCCGTCTGGCTGAGTTTTTCCCTGTCTCTTCTCGTTTCTGCGCATTGAATTCTATTTTCTTTGCCATTTGGTTATGCCTCACTTATTTACGGTTTAAACAAAGACGTGACCGACCGGTTCTCATGTATCCTCAGCATCGCTTCGCCAAGAAGATCGGCGCAGGTCAAAATCGTAATGGGGAAATTTCCCTTATATTGCATGGGAACACTGTCGGTAGTTATAAGTTCTTTAATCTCTGACGCTTCCAGTCGCTCTCCTCCCTCTCCGCCAATCATGGCATGTGATACAACCGCGTAAATCTCGCCGGCTCCATGCTGTTTTAATATCTTGGCTGATTCACAAAGAGTACCCGCCGTTGAAGTCAGATCGTCAACCATTACAACAGTCTTGTTCTCTACTTCTCCCACTATGTTCATGGCTACAACCTTGGTTGCGGATTTTCTGAACTTCGCTCCAAGAGCCAACCCGGCCTGAAGCATGTCTGCATAGGCAACAGCCATCTTAACCCCACCGGAATCCGGCGAAACCACGACAATGTCATCTTCAATTCCAATACTCTTCAGGTACCGCACCATTACAGGCATCGCATAAAGATGGTCCACGGGTATATCAAAAAATCCCTGTATCTGCTGCGCATGCAAATCCATCGTGAGGATACGCGTTGCTCCGGCAGCCACAAGCAGATTGGCCACCAGCTTGGCCGAAATCGGAACGCGGGGTTGATCCTTCCGATCCTGCCGGGCATACCCGTAATACGGAATCACCGCTGTTATTCTCGCCGATGACGCGCGCTTGGCCGCGTCTATCATCAAGAGTAGTTCCATCAAGGCTTCGTTCGGCGGACTACAGAGCGGCTGAACAATAAAAACATCCCTGCCCCTGACATTTTCCCTGATTTTGACGAAAATCTCCCCGTCAGGAAACCTGACAATATCTACTTCGCCAAGTTCAACCTTCAGGTACTTCGCAATTTTCTCCGCCAGAGGGCGGTTAGCATTTCCAGCAAAAACTCTCATTACATGATTATCCTCTATCATGTTTTCAGATTCCCGTTACTTTTCGCATTTTTTCTCCAGCCCATGGTTGCCCGACTAGGACTCGAACCTAGACTCTGGCCTCCAAAGGGCCGTGTGCTACCATTACACCATCGGGCACCGTCTGTGCAACTTCAGTCCAGACAGGAAAACCTGACCGTTTCACCAGCTCCCCGGCTACCGACGCGGCATGTTGCTGGTTATCGGCAAGCCCGAAAACAGTAGCTCCGCTCCCGGACAACAATACGTCAATAGCTCCGGCAGCTCTTAAATTCTCCGCCAGAATTTCAATAAGCGGGTATTTCCTGAAAACAACCTCCTGCAAATCATTGCGCAAAAGACCGGCTACTCCACTCGCTTCACCTTGAACCAAAGGCAAAACGAGCATATTAACTTCACCGCGCCCGGTGGTCAAGCCCCCGTTATAACGCGAATATATATCGCCGGTAGAAACCGAAAAATCCGGATTCGCCAGAACCAGGTGCATCTTTCCTGCCCCGGACAGGTCAACATCAGGATATCTGACCCTCTCGCCCGCGCCCTCTACCAGCGTCATCCCGCCATGCACCAACGCGGGCACATCACATCCAAGTTCAGCGCCCATCTCCATAAGCTGCCTTTTTTCAATATCCAAAGCCCATAACGCGTTCAGTCCGGTCAATACGGCCGCAGCATCAGAACTGCCGCCGCCCAGTCCACCGCCAACCGGGATCCTCTTTTTCAGGCAAATATCTACGCCCGCGGCGCATCCTGACCTTTCCTGCAGAAGAGAGGCAGCCCTGACCGCCAGGTTATCCCTGTGGTCGATTTTTTCAAGCTTACGACAGCCCGGCACGTTTTCAACACGCATATCCAGCTTAATCTGACCGTCATCACGCAATTCAAACTCCAGAATATCCCAAAGCGAAACAGGACATACAAGACTTTCAATGTCGTGATAGCCGTCCGGCCGCAGGCCGAGAACTTTCAGAAAAAAATTGACCTTGGCTGGAGCATTGACTGTTACAACAGCTTTGCGTGTATTACCCCCGCTCAGATCCTCAGCGCCGCGCACGGCATTCTTTTTCCGGTGAATCGACATGACGTGCGAAGTACCATAACGGATGTCCCGATGTCAAGATAGAGAAAAGACTTTCTTTGGAGCGGGTGGCGGGAATCGAACCCGCGTTACCAGCTTGGAAGGCTGGAGCTTTACCACTAAGCAACACCCGCACTCACCGCAAATCGGCGCATATAATGTCCCTATTACCCGCAAAAGTCAAGTTGCCGTGAAAAAAATCTTTACTCCATGTTGCCGAAATCGCACGAACCGCATTCCTTGCTTTAATAAAACTTTTGTCGATCCCGCTCTCAGGTCAGACACAGATCAACCTCTGTCAGCCGGAAAATGAACGGCCAGGCTCAGCATCAAGAACCCCGCCGTCAACTTCAACAACGCCCGGGTCCATCCAGCAGGCGCCAGCAATCATGGCGGCATTGTCAGTGCAATATTCCGATGCGGGCAACAATAACTTAACATGCCTGCGCTTGCAAAGTTCCCCCAAAGATTCCCTCAACCGGCTGTTCAGAGAAACCCCGCCGGCAACCACAAGAGTATTCACCCCTAAAACAGCCTTTTCACATCTTTGAACAATCGCATCAATGATAGCTTCCTGATAGCTGGCTGCAACAGACGCAATCTTCCGTGGAATAACTTCACTTGAACAGTCCTTAAGATAGTACAACAAAGAAGTCTTTAACCCGCTGAAACTGAAACATAATTCAGGATCCAGACCGCCGCAGAAATCGGCCTTTTGTTGCCTCCCCCGAGGAAAATTTACCATCCCTGGGTCTCCATCCCTCGAAATACGATCAATAGCCGGTCCTCCGGGATAACCCAGCCCCAGAAGCTTGGCTCCCTTGTCAAAGGCTTCGCCGGCAGCATCGTCTATTGTCTCGCCTAAAACCCTGTATTCACAGGGACTGCAAAACTTGATAAGCGAGGTGTGACCGCCGGAAACAACCAGAGCAATAAACGGGCCCACATCCGAAATGCCGGGCGTATCCTCGCCCAGAAACGCCGAGTAAACATGCGCCCTTATATGATTAATGCCGCACAGCGGCCGCCGAAGACTCATGCTGAGGCCTTTTGCATAGGCGATTCCTACCAGCAGAGAGCTTGCAAGCCCTGGGCCGGAAGTAACAGCAATGCGGTCAATGTCACCCCAGCCACACCCCGATTCTTTTATGGCCCTGTCAACTACGTCCGGCAGGCATTCCACATGGCTGCGCGAAGCAATCTCCGGCACAACCCCGCCATAAGGTTCATGAAGTTTAACCTGGCTGAGCACCTCGCTGGAAAAAACCCGCATGCCATTTTCAACAACCGCAGCAGCCGTCTCGTCACATGATGTTTCAATTCCAAGTATTATCATCCGCCCTTAGTCCTGAATACTATGACGGCCTGCAGAATGTCCGCAGCCCTTTCAAGTTGTGCATCCGTCACATCCCGGTTTATATCCCCGTCCTCGACATCCGTTTGGCGGGTTTCAACCTTGGCCCTGTTGAGCTGAATCCGGCGCCATTGCTCGGCAGACACATACACCCGCACATCAGGTTCAAGACCATTTTCATGTATCTTCCGCCCATCAGGCGTAAAATAGTAAGCTGTTGTAAGACGTATCGCCGTGTTTTCTTCGCTGCGTAGCGGCACAACACTCTGTACAGATCCCTTTCCGAAGCTTGTGTCGCCAACCAGGATAGCCTTTTTGTGCGAATGAAGGGCTCCGGCAACAATTTCCGAAGCGCTTGCAGTGCCACCGTTAATCAATACCGCAATCGGAAGATCCCCAAACTCATAGCTTCCTCCCGCTCTAAGCTGTTTCGGTTCATGCACACCCGGCCGACCTTTCGTGGTCACAATAAGAGAACCTCGTTTAAGAAATTTCTGTGCCACCTGCTGTGCAGCCGTCAAAAGTCCCCCCGGATTGCTGCGCAAATCAACAATCAATGCTTCCATATTGTTTGTTTTAAGATTTTCCAGGGCCGACTCCAGGTGGTCAGCCGTTGTCTCGGCAAAATTGGTAATCCGCACGTATCCTATGTTGTCACGAATCATTCGCTGCCCTTTAACCGACGGAACTTCTATATCATCCCTTATTATGGTTACATCCCTGGCATCTTTCTCATCCTGGCTCCTGATTCTCAGCGATACCGGTTCCCCTTTGCTGCCCCGCATCATCTTTACAGCTTCTTCAAGAGAAGGATCAGTCATCTCTTTACCATCAATCTCGAGTATCTGATCGCCGGATTGAAGGCCGGCCCTGAAACCGGGAGTGTCCTCAATAGGAGCAATAACCGTCAAAAAACCGTTGCGAATGCCTACATGGATGCCAATTCCACCATACTGCCCCCTTGTCTCCATGCGTATGTCATCAAATGCCTCCTTCTTCAGAAAACCGCTGTATCTATCCATTGATTTGAGCATGCCGTCGAGAGCGCCCGCAACAATCTCATCATACCCGACTTCGTCCACATGATGCTCCCTTATGTGTATCATGACTTCCGCAAGCTGCTTCATTTTGCGGTATGCAATATCATTTTCATCAACGATACCGTCCCCCGCGATCGCCTGCGATTCTGAGGCAGAACAGAATGTCAGACCCACAAAAATCAAAAGGACAAAGCACAACAAAGGCTTTACAAAGTTGCAACCAGGCAAAAAATCATTCCTGACATCAATCCGCATAATCAATCCATTCCTTCCTAAAGAATTCCAGAGCTTTCCATTACTATTTAATCCTACAACTTTCATCATCCCCACAGCAATTCTAAATAGACCTCCGGCGCGTCATTGGCCGCGCCCGCCAAGCGCCCATCTCGCCTGAGTCTTGCCAAACGCCACTGTTGTCCCTATAATTCCTTGCAATGAAATCCGCAATGATATCAAACAAAAGGGAGCGCCTGGCTTTTTTCGCCGGAGGCGCGCCGGTTTTGCGGCAAACTCGGCGCGTGAATAGATCAGGCTAACTGATTCTGGACAAAACAGGGACAATAACCATCAGCTTTTGGAAATGCATTATCAAAATCTTCATTCACAACCGACTTATCCGTCTTTTTCTCTTTAATGCAGCCATCCTCGTCGGACTCTTTT
>CAZIXB010000022.1:0-18405 GCA_964543205.1 uncultured Victivallales bacterium
CCGCCCTGCGGCAAGTGGCCACTTAGCGATATCATCGCTGACGTGGCTTTTCTTCCTCTTCACTTCATCATTGAACATTCCGTGTTCATCATTGGATATTGGATATTCTCCCCCCACATCCCTCTACAGTGATTCTAATTAGACCCTGTCCGAAAAAATGTTTCCAGACAGACAGTTCAATGCCACAGAATTTCTTATCCATACTCGTACACCTACTCGTACACCCCTATCTCTTATCCCCCTTTTTCTCGCCCGGATTACGGAGATTCGCGTGTACGAGTAGGTGTACGAGTACGTTTTTCTCCGGCTTTGCCTCCCTTCCCCACTTTACGTGCGCATAACCTTTACGACCTCCTCAATGCTGGTTGTTCCGTCAAGAACCTTCTCGACTCCAGCATCCCCGAAATTCTTCATTCCGTGATTTTCCGCCATAGTTCTCAACTGCAATGGCCTCACTTTTCCGGACCGTAACACATCGGCCATCTCTTCGCTGAACGGCATAAGCTCAAAAAGACCGGTCCTGCCGTTGAAACCCTCAAGGCATTTGTCGCACCCCGCCGGTGTCCATATTGGCCGGCTTTCGAGCTTTCTGCCCACCGGCCCGAGCCGCGCAATATCTTCTTCCGAAGCTTCCGTCCGGCGGCGGCAACTCTCGCAAAGTGTGCGGACCAGACGCTGGGCCAGCGCCGCGCGCAGGCATGAGGCCAAAAGGTAAGGTTCAACCCCCATATCAAGCAGCCTCACTACTGCGCCCGGAGCGTCATTGGTGTGCAACGTGGTAAAAACAAGATGACCAGTCAGGGATGACCTGATGGAAATCTCCGCAGTCTCAAGATCCCGTGTCTCGCCGACCAGAATCACATCCGGATCCTGGCGGAGTATATGACGCAATCCGTTGGCAAATGTAAGCCCGATTTTCGGTTTAACCTGCATCTGTCCGATGTCTGGAAGCTGGTATTCTATGGGTTCCTCGATAGTCAGGATGTTTTTGCGCGTCGAATCAATCTCATTTAAAGCGGCATAAAGCGTGGTTGTCTTTCCCGATCCCGTCGGGCCGCAAACTGGAATTATGCCGTGCGGAAAATTTATAACCTCGCGGAAAACACCAAGCATCTTTCCGTCCATGCCCAGTTTTGAAAGGGGAAGCAAAGTCGCATCCCGGTCAAGAAGCCTCAGAACCACCCTTTCGCCTTCAGCTACCGGAACGGTGGACACGCGCAGGTCGATTTCTCTTTCACCGACCCGAACCCGCGCCATCCCGTCCTGGGGCAGTCTTTTCTCTGCAATGTCCATTCCGGCCATAACTTTGACCCTGGACACAATAGCCCGTTCGAGGTGCTTCGGCGGTGAGGCCTTTTCATAAAGAACGCCGTCAATTCTGTAGCGCACACGCAGCCTCGATTCAAATGCTTCGAAATGAATATCCGATGCATTCTGCTTGACAGCTTCGAGAACTATCAGCTTTACCAGTTGTGTGGCAGGGGCGGATTCCGCAGCTTGCAGAAGATCGTCGGCTTTTATGCGGCCTATTGATATCTCCCCGTCCTCTGGTTCGAGGCCCTTGATGTAATCTCCCGGCGAGCTGTCCCTTCTGAAATAAGCTCTCTCAATGCCCTGCACTATCAGCGCGCGTTCGGCGACAACAGGATGCAAAGGGCAGCCAATCATCAACTCAAGAGCGTTCTGCTCCTCTACCGCGGCAGGGTCCGCAGTCAGAACACAGGCATCACCATCGATCCTTACGGGAAGCAGACAATGCGATCGCGCCCACTCTACTGGAAGCTTCTTGATCAGTTCCTGGTCAAGGTACCCGGTTGGTAGAACATCTATTGACTCAAGTCCGTACTCCAGGGCAAGATCCCTTGCGGAACCGGGCAGACCGGCGGATAAATCTTCCGTTTCTTCCGGCATATTTTCCGCGTTGTTGCTCACTGTTCTTGTGTCTCCAGTTTGCTATTCGGAGAATTCCGATTTCATGCCGGTCCGAGTTTCCCATTCCTCAACAGTCTCGCCGCCTCTTGACTTTCCCGTAACGATCCGCGGCTTTACAAGAATTAGAATATCCGTCTTTTCCGATATATCCTCATGTCGCTTGAACAGCATCCCGAGAAGAGGAATTGAACCCAGAAGAGGAACTTTCCGAACTCTTGTATTTTTGTCATCCCTGGTAAGACCGGCAATAACAATAGTGTCGCGGTCATTCACCGTAACTGTCGTTGAGACCTCCCTGCGCGCAATTGTGGGGGTAAACTGTGTTCCGGAAGGACCGGAATCAACAACCGTCTCGATGCTTGGATTAAGCACTATACGCACTTCTTTACCGTCAATCACATGCGGAGTCAACTTAAGTTGTATTCCCACTTCCATCCGTTCTATATTCTGAATAACATCCCTGGCAGTGCCCGATCCGCCTTCAATTGTAGACTTCAACACTGGAATGTCATTGACTATGCTCACGCTGGCTTCTTTGTTGTTTTCCGCTTCCAGGGAAGTCTGGGAGCGAACCTCAATGCGAACATCCTGATCCATGGCCTCTAAATTAAGAATGCCGGGATACCCTATAGAAAGGTTGCCTTCTTCATTCATTCTCGCGCCGCTGGCCACACCCACGGTTATACCGTTGGGGAAAACGCCTTCCTGCACAGCCTGCAACAGCGTCTGGGCGCTCTCGCGGGTAATACTGCTGCCCACAACGACCGTGTCATTCACTCCGCCGGGCTGATCAAGAGCTGCCATTTCAACACCCAGCGTAAAATCCTTTCTGCCGGTCAACTCCAGGATCAACACCTCGATATGAACCTGTTCGGGCAGCTTGTCCAGTTGGCTGACGAGCTGTTTTACAGCTTCCAACTCTCTAGGCGAGGCGTCAACCAGCAGGGCGTTGTTGCCCACGCTGGGCTCAACAGATATTACTCCGCCCCCGCCGTCATCAGCTTTGCCCGCAGATCTATCCAGCAATGCGCCAATGCTCTGTGCCGCCTCGTCAGCCGAGATGTATTTCAGAAAAATGGCGTTAAGCCTTCCACCCCGGGTTTCAGCTTCAACATCCATCTTCCTGACGAGTTCGGACAAACGTTCAATTTCTCCCCTGTTCCCCGTCAGAATAATGCTGTTGGAGCGAGGCGACGGAACAATGCCGATTCCCTGCCCTGCGGCGCTGTCGCGTCCAACCGCAGGCAGCCTGCTTTTGAGCCGCTCCGCTCTTGTCCGGCTTTCGGAAATAGCAGACTTGATTTCCGCGGCAAGCTCCACGGCATCGGCGTGCCGTAAAGACAAAATCTCTGTAATCCGCTCGCTGCCCGGTTGGTCAATCTCGGAAATCATCTTCTCAATCCTGCGCACACTGGCAGAAGTATCGGTAACAACAATATGGTTCGTCTCTTCAATTGCCGCAACAGATCCACCCTTCCCTGCGCCAAGCCTCGAGGCCAGAATCTTCTGTATCTCAACGGCAGACACGTATTCAAGCCTTACAATCTTTGTTATCAGACCGCTTAACGGCGTCGGCTCCTCTGCGCCTATTACCGGCGCGCCGGCCACCTCCTTCTCGTCCCTGGCAATAACCCTGTACAAGTCGGATTGCTCGTCGTTGACTACCGTGCAGCCAACAGATTCCAGGATAGTAACAAACAGCGAATATACATCCTTCCTGTCAATGCGGGGCGCAACGACAGTTATACTGCCCTTTACATCCTCATCAACCACAAACATCCGGCCGGTCATGTCGCCTACGGATTTGACAAACGACCTGACGTCAACGCCGTCAAAACTGAAATTGACAAAACCGGCGCCGCGTATACTGTCTATCGTGGTTGAAGCGACGCCGCCCTGTCCGCTGTTCTCAGCGGCAGGAGCGCCCGACACTAGACAAAGCGCAATAATCGGCGCCAATACACGACTCGCAAAAACACGCTTCACTACGCTCTTTAAATATTTGCAGTAACATAGTTTCATAAACTACTTGATTATCCCCCGCTTCGAATTTTCCACGAAATCCGCCAGGCGCCGTGTTTCCTTGGTCATGCGCTTTGAGCTGCGGATTTTTTCCAGCGCCTGAGCCGTTGAAAGGCCTTCGCGATACAAACATTTGAATGCCGCCTTAAGCTCATTGCGAACCTCAAGATCCATGCCTCTTCTTTTGAATGCTGTCTTGTTCGGCCCGATAACCCTGGCCGGGTTGCCGTCGACAATCATGTACGGAGGGCAGTCCTGACACGCCTTTGTGCAGCCTCCAAGCATTGCCATGCTTCCTATCCTGACAAATTGATGCACACCTGTGAGTCCGCCGAGGATAGCGTAATCTTCAACTTCGACATGGCCGGCCAGTGTCGCGCAGTTTGACATAATTACGTTATTGCCGACCTTGCAGGCGTGCGCAATATGCGCATACGCCATTATATGGCAATCGTCGCCGACTTCCGTGGCCTCCCCGTCGTTTGTGGCCGAGTTAATCGTAACATATTCGCGCACCGTAGTGCGGTCGCCCACCCGCACGTAAGTACTGCCGCCTTTGTACTTCAGATCCTGTGTTGTCGTTCCCAGACTGGCAAAGGGAAAAACCTCGCATTCCTCGCCAATAGAGGTCTTGCCGTCCATAACAACATGGCTCATCAATTTTGACCCTCGTCCGATCTTCACCTCAGGGCCCACGACACAATACGGACCAATCTGCGCGCCCTCTCCAATCTGCGCTCCGGGGCTCACAACCGCGGTTGAGTGAATCTCCGGCATCAGCTTTTCTCCCCTGGGGATATCATGCACATCATCTCGGCTTCTGAAACAACAGAGCCGTCAACAGTTATCCTCGCCGCGAACCGCGCGGAACTCGACCTTGCCTTCTTCAGGGTTACTTCAATATTCATAACATCTCCTGGCCGGACAACTTTTCTGAACTTAGCTTTGTCTATAGACATGAAATAAGGAACTCCGCCGGAAGCCTTGTTAACCTGCATCAGCAGTATTCCGCCTGTCTGTGCCATCGCCTCAAGCTGCAATACTCCGGGCATAACCGGGGCGCCGGGAAAATGTCCCTGAAAAAAAGGCTCGTTGACGGTTACATTTTTCTGCCCCACTATTCTGGCGCTGTCATCACATTCCAGCACCCTGTCTACCAGTAACATAGGATAACGGTGCGGCAATATCTTCATTATCTCTTCAGCTTCCATTACAGCCATTGCGTGATCTCCCTGTTTATTGAACATCTATCCATTATTTATACCATAATGCAGCAGCCGGACGCAAACAAAGGCGTCAGGCTCGAAGGTCAAGTCCTGATTTAAAAACGACTTGCTTCGGCCCCTTCTCTACTCAGATTCTACCGCCTTTCCTCAGTCAAAGTGACAACCTATATCAGTACAGGACCCCAGCAACCAGCATCCAGCCCCCAGCATCCAGTATCCAGAAACCAGCAACCAGAAACCAGCATCCAGAAACCAGCATCCAGAGACCAGCATCCAGCAACCAGCAACCAGTATCCAGAGACCAGCATCCAGTATCCAGCATCCAGCCCCCAGCATCCAGCATCCAGAGACCAGCAACCAGCATCCAGCAACCAGCATCCAGATCCCCTCGTCGGTTTCAGGCGTTAGTTTGTCCGCGCTACCAGCCACGAACCGAGAACAAACGAGATAATTACCGGAAGCCACACTATAACCTCCGGATGCGCCTCAGGGGTGCCCGCCAGCGATTCGGCCACAATAACAAAAATATAAAACACAAGCATAAGGCCAAGGCTGATCGCCACGCCTACGGAAGACTCTTTGCGGTGGGCTTTGACGCCAAGCGGAGCCCCAAGCATGACAAATGCAAGACAGGCAAGAGATACCGCCAACCTTTGGTTGATCTCGAACAAAAGCTCTGTTCTTATTATCTGTCTGTCCGATTCAGAGACATTCGAGTATTCGCTGCTTACACCCGCAAGCTCGCCAACAACTTCAAAAATCGTCTTGTCTGTCAATCTCACCCTCGGTTTCCCAGAAGACATGGCATCAGGCAATACGACCTCATATTCATCCAGAAATGCCGGTTTATCCTCGTAGTACGGCTCTATCCTTACCTGCCTCAAGATCAGGGCTATATCCCTGGTGCCTTCCAAAATATCGATCCTGCCGGATTGCGCAACAATTTCTCTTCTTTGGTCCCCCGTAGTGTCATAGATCCGGATATCCTGTATTGCCCCTTCGGCTTCTCTGCCTATATAAATGGTATAACCTTCAAAATCACGGATAAACCTGCCCTCCTCAAGCAAATCGGTGGCCGACATAGCGCCAAGCTCCGCGACAAGAGACCTGCGGGCATACTCGCTGCGCGGCCCGATTTCTGCACTGATCCAAAGACAAAGGCTCATCAACGCCGCTGCTATGGCAAGCGGAGCCGCAAATATCTGCCACATACTTACACCGCTTGCCTTCATGGCAGTAATCTCGCCGTCCCCCGACAACCGGCCGAATACCAGCAGACTGCTGGTCAAAGCCGCAACAGGAATAACAAAACCCAGTGCGGCAGGCATGCCGTAAAAAAAGATAACAACGATAGGCCACCAGCTCACTCCCCTTGCAATCAGGTCTGTCATCTTGAAAATAGCGCCCATGGACACAACTGAACTGAGAACAAACAGCGTCACCAGAAAAGCAACGGCAAAACTTCCGCCAATGTATCTGTGCAACAACCGCATCAGCTGTAACTCCGCTCGTTGCCCGCGAAAATTGCTGCCGAACCGCAATTCAACCGCGATGTGCTTATCGTTTTTGCGGCAGAGCGCGCGCGTTTCATAGGCCACCTATATCTTCCGGATAAGGATAATCCCCGTCAAATTCGTAACACGGGATAAGGTAAAATGTGCGCACCGTAATTTGGTCAACAACAATCGGCAGCTCCGTGATCTCGCCGACCCCGTCAAAATGTCTCTTCAGCGCTTCCATATTCTTCTCGATGTAATCGTCTTCCTTGGCAACAAAGATTGCGTTCTGTCCCTTGTACTCCTGGAAATTATCCCAGAACCTGTAATTTTCGCCGTGGCGCCTGCGCGGGCCCCAGAGATGAGTCTGTATCTGTTCCGGGGTATAAAACGCAATGCTGGCCGCAAAACCATACGACCCGCACATAACGAAAACCCCTTTGTCATTGCCGGCTGAAGAAAGCATCTCCTGCCGCAACCGGGAAACCTCGCGGCCAAGCTCGCGCCACCCGAAACGTTCGGCATGAGCGTCTACGTTTATGCGGTCAGGATCACCGGCAAAACTCCATTCAAAATCCAACCATGAAGGCGGAACATGTAAAATTGCGTGTATTGCAATAGTTGTAAATACACACAGAGCCATCGAAAACATCCTCGCTTTTCCACTGAACAAAGACCCCCACCTGCCTCCCCGGCTCCAAAGAATGCCAAGGGCCGCAATAACTCCCATCCATGCCGGCGTCACCCAGTGCGGAGCAACCCTCAATTTGAAGCTGGCAAAAGAGAAATACAACAATGCCCCCAGCGCAGTGCATGCAAGGTAAAGCAATATCCGCCTCTTCTCAGGCTCACGCTGTTTCAGACACACAAACAAAGCATATAGCGCGTAGACAAAAACTCCAGGCGACAGCGCGAGTATCTGGCCTGCTATATATATCGGCACATGCTGCAGGCCGAATCCCTCGCCTTTCTGCCTGTATACCAGGTTGAACATGAATGTAGCCCAGTCGTGGTTCATGTTCCACCATAAAAAAGGAGCCAGCACAAGCAACGACAGCGCCGCGGCCACGTATGGATATGGATGAACCAGCCACTTCCTGTCCGGAACAGAGATCAGGCAGAACAATAGCGCCCCAAGCGGCAGGAAGGCCGCAAGAAATTTGCTTTGTAAAGCCATCCCCATGCACAGTCCAGCGCCGGCCCAGAAAGCAAGTTTGCGGTCAATGATTCCTCGAAAGAGCAGAAACAGCGTGAGCGCCCAGAAAAGAATAAGCGGCGGGTCAGTGCTCATGTATACCGAAAAACAAGCGTATACAGGCACAAAAAGCATAAGCGTTCCGGCGGCGAATCCCGCAAGCCCGGCTTCCGCCCTGCTGCGTCCCAGCCGGACAGAGGCATGCCAGGCAAGAAAATATATGACAACTGCCGAAACCGTCAGACTTAACAGCGCAGGCAACCTTACGGTAAATTCATTGCTGACACCGAAAAGACGGGTGCTAAGCCATATTAAGTAAGCCGTCATGGGGGGATGATCATAATATCCCCCCGCAAGATGGCGGGACCATTCCCAGTGATAAGCTTCATCCCCCGATAAGGGAAAGGTGGTTATGTACCACAGTCTGAAGAGAAAAACCGCCGACGCCAGAATGGCAAAAAACGCCCCCGGCGAAAATGAACCGTCCCGCTGTTTGAACCATGCCGTACGAAACATAATGCGCATCACGGGCAAAGCGACGGGAACAAGCTGTTAACCGCACCCGCACTCTGCCCGCTTACTCGGTTGACAAGCGGTTGCCTGTTCAATAACGGTAACCGTCAAGCTTATAAGGGCCTTTGCGTTTAACGCCCAGGTAATCGGCCTGGGCCTTGGTCAACTTGTCGATCTCAACGCCAAGCTTTTCGACGTGAATACGCGCCACATTTTCATCCAATAGCTTAGGCAGCACATAGACGCCTACAGGATATTTCTCCGGATGCAAGAAAAGCTCGAGCTGCGCGAGTACCTGGCAAGTAAAGCTGTTGGACATAACAAAGCTGGGGTGCCCCGTGGCGCAACCCAGGTTTACCAACCTGCCCTGGGCCAGCAGAATAATGCTCTTTCCGTTCGGAAATGTTACACGGTCTACTTGCGGCTTGATCTCTTCCCACTCGCACTTCTCTTCAAGCTTTGCCACCTGGATCTCACTGTCGAAATGGCCGATGTTGCATACCACGGACATGTCTTTCATCTGGCGCATGTGCTTTTCTTTGATTACATCGCAACAGCCAGTGGCTGTGACAAAAATGTGGCCCTCTTTACACGCCTCGTCCATGGGTTTAACTTCGTAACCTTCCATAACTGCCTGCAAGGCGCATATCGGGTCAATCTCCGTTACAATCACGCGCGCGCCCTGCCCTCTCAATGCCTGGCAACATCCCTTGCCTACATCGCCGTACCCGGCAACAACAGCAATCTTGCCTGAAATCATCAGATCCGTTGCGCGGACTATCCCGTCTATAAGCGAATGCCGGCAGCCGTAAAGGTTGTCGAATTTCGACTTGGTTACAGCATCATTTACATTGAAAGCAGGAAAAAGTAGATCGCCCTTCTCCCACATCTGGTAAAGACGATGGACACCCGTAGTAGTCTCTTCAGATACGCCCCGGATTTTAGGCGCAATCCGATGGAACCTCTCCGGATCGCGTTTGATGGATTTCTTTACCTGCGCAAGAAGAACTTTTTCCTCTTCGCTTCCGGGTTTCCTGTCCAATATTTCAGGGTTTTCCTCCGCCTGGTACCCGAGATGGACAAACAATGTTGCATCGCCGCCGTCATCGACTATCATGTTCGGGCCTTGACCCTTGCCCCAGTCAAGCATCTTGTCGGTATACTCCCAGTAATCTTCAAGGGACTCTCCCTTTTTCGCGAAAACAGGCACTCCGGAAGCAGCAATTGCAGCGGCAGCCTGATCCTGTGTCGAAAAGATATTGCAGCTTGCCCACCTGATGCGGGCGCCGAGCTCGCGCAATGTTTCAATCAGAACGGCTGTCTGTATTGTCATGTGAAGAGAACCGCTTACCCTGGCTCCCTTCAGCGGTTTATCCTTACCGTACTTCTCACGAAGCATCATAAGACCCGGCATTTCCTTTTCCGCCAGCTCTATTTCTCTCCTGCCTTCTTTGGCCAGTTTTATATCGTTCACTGCATATTCGGCTTTTCGTTTCTTTGCTGCCAAAACAACCTCCTGGTATTCCTGATTCTATTTTTCTTTTTTCTTTTTTCGCCTCTATCGGAGCGCCGTTATACAGCGTCCAACAACGCGTCTGTCCTGTCGGTCTTTTCCCATGTAAACTTATTCAGTTTTCTGGTCCGCCCGAAATGACCGTAAGCAGCCGTGTCTTCGTAAATCGGCCTTAGCAGATCCAGCTCCTTGACAATCTCTGCGGGTTTAAGACCAAAGACCTTCCGCACTGCCTTGGCCAGCTTGTTGTCGTCAACTGTTCCGGTTCCGAATGTGTCTACAAGGACGGAAACCGGCTCCGGATACCCTATTGCGTAGGCTAGCTGCACTTCGCACTTTGCGGCTAGCTTGGCGGCCACAATGTTTTTGGCCACATACCGAGCCATGTAGGCCGCGCTCCTATCAACCTTGGAAGGGTCTTTACCTGAAAAAGCTCCGCCGCCGTGCCGGCCCATGCCGCCGTAGGTATCCACAATTATCTTTCTGCCTGTCAGACCGGCGTCACCCTGAGGGCCTCCTGTTACAAAGCGTCCCGTAGGATTCACAAGATACCTTGTTTTGGAATTAAGCAGCTTTGCCGGAATATTCTTTTTGATAACTTCCTCGATAATCGCGTCTTTCAGTTCCTTGTGCGAAACATCCGGGTCATGTTGCGTTGAAACAACAACATTATCGATTCTCACAGGTTTTCCATCGTCATAAACAACCGACACCTGGGATTTTCCGTCTGGACGTATGAATGGAACGCTTTGGTTCTTTCTGACTTTCGCCAAAGCCTTTGTCAGCCTGTGCGCAAACATGATGGGCATAGGCATCAATTCCCTGGTCTCGTTGCAGGCATAACCGAACATCATACCCTGGTCTCCGGCGCCTTGTTCCTTGAACATCCCCTTGCCGCTGGTCACTCCCTGGGATATATCCGGCGACTGCTTGTCCAGAGACACCAGAACAGCGCAGGTATCATGGCTGAACCCGCTTGCGGGATCAGTGTACCCTATTTTCTTGATTTTCTTTCTGACAAAATCAGCATAAGGCACCTGCGCTTTGCTGGTAATCTCACCGGCAATTACTACCATGCCGGTAGATAAAAGCGTCTCACATGCCACCCTGCTACGCTTGTCTTCCGCCAGAAGCGCGTCGAGTATCGCATCAGAAATACCGTCCGCCATTTTATCCGGATGCCCTTCAGTTACCGACTCCGATGTAAAAAGAATTCTTGTTGCTGCCATTTCTTTTCCTTCCTGTCTCATTTTGCCGCATTACGACGCTCAATGAATAATTCAATTTCCGCTGCTTCCAAGCGGCAATCCCCTAATAGCCCGAAGCGAGACATCGCTGCCAGGCACACTTATACCGCTGAAAACGACTAAACGCGCGGATATTACAGCAATTTTGAGAAGAAACCAAGGATTAATTGAGAGTTTTCACGGAAAACCGGAATCGGTAGTTTTGACAATTCGCTCTCTCGCAGTGGCGCTGTCCGCGCTTGCGGCAGGAATCGATCATTAAACCAGCTCAAGAACCTCGGGAGCAACCTCCCTGGTTAAATCACGGCACAGATGCCTGACCTCAGCTCCGGTCTGGCACTTCAACGCCTCGGCGGCAAGTTCCCTGGCCCTTGCATAACTTACGCTCCTGATCGCGTCTTTCACCAGTGGCGTCGAAGCCGGCGCAACGCTGAATTCGTCTATGTCCAATCCGACAAGCAATGGAGCAAGAACAGGATCAGCCGCCATTTCACCGCACAGTCCCACCCAGATATCGTTATCGTGCCCGGCCCTCACTGTAGCTTCGATAAGCTTTAACACGCCGGGGTGAGCCGGCTCGTACAGGTATGAGACCGATTCATTTGCGCGGTCGACAGCAATAGTGTATTGCACCAGGTCGTTCGTGCCCAGACTGAAAAAATCAACATGCCTGGCAATACTGGCAGCAGTCAAAGCCGCAGATGGAATCTCTATCATAACCCCGACTTCAATCTTCTTCCGGAAGGTCGCTCCCTCGGATTCAAGATCCTTCTTGGCCTCTTCCAGTATCGCATTTGCCTGGATAACTTCGGTCACACTGGATATCATGGGATACATCACCTTGACATTTCCATGTATGTTCGAGCGCAAAATAGCCCTTAGCTGGCTTCTGAATTGATCCGGATTTTTCAACGACAACCGAATAGAACGGCACCCTAGAAAAGGATTGGCTTCCTGCATAACATCCGATTCCGAGAAAAACTTGTCGCCCCCGATATCCAGGGTTCTTATAATAACCGGCGCGGGAGCCAGAGCAGATGCAACTTCTTCGTATACCTCCGCTTGTTCCTCCTCGCTCACGGAGGCATCCCTGGAAAGGAAAAGATATTCGGACCGGAACAATCCGATTCCCTGCGCTCCATAGGCTATGACCGCATCCACTTCTTCGGGCTTTTCCACGTTAGCCGACAACACTACGCTGTGCCCGTCTTTCGTCTCTGCCGGCTCCTCCTTCAAAGTTGTCAGATTTTGCTGAATGGTCTCCCTGGCCTTGGTTACCTCTCCGTAATCCCTGAGCTGGTCGCAATCCGGTTTGACAATAAATGTCCCTTTGTTCCCGTCAAGCAGAACTTCGTCGCCGTTTTGCACCTTGCTGCTGATATCATGAAGCGCAACTATGGTTGGAATTTCAAATGCCCGGGCCATGACAGCAGTGTGAGAAGTAGGGCTCCCGAGGTCGGTGGCAAGGCCCATAACCTTTTTTGCGTCCAGCGCTGCCGCTTGCGACGGGGCCAGGTCAGAAGCAACAAGAATATATTTGCCTTCCAGCTCATTAACCGAAGGCGAAAGGTCGCCGGTAAGGTTCCGGATCAAACGCCGCCCAACGTCGCGCACGTCGGCAACGCGTTCTTTAAGGTAGTCGTCCTTGACTGAGCCAAGCATCTGCGCGTATTTCTCTGTGGCCTGGCGAACTATCGCTTCGGCGTTTTTCCTGTCTTTCTTGAGCCGTTCAACGACCTCCTCGATAAGAGTCACATCATCAAGGACCATCAGGTGCGCATCCAACACGCCGCTTCCAACATGCGAATCGTTCTTCAATAAGTCCGACTGCAAATCCCGTATCTGTCTCCGGGTCTCGATCAGGGCGTCTTCAAACCTCATTATCTCGGCTTCAATCTCATCTTCGGCAATTTTCCTTGACCTTACCTGCGCAGATTCTGCCGCCACAACGGCAACCGGACCGACAATTACTCCCGGAGAAACGCCTATCCCGTGGTAAACATTGTCCTGACATTTTGTTTTTGAATCATTGGCCATGGACTATTCCTCGTCAAATTTCCGCGCTATCAGGCTTTCTATCTCATCAAGAAGATCTTCGGCATCCTCGCCTTGAGCGCTGATTATAAGCTTTGATCCTTTCGAAGCTTCCAGGGTCATAACACCCATTATGCTCTTGCCCGACACCTTGTTACCGTCCTTTTCTATATAGCAATCCGCGTCGTACCGGGATGCTATTTTTGTAATCATCGCAGCCGGCCTTGCATGTATGCCATACTGGTTCTGAATAACAACCCGTCTCGTGAAAGGCTCCTGTCCTGTTTCTGTTTTATTCGGTGCCATCGCTGGTTCTACTCATAATTTCCATCAGGTTATTGTCAAGTTCCTTTGTGGCATCGTGGCCAAGCGCTCTGAGCTTCTGATCGAGAGCGGCGGCTTCCACCACGTTTGCAAGGTCTCTGCCCGGCAGCACCGGAATTTCAACCAAAGGCAGCTTCTGCTCCAATATGTCACAGGTCGACCGGGAAGCGCCGACATCGGTGGACATTTTCCGGGATCCTGTCCCGGGATCATAAAGGCGAACGACCATATCAAGACGTTTCTGTTCCCTTACCGCCGCAACACCAAAAAGACTTGGGACGTGAATAATACCAAGCCCCCTTATCTCCATGTGATACCTGGTAACCACAATCGGAGCCCCCAGGATAGCGCCGGAACTGTCCACGCGCAACGATGTTATGTCGTCGGAAACCAGCGCATAGCCTTTCCTTATAAGAGCAAGGGCTGTTTCGCTTTTGCCTAATCCCGGCTTGCCTTCGATTATTACGCCGATCCCCATTATCTCCACCATCGTCCCCTGGTACTTTATGTTTGGAGCCATCAGGTTTTCCATCAGGATGGTCGCGGCATTCACGAAATGCTTGGTGATGGCGTCTGTTCGCAACACCGGCACCCGGTACTTGTCGGCAAGTTCCTTTATGCAGGGAAAAACCTTTTTGTGCCGTGAAAAAACAACGCATGGAACCTTTTTCTCGAAGAAACGGTCAAGTCTCTCTTTTCTTTCCTGGCTTGACAAAGAAGACAGGTAAGAATGTTCCGCCAGACCGATCACCTGCACACGTTTCTGGGGAAAATGCTTGAGAAAACCCGCCAGGCCGAGACCCGCGCGGTTGATTGCGGCTTCGGGAATGTTCCTGTTGAGCCATTTCTCTCCGGCAATCAGATCAAGATCCATACTGCGCTGGCCGGACTCCAGAAAAGTGCGTACAGTCACCTTGTTCTTGTGCTTTGATTCGCTGATCATTGATCTGTGTTAATCTCCTGTTTTTCTGCTTCTTTCTTCCGCATTGTAAGTTTGTGATCCTTTAGCTTGTCATGCTGCTTTCTCATCTGACGCTCTATTTTGTTGATCACCGAATCCAGCGAGCCACGTATTTGATCGCTCTTTTCCTCAGCTTCAAGCCTTATATGATTCCTGGCTTGAACAACAATCTCCGCAAGCTTGTTGTGCCTCTCCTCATCAAGTATTATGTGAATATGTTCTATTCCCGGAAATTCACGCATCAATTCATCCGCCTTAGCCCTTGCATAATCCTGGGTGCCATTCGAGATTTCAATATGCCTTGCCGTGATTTCTATCGACATCCAACCCTCCTTACATTTTAAACTTCTGTCCCAGGTAAAGCTCCCGGCTTACCTTGTCGTTAATAAGAAAAGAACTCTTTCCTTCCCTAAGCACTTTGCCCTCATATAATAGATAAGCGCGGTCTACTACTGCAAGCGTTTCCCGCACATTGTGGTCGGTAATGAGAATCCCAAGGCCAAGATCCCTCAAGCCGATTACAATTTTCTGGATCTCATCAACAGCAAGAGGATCAACACCGCTGAATGGCTCGTCCAGCATAATTAGAGCCGGATTCGTAACCAGCGCGCGGGTAATCTCAAGCTTCCTGCGCTCACCGCCGCTCAATGTAAATGCTTTCTGTTTCCGGACTTCCTTCAGACCAAGGTCGCCCAGCAGTTTTTCCAGCCGCTGCTTTCTTTCATCCCTGCTGATATCCAGCGTTTCCAGGATAGCCATGACATTGTCTTCAACGCTCAGCTTGCGGAAAACCGACGGTTCCTGCGGAAGATACCCCAGACCCATCCTGGCACGCTTGTACATCGGCCGCCCGGCAATATCCTTTCCCTTGAATTTGATTTTGCCCCCGTCAGGGCGTATCAACCCCACTATCATGTAAAATGTTGTTGTCTTGCCCGCCCCGTTCGGACCAAGCAAACCTACTATCTCCCCGGCGCCTACACGAACATTGACATCATCAACCACTGTCTTGCCATGATATCGCTTCACTAGGTTTGTTGTCTCTACAAGATTGCCGGTCATGCCGCCTGTTCGCTCCCATCAGATTGTTGAGAACCCGGAATTCTCAATTTCCACCTCCGCCGGTTGAATCTTCATCGTTTTCTTCGCTTGTCAACGGCAAGGCGCTCTCTTTTTCCCCGCCGCTGCCGCCGGCAACTTTATCCGTGCTCTCCACGCGCAGATGCGCGCGCGTGGCCCGAAGCTTATCATCGTTCACCCAGAATGTAATCTCTTCGGCCCGAAGCTGATTTTTCCCTTCGCTTATTTCCGCATTGCCCGTAAGAACAATTTCACCTTTTGCCACAAAATAAACTGCCCTCTCGCATTTCGCCTTCCTGTTCTGTCCCAACACCCGCACATTGCCAAGCGCGGTGGCTGCCTTGATGGTGTTGCTGTCAGCGAAAAAAACGCGCAGTGTGTCAGAACGGATTTCGACATTGCGGTCTATCGCCTTAACCGAACCTTTAAACTCTGCGACACTCCTTTTGTAGTCATAGGTTAGTGTATCGGATGTTACCACAGTCGTATTGGTCGATTCCCCGGCTTGCTCCTCAGCAAAACACAGCCCGGAGACAATTGCAAGCGTTGCAAAAAAAAGTATTGGCCTCCGGAAATAAGCCGCACGCCCTGCCGCGCTCGGGGAACTCCCCGTTTCGCAGCGGCTTTTCACCGCCTGGAACTGTTCCGCATATTGCTCTTTACTCATCCCTTTGCGCCTCCCCTGTCCCGACTTCCGCAAGATGCCTGAAGCCTTCAAAACCGCCAGCTAATTGCACTCGAACATCTGAAAGAATCTTCACCGTCTTTTCGCCCCTTTCCCACTTCAGGCCTGTGCCGGTTATCACAGAATTACCGCGCCGGAAAAAAACATCCGACTTTGAATCCAGTTTCCCTTTCGCCTTGTCAAATAAACATTCTCCAACCTGCATAACCATCTGTACTGATCCGGCAGGTCCGTAAAACTCGACCTTGACGTCGGTTGCCTTGATTAATCCGTCTTTAGTGGACATTGAGCCCGCAAACAACTGCGAACGAAGATTGCCTTTATCGTCGAATTCAAGAGGAAGCCGGACATTCCGCCCCGTTCCGCCTCCGGTTTCCAGATCCCCGGCGGCAATTGAAACCGTAAGGGCAACCACAGTCACAAAAAGCGGGGGAAGAATTTTTCTAACTAACTTCATCAATTTTTCTCAATACACTATAAAGCCTTGGCACAGCGGCAAGAGGCAATACAGTATCCCTGTCCGACAACGACTTTCCGGGTTCCTTGTGGCATTCAAGAAACACAGCGTCACAACCCGCGGCAACAGCCGCCCTGGCCAGAACCGGGGCCATGCGCGACTCGCCCGATGAGCTCTTGCCCGCTCCGCCGGGATGCTGCACTCCGTGGGTTGCGTCAGCCACTACCGGATAACCTGTTTCCGCCAGGCGGATCATGTTTCTCATGTCCATGACAAGATCATTGTATCCAAACGAATTGCCGCGTTCAGTGATAAGAATTCTGCGGTTTCCCGTGCTGGATACTTTTTCCACCGCATTCTCCATTTCGGCGGCTGACAGGAACTGGCCTTTCTTGATATTCACGACCCTCCCGCTGTGACCTGCGGCAAGAAGAAGATCAGTTTGCCGGCACAGAAAAGCGGGAATCTGAAGAACATCGGCAACAGCCGCTGCCAGCGGGGCTTCGCTTTCATTATGGATATCGGTCAACACCGGAACACCAAACTTCTCGCGCACTTCTTTGAGCATCTCGAGTCCGCGGGAAAGACCAGGGCCGCGAAATGACTTATGCGAAGAGCGGTTTGCCTTATCATACGACGCCTTGAAAATAAACGGCACACCCTCTTTTTCCGCCCACCGGGAAAGATAACGGGCAATCCCGACAACTGTACTGCGTTCCTCAAGCACACAGGGACCGGCAATAAGCGCAAGCGGCGCGGACCCTCCGACTTGAATTGATCCAATCTTGACTCTTCTCGACATAACTAACTTGCCCCTTTCAACGCACACTCAGCATATTCCAGGTCGCCCGGGGTGTCAATTCCGACAGATTCGTCCGGGGTCTCAAGAACCAGTATCCTTGCTCCCATCTGCAGCGCCCTCAATTGCTCAAGCTTCTCTGCCCGCTCAAGGGGTGAAGGAGGCTGCGCAACAAAAGACTCAAGAAAATCCCGCATATACCCGTACACTCCTATGTGCCTGAGATACTTTAAATCTTCGGGAATTTCATCCCTTACAAAAGGAATCAATGCCCGCGAAAAATACAGGGCGCGCGACTGCCCTGTCACAACAACCTTCACGGTCGATGGATCACGGGCTCTTTCCATATCAGGAACAGGAGCCGCCGCAGTGCACATGTCCCATCCCCCGGCCGCGAGATTTTCAACAATCCGGTCTATCAGGCCGGGATCAATGAACGGCTCGTCCCCCTGGATGTTCACTACTATTTCAGCGTCAACCTGTCGCAACGCTTCAGCTATGCGGTCTGTTCCGCTTGGATGATCCATGCCGGTCATCAGAGCTTTGCAGCCTGCCGCTTCCACAACCTCAAAGATGCGTCGATCGTCAGTGGCAACAGCAAGCAGGTCTAAACCCGAGGCTTTTCTCGCATTCTCAATAACATGAATTATCAAAGGCTTGCCACATATTTCGGCAAGCATTTTCCCGGGAAACCGGGTCGAACCCCATCGGGCCGGAATAATTCCGGCTGTTTTCATATTCTCACCTCAAAATCAAACTTAAACTCACACAACTACCGCAAAAATTGAAAATTCTCTTCTTCTTCTTTTTCTTCCCTAACCACCCGGCCTCCCGGCCTCGATATACCCGAGGCACAAAGAAGAAGGGCGCCCGCCATAGCCTTGGCGACGGCGGGCATTTCGTAGTTAACTCTTCCACGTC